>JACMOZ010000194.1 GCA_014377785.1 Aeromicrobium sp.
AACGATCGCGCGGCCCATAGCGACGCGCTGGCGCTGGCCACCGGAGAGCGCCTTCGGCTTGCGGCTGAGGTAGGGCTCGAGGTCGAGCAGCTTGGCTGCCTCGAGAACGCGAGTGGCGCGCTCGTCTTTGTTGACGCCAGCGATCTTCAGGGCGAAACCCATGTTCTCTGCGACAGTCATGTGCGGATACAGTGCGTAGTTTTGAAAAACCATCGCGATGTCGCGGTCTTTCGGCGGAACGTCGGTGACGTTGCGGTCACCGATGAGGATGTTGCCGTCGTTGACCCCTTCGAGCCCGGCGAGCATGCGCAGGGACGTGGACTTCCCACAGCCGGAGGGTCCGACGAGCACGAGGAACTCGCCGTCCGCAACGTGCAGGTCGAGTGCGTCGACCGCGGGCTTCGTCGAGCCGGGGTAGAGGCGGGTAGCTTTGTCAAAAGTGACAGATGCCATGGTTGTACAACTCCTTCACCGGCAGGTACGTGCCGGACGATCCGTAGTGAATGGATGGTAGTGCAAGGCCATTATGCCACTCGAACAGGGTGCACCAGGGGGCCAATTCCCCTCGATAGGCTTAAGCGGCTGGCACTTTGGCTTTTTCCCAGACTGCGTGTCTAGTGTTCTTAGGGCTCCGCTCACGGCAAACTGCAGCGGCTGATGGCCACGGCATTGATGGATAGCGAGTGAGGTTCGATGACCTACGACGGTTCGAGTGACAAAGGTCTCAGCAAGAACGAGAGGCGTGAGGCTGCGCGTGAGAAGGCCCGTGCGCTGCGCGAACAGCAGAAGAAGAAGGATCGTCGCAGTCGGGTGATCCTGCAGGGCAGCCTCGCCGTCCTGGTGATCGCCATCGTCGCCGTCATCGGTCTCGTGATCGTGAACAGCGTGCGGCCGCCTTCTCCCGGCCCCGCGAACATGATCAGCGACGGCATCAAGATCGGCCAGGGGTTCAAGGCCGTGCCGACCGCAGCGCTCCAACCGGGTGCCAAGCCCGTGCCGTCCAAGACCAACGCCGCCAACGTGATCGACCTGCGCGTCTACATCGACTACCAGTGCCCCTACTGCGGTGACTTCGAAGCGACCAACGCGGAGCAGATCAAAAAGTGGGTCTCAACGGGGGCGGCAACTCTCGAGATTCACCCGGTCGCCATCCTCGACCAGTCCTCGCTCGGCAAGAAGTACTCCACGCGGTCCGCGAACGCGGCCGCTTGCGTGGCGAACTACTCGCCCAACCAGTTCTTCGACTTCAGCGCGCTGCTCTTCGAGAACCAACCCAAGGAGAACACCGAGGGCCTCACGGACGACCAGATCATCTCGCTCACGAAGAAGGCGAAGGTGGGCAAGGCCGATTCCATCGCCAACTGCATCACCGACCAGAAGTTCAAGTCGTGGACGAATGCCGCGACCGCCCGGGCGACGACCGATCCGCTCGCCGGCACGGATGTGAAGAATCTCTCGTCCACTCCTACCGTGATCATCAACGGCAAGAAGTACGGCGGAGCAATCGACAACGCCGCAGACTTCGCGACCGCGGTGTCGAAGGCCGCCGGGGACAGTTTCAGCGAAGACTCCTCGGCGACGCCGAGCCCGTCGCCGTCGACTGCCGACGGCAACTAGCTCACCCGCTCACCACCCGCTCACCACCGGCTCGTGCCGGACAAGGAACGCCTGACGAGAAAGGCCGGACCCTGG
>JACMOZ010000195.1 GCA_014377785.1 Aeromicrobium sp.
ATTCCCGTATCAGCTGAGCCCGAAGGCGCTTCTGCAGCAGACCCTCGTCTCGAGTGGCACCATGACGAATCGAATCGATCGCCTCGTCACACGCTCTCTCGTGGAGCGCCACACCGACCCGAACGATGGTCGCGGTATCCTGGTCACGATGTCCGCGGATGGTCGTCAGCGTGTTGACACAGCAATCAGCACGCTGCTGGTGTCGGAGAACGAGCTGCTCGACGGACTCTCCGCGGCCGACCAGGAGCGACTGGCCGGACTACTGCGCAAGCTCAGCCTGGATTTCGACTGAGGCTTCAACTAGGAGCGGTACGAGTTGGCCACTTTCGCGACATCGTCCACGTAGCTCTCCGAGTGGTTGTAGGAGAATATCGCTCGCCGCCAGCCGTCGACCGTCGACATATCGCCCGCGTGGCAGAGGTACCGAGCCGCGGTCAGGGCCGCATCATCCAGCTGGTTGGGATTGGCCTGACCGTCACCATTGCCGTCGGCGCCCCAAGTGCGCCAAGTCTGCGGGATGAACTGGAACGGACCCACCGCGTGATCCCAGACACTATCGCCGTCCCACACTCCCCCGTCCGAATCATGGATGCCCGCAAACGCACCGCCGTCGAGTCTCGGTCCGATGATCGGCACACTCGAGTAGCCGTTGTCGCTCAGGATCGCCCCGCCGTGCCGCCCATCGTCCGATTCGATATGACCGATTGCCGCGAGCGTGTTCCAGCCCAAGTGACACTGTGGCGAGCTCTCAGCAAGCACGGTTGCCGCCCCCGCGTATGCCGCGAGGGCGATGCGCGGGATGCCGGTGTTCAACGACACGGTGTCGAGCCAACTCGGATCGATGCGTGCGCTATTTGAGACGGCAGGCGCAACGACGGACGCAGCGACAGACCCTGCGACCGGCGCTACGACCGTCGTCTCGGGAAGCGCGACCGGCTGGGGGCCGACTTCCGCCCGGGCGTAACTTGGTGTCGTCGATTTCGCTTGCGCGGACGTCGCCCATAGAGCAGCTCCCCATCCGGCGATCGCCAGCAGCGCTGCACACTGCAGCGCCGCAAGCACAGCGTGCAAGGCTCGCACCCGCGCTATCCGAACCGGCCGTTGACGTAGTCGAAAGTGCGAGAGTCCGTGGGGCTGTCGAACATCACCCCGGTGTCGCCGTGCTCGACGATACCGCCCGGCGTCCCCTGCGAGGCGAGAAAAAAGGCGCAGTTGTCAGAAACGCGCTGAGCTTGCTGCATGTTGTGGGTGACGATCACAATGGTCACCTCGTGGGCGAGTTCGAGCATGGTTTCCTCGATCACCCGGGTCGAAGTGGGGTCGAGTGCGGAACATGGCTCGTCCATTAGCAGCACCTTCGGACGCACCGCAAGCGACCGCGCGATGCAGAGTCTTTGCTGCTGACCTCCGGAGAGGCCCCCGCCAGGCTGACGCAATCGGTCGCGCACCTCTTTCCAGAGGCCAGCCTTGATGAGACATTCCTCCACCAGGGAATCCTTTGCGTCTCGTCCTGAGCGGACGCCAGTGAGCTTGAGGCCGGACACAACGTTTTCATAAATCGACATACCCGGAAAGGGGTTCGGCTTTTGAAACACCATGCCGATATCACGGCGCGCGTCGGTGAGACGACGCTTGGCCGCGTAGATATCTTCGCCGTCGAGCAGTACCTCACCGGCGAGGGCTGCTGAGGGGATCATCTCGTGCATGCGGTTGAGGATGCGGAGAAAAGTTGACTTGCCGCACCCGGACGGCCCGATGAGCGCCGTGATCTTGCCGGCCTCCATGGTGAGCGACACCCTGTCAAGCACCTTATGGTCGCCGAACCAGGCTGAGATCGAACGCGCCTCAAGCATGGTGAGCTCACGTTTGGGGGTGGCCTCGGCGCGAATCCGCAGGGCTTCGGCGTCGAGACGAATATCGAGGGTCTCGTCGTGGTCCGGCGAATCACTATCAGCATCGGTTCCCCGCGGTGCTTGTTCGATCGGGTTGAGGGCTGTCAAGGCGACCGCGGCGAGTACCAGGGTCTCCGGATCAGGACGCGTGGCGGCGGACATCGAGTTCTCCATCGTGCTCACAGAGCCCGGGAATGGGCAGGGGTGTTCGGCTCTTTTTTTCGGCACGACTGCTCAGCGACTTCGGTGAACAACGCGGCGTTGTTTTGGGGTGCGGCGCTGGCGCACGCCCTGATCGATTCATTCATGTCATCCTCGGGTTGGGCTAAAGCAGGTTGGGGAGATTAGTCATGGCTGCACCGGCGGTCGCGCCACCGAGGGTCAACAACACTGGCAGGGAAATGATCCAGGTCTGCCACATGCCCCATCGCGAGCGCACCCACCGCAGGGCGACGACGGCGATGGTCAGCCAGGTCAACCAAAACAGGGTAGTGAAGCCGCCAGATTTGTCGGACGCCATTGCGAGTTCGCTGGGGTCGAGCACCTCCTTGGTGAAGGAGGGGGTGGGCGCGGGGAGCGCCGCGCTGGTCAAGGAAGCGTCGATGTGTAGGGCCCCGGATGGTGCAAGCGGAACGCCGTCCGCGGTTATCAACTCGAGGCGACCCTTGCCGGGCTTCAAGCCCTCGGGTTGCAAATCACCCTCCCTGCGGATGCCGAAGACGGTGAACTTGCTCGTGCCCTGACCTGTTGTGAACGTGATCTGGTCGCCGGGCACCACACCGCTGAGCGCTCCAAACGGGCCGCCATAGGTTGCCTGCCGGCCCATCACGATACTCGTACCCGCCTGACCCGGAAACACCGTATCGCGGCGGTGCCCCGGCCCCGCTATGAGATCTCCTGGCCGCGTGCCCTGCACAACGACTTCGCTGATGCCCAGACGCGTGAGGGTCATCAAGCCGATCGGAGTGCCATTAGCCACGAGCTTGCTGTTCACGTCCAGCTGGCCAAGAGGCGCGGTGGCGAGGGCCAAATCGGTGCGAAGCTGCTGATAGAGCACGTACTGGGCGCGTGCGTGCTGCAGACCGCCGACGACGGTGACATGTGCGACGAATCCCAGCAGCAGGGTCGATACCAACAGCCACACCACACCGACCCACCAGCGGATCTCGCGTGGGGTTGGTGCTGGTTTGCGGGTTCGAGCACGGCCAGGGGCGCTGCGCAGCCAGAGTGGCAGAGTGGCCCGGGACCGTGATCCGCGCCTCTTGGGCGAGGACGCCGTCACCTCGGTCGGCGAAGCAACCGGACTTTCTATAACCGGGCTCACAATGCAGACCCGGCGGGCTCGGAGCCGCCACTGAATCGTTGAGCGATCGAGCGACGGAAGTAGATTGTCAGGGAAATTGCGCCGGTGAACAGCACACCGAGCACCACCAGGATCCACAATTGGGTGGAGAGAGGCGCCGCGACAGCCGCCGTGACGACGGTGAACTCGACGTTCATGACGTGCCTGGAGATCCAGCCCGTTGCCTCGATGGTGTGTGTACCCGAGCGAAGCTGTTCTGGGATCAGGAAACTCGCCTTCAATGCACCCACGCCATCCGCAGGAAAGCTGCCAATGACCAGCGGCGTCGAGTAGACCACGACCTGCACCTTCTCGTTTGGTGCGAAGCCACTACCAGCAATCACCATCCGGCCCCCGGGCTCAAGAAGCTGCGTGTCGACAGTGAGCTGAGGCGCATCTTTCTTCGGCTCGTTGGGTGGTTTCGGTGAGCCATCAGCGTTAGTCGGTGGTGTGCTGGGTTGCGCAGTTGTTCCGACAAGAGGTTCTGCGTTGCCGGCATTAGCGTTCTTTGCGCCTGAGGTAGCCGGCTGAAGGCTTGTGTTCGCTGACGACTCCGGAATTACCACTGAAGTCGGCAGGTCCGTTGCAATTGGTTCCGACATCGCCTGCCCGGGGGTGGGGGTGAGGCTCATCAGCGCCGCAACGGCGATTACCACTGCCGTACTCCCGACCGTAAGCGCTCGAATGAACCTCATTTGCTTACCGCCGTAGCCGCAGAGACTACGCTGAGCGCTTCTTCCCTGGCTGCCGCTGTCGCCTCCTCGATTGCAAAATACAGCCGCTCGCGTGTATTGGCGACATATCGCCAGATCAAGTAAGCGGCCACGAGCACGAGCGCGACAAGCACGAGCATTGTCCACGATATAGCGAGCGCCGTGACAGTAGATGACAGCATCTGGAAGTCCAAAGCGGCGGGCGCGACAGCTGGCGCTGAGGGGGCGGACGCTGGAGAGGCTGCTACTGAGGTGGGCACTGCGGCTGGTACTGCGGCAGTCGAAGCAGCGCCACCCGCAGCGGGTGGTGGTGCGAGCGAACCGGGTGGTGTGACTTTGCCGTCGTTACCTACCTTGCCGGGCGCCACCGTGACGGTCGACCAGGCGAAGGCGAGGGCGACAATTGCGGGCACATCCGCCTTGACCTGCACGGTTTGCCTCGGCAGAAAGTTTGCTAGAGGTTTTGGGGTGAATTCACCGAGCGCGATACCGAAAGGGCCGGTTATCTGCAGCTTCTGGTTCACGTCGAGGCGCACGTTCCCGGTGTTCTTCAGGTTGTAACTAACCGTGAGAGTTCCCGGCGCAAAGGGATTGACCGCCGGCGCGAATCCAGACACGAGGCCAGCCAGCGCGACGCTGCCGGTAGTTGCACCCGACACGGTGAGGTAAACGCGGGCTCCGACTCGCTGTTCGACGACGACTGCGGAGCCATTTTTTTCTGTTGTGGTAAGAACGGATGCGACCACACCGGCAACGTGATCACCCGGAGTCGCATCGGACGGTATGACGAGGCTGAAGGGAACAGTCGTCTGCATCCCCGGGTTGATGGTGATTTTCTGGCGATCGAAGGTGATCCACGAGCCGGCGTCGGTGGACTTCTCGGCGTGTGTTTTCAAGCCGAAAGCTCCGGTCGAATACTCGTTGATCGCGTCCGTGGCATACACGACGAACTCGGCTGCGGTGGTGCCGGAATTGGTGATGCGGACACTGTCGAGAATCTGCGTTCCTGGGCCGACCGAATAGTCGAACGAGGCCCGCGCACCCTGAGCGTTCGGAACTGGCCCGACACTCCAGCTGACATCCCCCGCCGCGGCAACCACGGAAACGCGCGCTGGAGAGACCGCCACCGAGGCCTGATCTGCTCCGAACGCAGCGGATGCGGCCGGCGACACCACGAGTGCGAGTGCGATGAAGAAGCTCGCGGGGGTCGTGAATTTGGACATCTGGGGAGCCAATCATTGTGAAGCAAGCGGCTGGTTAACAGCACGTGAACTAGAGGAATGGCGGGTTGGAGCCAACACGTGGTTGGCCCCAACACGCCGGTAGTGCTGCTGACTAGATGAGCGTCAGAGTGAGAGTTGCCGTGTACGCGCCGGCCGCTGTCTTGGCCGGGGCCTTGAGCAACAGGACTGCGGAGACGGTGGTGAGGTCACCGGCGTAGCTCGGGGCTCCGTTGGACAACGGGCTGATGTCCTTGAGTCCGTTGCCACTTGTCGAGTAGGGAAGCACGGCCGACCCAGCGGAACCGATTGAACCGTTCAAGACAGACGGGGTCCAACCGAGGTACTTTCCACTGATGGTCTTGCTACCGGCGGCAGTGAAGTCGCCCACCTGACCGGTGAGGCTCCAGCTCGCTGCATCCGTCTGGCGGGTGTCCTTCACGATCGCGTTGAGGGTGCCGCTCGCGTCGAGCGTGTTGCTCGTCGTGTTGAGAGCCGCGGTGCCGAGAGCAACGCTCGAGGAAACTCCCGTGAGTGACAGCGAACCGATACCTCCAGGGACTGTCACCGAGGTGGTGGTTGTCTGCTGGATCCCACCAACCTGCACGGTCGAAGCGGCCGAAGTTGAGCCGCTGAAGGTCGTATTGGTCGGAACGAACTGGGCGGTGTAGTTGTGCGAACCGGTGGAAACTCCGGTGAGCGAAGCCGAGGCGGCACCCGATACCACTGCAACGGTTGCCACGGTGGTCGCCCCATCTACAAAGACGACGTTACCGGCGGCGGCGGTTGCCGTGCTGGAGTCTGCCAGCTTGACTATCGCACCGAGGTTGACCGCGCTGCCACTGGCGCTGGCCGAAAGCGACACCGTGGTAGCTATCGCTGGCTGCCCAACAGGTCCCCATGCACCGCTGACTGAGTCGTAGTTCAGCGCGATGGTAGCGTACGGCTCGTTCACCAGGTCAAGAGACGTAGACAGCGCGTGGTAGTAGTAACGCAATTCGAAGTTACCGGTCTGAAGGATTGATGGTGTGCCGCTGAAATTTAGACCAGTGAGCTGCTTATTGGTGAGGTAAGGGTTACCAGGGCTAATCGAACGGTCCAGGCTTGCGGGGCTGCCATCAAGTCCGTACGAGCCGTAGGTAGTGCTGTCGGTAGCCGGTTTGCGAAGGCTGGAGAATCCACCCATGTTCACACCGTTCTGGAAAATCCAGGTGCTGCTCGCAGCGCGATATCCAACGGGGGCTCCGGCACTCACCGTCATACCCGTCACGAAATACTGGTCCGAGACGTTGCCGCTCGACGGTGTCAGAGTGATGGAGCCGCCGCTGATAGGAGCCGCCTGGGCAGTCTGGGCTGCGCCGACACCGCCCAGGATGAGAGCGCTCGCAACGGCGACCGCTACCAACTTTTTCTTTATGCTCATGACTATTTTCTCTTTCTTTTAAGTGGAGAGGTTCAGAAAGGGGTTAGTTGACGTAGCCACGCTGCGCGGAAGTATTTCCACACTGCGTCCCGATGGTGCCGAAGCCGTACTGCTTGATCTGCGTGGTTGCGGCGCAGACGCTTGAGCCGGATCCAGCAAAGGCAGCACGAACAGCGGTGTCGCTGCTGCTGGGGGTTGTTGTGGTGAGGGCACGGGTCTCGACCACGTTGTACACAAGCCTGTTGACGGGAAAGTCCGGATTCAACTGGACAAGCCCACCCGCGTAGACAATCGGCTTGGCGCCGTCGATGTTGCTCAAAGTGATGTTGCCTCGACGCTCGACGACCGCAGTGGGAAGAGCGCGGTAGTTACCCTGGGCGATGAACTGGGCAATCGAGAAGGGAACGATGTCGCCATCAGTCTTCAAGTACGAACCATCGTGCTCGATGACAGTATTGCCAAGGTCGGTCGCCTTGCCGCCGGCTGTGAGAGCAGCTTCGGTGGTACCGAGGGCCGACACCCAAAAATTACGAGTACCAGAGTTCAACTGGGGCAGTAGGGGGCGGATCGTGATCGCGGCGAGGTTGGAGTCCACAAACGACGTCACTGTGCCGAGGTAGATGTTACGGAGCGTGAACACGGTGGACGCCTGACCCACTGCACCGAGTGAGACATCCTTGGGAAAGTCGCTTGATGCGCTCGAAGCGACCGTTACTGCATCCTGCGCAAAGGGGATATAGGTGAGCTGGCTTCCTGTCTCGGTACGAAGTGCCGAAGACCGCGCGAACTGCAGCGTGCCCACGGGAAGCGTGGTACCTGCGTACGCAATGCCGCGTACCGACGAGCTGAGTGCGCGGACGCCAGCACCCGATCCGACCGGGCGGTTGAAGGTGACGCCATTTACCGTGATGGTGGAGGTGCCGAGAGCGTCATATGATCCGATGTTCGTGACGACACTGGCAACGCCGCTGAGGAGATCTTGGGTCGTATCTGATCCAGTCCCGTTGATGTCTTTCGCGCTGGACGGGTCCGCACTTGCGGGTGATGCGGCGCCAAAAGCAAGAGCTGCTGCAGCGAGCGTGGCAACTACGCCAAGGCGTAGCTTGGTGTTTTTTTGCATTATTTCCCAACCTCTGTGTGGTGAATTACTCCTGTAGTTCAGTCCAGATGGACCAGCCCCTCACTGGCCTTTGCTGTTCGGCGAGGGGCTTTCTCTCGGGTCGGAGCGGATTCCCAAGAGCAGCTCTGTGGTGTTAGAAGAACCTCCGTCGTAGGAACACGGGAGCAACCAGAAATCCGAGAAGCCCGACGGCGAGGGCGATGAACAGCCCTGATCTCTCAATCGGACCCGCGCTTGACGCTGGAGTCATGTCGCCGGCGTTCGCAGAATTATCGTTAGCCGAGATCACGGGGTCGGTGGCACCCGTACCCGCACCTGTGCCTGTGCTTGCGGGTGCACCTGTGACTGACGCTGTTCTAATTGCGACTGGGCCCACATAATCATCAGTCGCGTAGGGTGCGGAATCCACCGATGGAGGTGCGTCTGTGATATCTGTGATGACGGTCGGTACAAAGGCCGCGACGTCCGCCGCGGCTTTCTCTCCCTGCGCCTTGAGACCGTCTGTGAGCGGAAGATATCCGGACGGTAGTTCACCGATCTCCGAACCGGGGACTTGGCCAGATGTCGTAACTTGCCGGAGCATTTTGGAAATAAGCGGCCTCGAGACGTCGGTGGTCTTACTCATGTTCACCGCTGCATAGGTCACGATCGTCATCGGGTAGCCATCACTGGGAATGGCCGATGGGTCCACCTGCTGCACCGCACGGACACCGGTCGGCTTCAGCGCAACGAGAGCCGCCGACATCGAACTATTCGTACTTTCGACGGGAGTGTTGCTGTTCGGAACTGTGACTGCCGCAGTACTCATGCCGTACCGTGCAGCAGAGTTGGAATCGATGACCGTGATCATGAATTTCGAGCCGGGGGCTTGCACTCCCGTGCTCACCCAGGCACCAAATTCCCCCGCTGCGATTTGCTTCGTGGAATCCCACAGCGTGCGGGAGTTGGGGTCTCCTCGAAACGTCTGGCGAGCAGCAGCGAGGAAGTCGACGGCGTAGGGAGAAAATTGAATGGTGTCGAACCGACTTTTTTCTTCGCCGAGTTTGAATGGGAGCAGGCTTTCGTCGTCTTTCGGGAAAAGGTCAAGTTTGAGACTGCTCAGCTTTTGAGGCGAACCGTCGAGATTCGTGAGTCCCACTTGACGCTGCACGGGCGTGTCGATGTAGTTTTTCTTCTCGTCGAAGTACCACGGAACCACCGCCTTCGGGTCTCCCTTGGGGAGGTAGTAGGGATTGATTGTCATCCCGTCCGGGTCGGCATTGCCATCAAGAAATGAGACGGCATCTTTGTCAGCAAGAATCCATCGCCACACCTGCCGGATCGCATCCGCACCGGAAGGACCGGGAAGAACGATCGAAGGGTTCTGCTGGTCAAAAGCCCGATAGTTCTCCGGATTCGCCTTGCGAAAATCTGGGTCACTGTTCCAGTAGCTGTACTTTCGAGCAGCGGTGGACAGATGCGCGGACGTCTTATCCGGATCTCCCGTGGAGCTGGGAACCGTGAACGGATACGACTGGGTGAGAAGTTTGGCCATCAGCCGCGGCGTTATCACCAACCGCTCCTGCCGACCGTTGGGAAACTCCGCGTTGAATGCGAGCACCACGCTCGAGATGGCCACTGGTGCGTAGGCGATTTTCGCGATAGCGAGATCACTTCGTTCGTTCTCCGTTTGCAGCTCCTCTGAACTCACCGGATAAGACGAGAAAGTCAGTTGTGGAGAGCTCGGGGAAGTGCCAATGAGATTGGATCGCGCAATGGAGTCGGGGTTGGTCGCGAAACTAAACGTACTTTTAATGTTTTGACAGAGTGACGGTTGCCATGAACTCATCGCACCAACCATGAGCTGCGATCCGGACAGTCGGAATTCGGAGCCGCCAACCGGGCAGGTCACCCCGGTTGGCGTGAAGTCGAGTGGAATGACCACCCGGTTGTTGAAGTAGTCACATTTTGGATTCACGGGGCTGCCACCCTGGAGGGAATTCGACTGCCCGTAGGTGAGCGCCCGATAGCCCTTCTTGGGATCGGCATAATCGCTGCAATCGAACCCATCAGCGCCGAGTCCACCAAAGTGACTACCACGTGGGACGATAACGAGCCAGCATCGGAGATGCTGCGCTGTTCCGCACCCCAACTGCGGGGCCTGGTCAGAGCTCTGGGTTTCGAAGTCGAAGAATCCGGTGCCGTCCGCGCCCACGCGAGCGCTCGAAACCTCGTTCGTAGTTGATGGCGAGAAATAGTTCAGAATGGGATACTGATTGACACCATCAACTATGACTTCTTTCCCGGGAATTACCTTGCCGCTCACCAGAACAAACGGATTGTCGACTGTACTTGCGGAGCTCGCCCCGTTGTATTTGGGCGCAACACGCAAAAGATTGTCCCGGTACACATCGTTGGCTGTCTGAGTGCCGGAACTGTTGCGACCGCCCCACTGACATGTCTTGTAAAAGTCCGCAGCCTTTGGATCGTCACCCCAACACTGCATCGCTTGCAAAAAATTCTGTGCGTTAGATACTCCTAGTGTTTGAGACTTGGTCCCCGCGAAGCCGGCCACTCGCACTCGAATTGCCTGGTCGATGATTCCCGTAGTTTGAGCCACCGAAATCGATAAGTTCTTGAAATCCTTGTAGTGCGGACTCGACGTTTGGCGAGATGGCTGGAAATTGCTCGCGGACGAAGTATCGCCAGTCCACATGACGGTCAGTTTCGAGTCACTGGGGTTCGCCACGCTCGCGGCCGCGGCGGGGATCACGGTCGTGACAGCTACCGCGCCGAAAGCGCTCACTATGAGCGCCAGCGAAATGGTTGTCACCACCCTCCCTGCTCGGGAGCGCGTGTTTCTGCCGCGGGATTTCCACATGTTCATGACGCTACGAGAGACCTTTCGATGGTGCGAGACGACCACGTTTCCTAACAAGGTCACGCAGATTAACGTTTGGTTTTTTGAGACTTCGCCGTTGTGATGTGTCCATCAGCGGCCGGATGAGGACGACTCGGAAGCGGCGAAAGTGTCCGCTGAGGCGTTCCCCAGGTCCGTCGAACGCAGCACTGCAAGCGAAGATCGGAGCTTTCGCCCTCGACGCGGGCGCCGCAGGAGAGGGCGTCCGACGGTTGCACGACGTCGCGCGACCATGGGCGGGAGAAGCATCGCAACGAGCGCAGTGACCGCCGCTAGAGCCATAAGTAGCAATGTCGGTATGGGGATGTCGCGGCCCGGGATGTCAACGGGAGAACTCGCAAGCACGGGTACGCCCCCTGACGAAAGGCCGGTCGCCGCGCCGTCGACGGCCAGTGGTACCGTTCCGCCAGTTACGCCGGTGACAGCCGCCGTAGTTGCGCCATCCGGAGCGCCGGCAGCGCCGGAAGCACCGGAAGCACCGGTCACACCAGCAGTCTTACCTCCGGCCTTGCCGGATGACGCGGTGACCGCCGGGGCACCGCCGGTACCGGTCAAACACTGATCTGCCCCTTTCTTGTCACACGCCTGCGGTTGCGGTGCCTCGTTGGCGACTTTATTCGTGCCGTCCGGAGAGAATGTGGGATTGTTACACCCGCTAATATCCTTATTTTTCGGGTTACCCCCGGGGATTTTTTGCACCTGCTCCAACCCACCCTGGGCGAGGTTAATCGGCAGTGGAGAGTAGCCAAGTACCTCCGCCTGCTGCTGGCCCTCACAGAGAAAATATGAAGCGAAATCGGCCAGAGTCAGCCCCTTATCCTCCGTGAAGTTTCCCTCCACCGCGGTCGGGATGATCATGTACGAATAGGACGAAAGCGGATACGTGCGTGGGTCGCCATTGCCATAGACGCCTTTGAGATTTGCCGTGAGGTAGTCGGGCGACTGGGCGTCTTTGTTGATCACGGCGGCAAGCAGTGAGACCGCCACATTGGACGCTGTCGGCTCGGTGTAGAACCCCGCGGCGTTGAGCACCTTTGCGACCGGGAATCGTGCGTTCAGCGCATAGGACTCTTCCACGTAGGTGATGGCACCCACCGACTTGCTTTGGGCGACCAGACCTGCGACGCCATTCGATCCCTGCTGCCCGATGAACGCAGAGCCCGGAACCACCGGATAATTGGACGTAATACCGCAGTTAGCCTTGCCGGCTTTCGCGCAGTAGGCGGTCCAAATGGAAGGATATTGGGCGCGCATCCAGCTGGTCAGCTGGGCGGTGGTGCCGGAGCCGTCGGAGCGTACTACCGGAACGATCGTGATGCCCGGCAGCGAGAGCTTGGGATTATCGGCGGCGATCGCGGGATCATTCCACTTGGTGATGACACCTGTGAAGATTTTGGCGAGAACCTCGCCGGATAAACGCAGATTTGTCACTCGCTGGCCACCGATAACAAGGTTGTACATAAAAGCAGTACCACCCGCCACGATCGGCACATAGGCGAACTTTCGCGCCGGGCGCGGGTCTGGGCTGTCGCTGCCGGAGAGCTGATAGGGGATCTCGGACACGCCGAAGTCGACCGTGCCCTGCGAAAAGAGCTGGCGACCTGCAGAGGACCCGGAGTCATCGAAGGTGACCTTCCAGCGGTAGTTGTCGAAGACGTTACGAATCCACTGCTGCAGGGCGTTGGCCGACCACGTAGATCCGGCTCCCGCAACCGGATAGTAAGTCGTTCCGATCGCTGCGGTTGCGCTCGAGGTAGCGACGAGAGAAGGCGCACTGCCGATCAGTGCCACAAGCGCGACTATTATTACGACGCGCACGCCGCGACGTATCACCCTGCCGATACGGGCCTGTGAATTACTCACGCTTCTGGGTCCTTTCTCGTCGGCCCTGAAGTATCGGGTGTCGGCGGATGTGAACCCGATTCGCCTGAACTTTCTGCGGGGTGTTGAATGTCGCCGCGCATCCGCTTCACTATCGCGCCCGGCGACGGGAGACGGAGCCATCCGATTCGCTGCCACGGCGCCGTCCGCGCTACCCGAGCCTGCGGTGCGATGGACCCCGTGGTGTCTGAGGTCGACGTGGCGACCGCAGTAGATGAGTACGGAGTGCCGCGCCGCAGGACGGAGGTGGCTATGCCGAGCTCGCGCGCGCGAAACCGGTAACCGTCGTCACGCGACTGACGCACCCTGGCGCGCCGCTGCCGTTCGCTCAGCACGCCAGGTCCGCGGCCGCCAATCGCCCGTGCCAGTGCGAACAGCAGCAGAACGAGCACCATGAGCACGGCGGCGGTGCCGAAGCCCCGAGCGATCATGTTGTTCTCGGGCGACTTGACAAATGTGAACGTCGTCAAAGGAAGCGAAGTCATCGGACCGCTGAACGGGTTGACATTGAGAAACGTAGTGGCCCCGGCAGTAAGGAGCACAGGCGAGGTCTCGCCGATACCGCGAGCTGTGCCAAGGATGATCGCTGTAGTAAGGCCTGAGCGAGCGGTCGGCAGCGTGACCGTCCACACCGTGCGCCAGGTTGAAGCACCGAGCGCACGCGCAGCCTCCTTGAGATTTCCCGGAACGAGGCGCAGCACGACATCCGCCGATCGGATGATGATCGGCAGCATCATTACGGTGATGGCGAGGGATGCCGCAAAGCCGGACCGGTTGAAACCCAGAAAAA
>JACMOZ010000196.1 GCA_014377785.1 Aeromicrobium sp.
CCCGATGGCCAGGACCGCCGATGCTGCTTCACAAGGCAACGCCCAACGGTCGCCCACAGAGGATCGATTCCGTGACAGACGCACCGGAGCCGTTGAGTAGTACCGATCATGGGAGTGCACCAGTGCTTGCCCGACGGGTGCGGACCCACGAGCGAATACGCGCGTAGTGCGTATCCGCTTAGCTCAGCTAGTGTGAAGTGTGTCCAAACCTGATTTTCCACGGTCGATTCTGGCCTTCCAGGAGTGGTTCGTGGATGAGCAGGCGTGCCTGGACTATCTCTATGAGAGTCGATGGCCGGAGGGGTTCACGTGCCCCCGTTGCGGTGGCCGCGACGCGTATCCGATCGCCACCCGACGGCTGTGGCAGTGCGTCCAATGCCGGTATCAGGTCTCGGTGACGGCCGGGACCGTGATGCACAAGACCCGGTTGTCGCTGCGGTTGTGGTTTTGGGCGGCGTACTTGGTGGCTACCGGCACGCCAGGAATGTCAGCGAGGCAGTTGCAACGCCAACTCGCGCTGACCCGCTACGACACTGCCTGGACAATGCTGCACAAGCTGCGCCGCGCAATGGTTGCCCCTGATCGGGGTTTGCTCTCGGGCGAGGTCGAAGTTGATGAGTTCGAGATCGGCGGTGTGGAGAAGGGCAGGAGCGGCGGGCGCAGCGCAATCGCGAAGGCCTCCACCGGGATCATCGCAGTGGAGGTGCGCGGCACCGGTTCAGGTCGCATACGGATCGAGCTGATCGACGACGCGACCGCGGCAACGTTGTCCGGATTCATCGAACGGACCGTCGAGGCGGGAGCGATCGTGCATACTGACGGGTGGCAAGGCTACGCGAAACTGACGAGTAAGGGCTACGTGCACCGCCGGCGCAGCCAGGCTAAGGCCAAGCGTGACGGCGACACCGACCCGGTCTTGCCGCGGGCTCACCGTGCGATCTCGAACTTCAAGTCTTGGCTCCGCGGCACACACCGCGGCGTGAGCGCCGAGCATCTTCAGGTCTACCTCGACGAGTTCATCTTCCGATACAACCGACGACGCACGCCGATGGCCGCTTTTCAAACCCTCCTTGGTCTCAGCAGCCACCATCCGCCGTCTACCAGGGCTGAGATCGTGGCCGAAGGCCCGGCAGCAGCCAAGCGAAGCTGAGCTAAGCGGATACGCACTAAGTTTCTTTCCTTGACAGTCAGAAACCTAGACAGGAAGCGGCGTGCGGCCGTTAAGGCGCTCCGAAAGACCCACAGATGCAGCAGGAGAGCCCTTTTCCGGCCGTCGTCCGACGGTGTAGCGGGTGAGGGTGCGGTCGGCGGGGGATCCATCCATGTCCCCGCACGAAGCACATTCCACGGTTTGATATTTCGATAATCACGTTCAGGGTGTGAATAGTGCAGTACTGGCCCGCACGTTCCTACAAGCACGGCGTAACCATCCGTCTCCTGGGCGACCTCAGCCCAGGCAGGGCGCGGCGGTCGAATCTCGTGGTGCTCTGCGCCCTGATCGAGCACTGGATCGGAGCCCGCTGCCTAGACCAGCTGCACCGCTTCATCGACGCGGACGAAGCATCCGCGTCCTCACTCACCAAGAATCCTAAGTGCAAGAAACGAAAGTGTGTTACGTTTTGTCTAATTAAGGAGGACGCTAACATGAGCGCATCAATGAGTCAGGAAACGTATCTTACGGACGATAACGCCGGGATTGCGAAGATCTACAACTTCCTGGAAGCACATGAAGCGGCCGGCCGGCCGCAATCGGCGCCTCGTTACTTTCTGGCCGGGGCGTCGGTTGGTGACCAGGTCGAGATTCCTGAAGAAATCCACCGGGTGCTTCGCCAAGTCATCGACTCAATGCAACGTGGACTGGCGGTCACCGTTGCGCCTCAGTCCAAGACCCTGACGACACAGCAGGCCGCTGACCTGCTGAGCGTAAGCCGCCCGACTGTCGTGAAATTGCTCGACTCAGGGGACATCCCGTTCGAGCGCACGGGAACGCATCGCCGCATTCTGCTTACTGATGTGCTCGCTTTCCGTGAGCGTCGTCGACGAGCGCAATATGACGCGCTCGAAGAAATGTCTGCTGGCGTCGATGAGAAGATGCCCATTGATGAGGTGCTGAGCGAACTCCGGGCGGCCCGGCGCGCGGTCGCTGCGAAGCGTCGGGCCGCCAAAGCGCTCTGACATGATGGACGGATGTTCATCGCCCTTCTCGATACCTGCGTGCTCTGGCCGAGCACGCAACGAGATTTCTTGCTGTCCCTGGCGGTTGAACAGATTTACCGTCCGGTATGGAGGAGTGCCATCCTCGATGAACTCGAGTATCACGAGGCTGAAAAACTCTGTCACCTTGGGGTAGATCGAGCTGAGGCTGAGGTCCGGGCCAGGAAATTGGTGGCTCAGATGCGAGCGATCTTTGTTGACGCTGAGGTCTCCGGTTGGGAACGGCTGGAGGGCACGTTCGGACTGCCAGATGAGGATGATGAGCACGTCCTGGCGGCGGCCGTGCTCTCCAATGCCGGCGCAATCGTGACTGAGAATTTCAAGGACTTTCCCGCTGATAAAGTGCCGCCCAGCATCGAGATCATCAGGGCGCGTGACTTCGCGCGTGATGCCGTGTCACTCGACCCGCCACGAGCGCTCAAGGCCATCTCGGAGCTTGCCGGCCGGTCGGGGAAGAACGGTCCAAGGCAAACCCCCGATGAAATACTCGAAATTCTCCAAAACCGTTACGGCATGGATGAAGCCGTACGCATCATGCGCACTGCTCTCTAGGTTGATTGCTGGCGCCTACCAGATGCGTTCCCGGCCACGCTATTGCGTCAGCAGAAATAGCGAAGACTGAGTCGGTCCAGCCCGGCGAACACCTCCCACACCGGACTGAGGGTGACCTGGCGTTCCGCGGCGCGAAGGGCCGCCCACCGGCGGACAAGGACGAGCAGGGCCGGTTCATCACCGCGGCGACCCGTCCGACGCAGCAGGCGGTCGCCGGTTTTGACCTGGTGTTCTCGCCCGCGAAGAGCGTGTCCGTGCTCTGGGGCCTCGGCGACGAGGACACCCGGAAGACGATTGAGGATGCCCAGGCGGTCGCGATCTTGGACACCGTGTCGTACCTGGAGCGGGAAGCGATCGCGACGCGTGCGGGCACGAACGGGGTCGCACAGATCGACGTCGAAGGCGGGCTGGTGGCGACGCGGTTCCGTCAATGTGACTCTCGAAATGGTGACCCGCAGTTGCACGATCACCTGGTGGTGGCGAACAAGGTTAAGGGTGTCGATGGGAAGTGGCGCACGATCGATTCCAAGCTCCTGCACCGTCAGGGCGTTGCCGCATCGGAGTTCTACAACCAACGCATCATGGACGAAGTCACCACCCGCCTCGGCCTCAGCACGGAGCTGCGAGAGGTCACTCCGGGCAAGCGTCCCGTGATCGAGATCGCCGGTATCGACGAGCGCCTCACCGGGGAGTTCTCGACCCGGTCCGCGGACATCAAGAAGGTCGTCGGTCAGCTCGAGAAGGACTACCGGACCACCCACGGGCGCAGCCCGGACGCGGTCGCCCGGATCAAGCTCGCCCAGCAAGCCACCCTCGAGACCCGCCCCGCGAAAGCCCACGCCAGATCCCTCGCCGGACTCCGCACCGAATGGGCGGCCAAGGCCGCCGAACGCGTCGGCACCGCCATCGTCACCAACCTCCTCAAGGACGCCCGCGCCGCAGCACCGACCATGGGCAGCAGGCCGGGGGAGCCGCGGGTAGTGGATGTGGACCAGGCTGCACGCGAGGTCGTGGCGACGGTGTCGGAGCATCACGCGGTCTGGGGTCCGCACATGATCGAGGCCGAAGCCCGCCGCTGGGTCCAGAAAGAAACCAGCCTCGGCCCC
>JACMOZ010000017.1 GCA_014377785.1 Aeromicrobium sp.
CATTCCTGCACCGAACCGACGGGGTCATCGCGACTCTCACCAACGGTGGTTTCGACCTCATCGCGAAGCTGGATCGTGCGCCGCGAACGTCGGAGCGACACGCTCAGGGTTTTGTGCTCGCGCGACGCCAGTAGCTGTCGCGGTCACCGTTCGTCTTACGAACGCTTGTTTCACTGTCACGGGCGGGCCACTGCTCCCAGTTTCACTCCGCTGCGTCGCCGTGTCTGGCGTGTCGAAAGGGTGATGCTGCGAGGAAGACCGTGACGATGACAAACCCGGCTATGGCGATCCACAACGTTGGTTGGTATCCGATATTGACCGCGAGGAATCCGCCGAGGGGGGCGCCGAGGACGATCATCGCGCGGTTGGCGGATCGAATCGTCGTGTTCATCCGACCTTGCAAGTGGTCGGGCGTCACACTTTGGCGATAGCCCATCTCATTTGCGTTGCTCAGCCCGAGCGCGAGCCCGTATAACGCTTGGCCCGAGGCGAGTACGGCGATGACAATCCAGGTAGGGGCCTTTCCCGTGGGGACGGCGGCGATCACGGTCCAGGCGATAACCATGAGCGCATTGCAGAAGATGACAGTGCGTCCGGCCCCCCAGCGCAGTCCGACACGGGTCGAGTATGAACTGCCGATCAGTCCGGCGACGCCGGACGCAGCCAGCGTGATGCCGAACTGAAAAGCCGACAGACGCAGACCGAGGAGAGCGAATGAGACGAACACGGTTCCGAGCATGCCGTTGAAGAGGAACCAACCATGGGTACCGATAGCCATCGGCCCGAGCACGCGATGCCGATACACCCACCGAAGCCCCTCCGCAATTTCAGCACGCAGTCCGCTCGATTGTCTAGCAGTCGATTGATGGGATTCGTCGACGTGAATTCGCGATATGGCGAGTGCAGAGAACAGATAGGAAATGGCATCGACGAGAACGGCGATCGGGGCGCCGACGAGAGTGACCAGCCCACCCGCGATAAGCGGCCCGGAGGTTTGGGCTACCGCATCACTTTGATCTGTTCGCGCGTGCGCCGCTAACAGTGATCCTTTCGGCACTACGCGCGGGAGAAACGATTGCGATGCGGCATCGCCGAAAAGCGAAAAGACACCGAAGAAGGCCACAAAGACAACCAGGACAGCAGTGTTGAGCCAACCCGCGATGTACAAGAGCGGAATCGCTCCAAGGAGAACGGCTCGTGCAAGATCGGTGCCGATGAGGATCGGTTTGCGTCGTCGGCGATCCACGAGCGCACCGACGATCAAGCCCAAGAGAAGATATGGCAGCCATCTGGCCGAGTTCACCAGCCCGACATCCACTGCAGTGCCGTGCAGCGTCAGCAGTACGAGAACCTGCAGAGCAAGGGTTGTAACGTAAGTGCCGAAACCCGACACCGTGTAGGCCGACCAGAACGCGAAGTAGCCCGGAATCCGGAACACGTCTCCCGAGTCGCGAACCGCCATTGGTACCCCCGCCTTTGTCCGCCTTCAACCCACAGTATTGGCACACGGCTGGCTTAGGCTCATCGCCGCCGAAGGATCTACATGCGGTCAATTTCCGTGTCGCAGATTTATTGTCTTCTCGCACCGTGACAGTCGTGGACACGCTCAGCGCTGAGGGCGAACTCTTTGTTTTTCGGTTCATTGTTGCGATTGACTGGGCGTCATGACGCGCACACTCATTCTTGGCGGGACGGCATGGCTTGGTCGCGAGATAGCCGAACAGCTGGTTGCCAGAGGCAAGGACGTGACATGCCTCGCTCGCGGCGAGTCTGGAGCTGTTCCACGCGGCGTGAGGTTCGTCCGCAGTGACAGGCGAGCTCCTGGTGCCTACGACTCGGTCGCTGGAAGCGACTGGGACGAAATTATCGAGCTCACTTACGACGCCGACCTCGTCACCGGGGCGCTTGAGGCTTTGGCCGATAACACGCAGCACTGGACACTGGTTTCGTCCGTGTCCGTATACGCCAGCAACAGCGAACCGAGCGCTGATGAAGACGCGGCCCTGGTCGAGCCGACCGACCTCGATAATTATGCGCACGCGAAAGTTGCCGCCGAACGGGCCACGACGGAGGCCATCGGCGATCGTCTACTCATCGCAAGACCGGGTCTTATCGCAGGGCCGGGCGATACCAGCGACCGCTTCAGCTATTGGGTATCGCGCATGGCACTCGCGCCGCGCGAACCCGTTCTCGTGCCTGATGTGCATGATCGTGCCGTGCAGTACATCGACGTTCGAGATCTCGCCGAGTGGCTCATCGATGCCGGCCGTCGAGGTCTCGCCGGCGTGTACAACGCCGTCGGCAGCGAACGCGAACTCTCGACGGTCTTACTCGCAGCCGCGCAGGTCGCCGGCCATGTCGGCGAACTCATCTCCGCCGACGATGACTGGCTGATCGAACAGAACGTCAACTATTGGGCTGGCCCGCACTCCCTGCCGCTCTGGCTTCCCCGCAAAGACGTCGGCTTCGCCCGACGCAGTCGCAGCCGGTACCTCGCCGCTGGCGGCACGGAGCGAAGCTTGACGCTGACGCTCGAGGACGTACTCGCGGACGAACGAACACGCGGACTCGACAGAGAACGGCGAGCAGGTCTCACCCGAGAAGAAGAAAATCTTCTCCTCGACGAAATCAGCAGGTAGGCGACGCAAGGCGCCGAGCTGTCTCGTAAGAGGTCCCCTATATGAACACTCGGCCGATGGATTCGGCCGCAGTCAAGTCAACCAAATCGACAGCAGTCCCGGAGCATCGTGATGTGCACCCTTTGGGCTGTCACCGACCGAGGATCCCGAATCGGATCATCTTCAACAAACTCGTCCAGGTCCTCGTCCTCGGTTGCGCTTACGCGAAAATCACCGATAGTGCCTGTTCGGCAACGACGTTGCGTGAGCGGCGTGACGCATGGATCACGGCGGGGATATTCACCCGTTTGGAACAGATCTGTCTCGATGCCTACAACACGATGATCGGACTGGACCTGGAGGATGTGGCCGTCGACGGTTGCATCGTGAAAGCGCCGTGCGGCGGGGAAGCTGCCGGGCGGTCTCCGGAAGACCGCGGCAAACAAGGAACAAAACGGTCCCTCCTCGTCGACGGGAGAGGCATTCCCCTCGGCACGGTGGTTGCTGCAGCGAACCGACACGACTCGCCCCTGCTGCGTCCGACGTTGGAGAAACTGAACCGCTTCGCCGAGCTTCCCGAGAAGATCACCGTGCACCTGGATGCCGGCTACGACTCAACCATTACCCGGGAACTGCTCGACGAGTTCGGCTGCCAGGGCGAGATCGCACACAAGGGCGAACCCGCACCGCTGCAAGCCACCAGGCGGTGGCCGGTCGAGAGAACCAATTCATGGCATAACCGCGGGTTCAAGAAACTTGCCATCTGCACCGAACTACGCACCGTCGTGATCGATGCGTTCATCGCCCTCATCATCGTCAGACGCCTCATCCGCGAAGGCTGGACCCGCTACCGCTGGGACGGCAGACCCGACCGGACGCCCTGACCTATCCGCGCGCTCTCTAAGCCGAATTCAGGTGGTGAGTGCAACATCCTGAGTTCTAGTGGGTGTTTTCGACGGGTAGACCATGGTCGCCGTTGAGTGTTCGGTTGGCGTTCTGGAAAGGGATGGACGTTGAGAGACGGCCGTCCTGCCAGTTCTCGAAGTCGCGTGCACGGATGTCCTAGCCCGCTGGTGTCTGTGCCGCCGACTGCGAGAGCCGACCGCTGCACTGTGGCATCCGGGCTCGCTTATGTGAACGACGACCGTGGTTGATCGTGTGTATTGGTCGTGTGCATTGGTCGCGACTGGCGGCGTAACCATCTGTTCATAGACCGTTTGGTTGACCCCCACATAGGGGCGGGACCAATGTTGTTTTCAGCCCCTCATGTGGCTGCACTAATGATCTGGCGCGCTCGTGTCGTGATCGGTATGC
Source organism: Aeromicrobium sp. (assembly GCA_014377785.1). Taxonomy (GTDB): domain Bacteria; phylum Actinomycetota; class Actinomycetes; order Propionibacteriales; family Nocardioidaceae; genus JACMOZ01. The sequence goes on from JACMOZ010000017.1 coordinate 3,933, forward strand.
GTTTCTCAGCCACACAAATTTTTGAAAGGTACGTGACATGCACGGCAATCCACTCCGGCCCAAAAAGAACGGCTTACGTCGTTTCTCCTCGTTCGCTTCGGGCCATCGCGTCCTCGCGGTCACTGCTGCAGGCTGCGCCCTCGCCCTACTTGGCGGCGGTATCGCGACAGCGTCAACGCTCGCCCTCGGTGCGCAGCAGGTCGGAACCCAGTACAACACCGGGCTGCAGATCTCAACCGG
>JACMOZ010000197.1 GCA_014377785.1 Aeromicrobium sp.
CCGCACATCGCGGGAATCGTTGCTCAGTTGGCGCAGGCCAGCCCGAACGCGACGCCGGCGCAGATCGAGAATGCCATCAAGTCGACGGCCTACAAGTTCTCCTTTGGCGCTCCGTATGAGGCCGGCCCGTTGGGCACAACCTCGTTCGACAAGGGCTATGGCCTCGTCGATGTGGTGGCCGCGGTGAACTCACTGCGGTAGTTGTCAAAACGCAAGGGAGGGCCGGTCCAGAAATCCTGGGCCGGCTCTTCCGTTTTGCCCTTCGTTTCTCGGATAGGTCAGCATCCGGGATGCGCGCACAGGCCCGACTGCCTGAAGCGTTTTGACTGGGTAGGACACTGGCAGAAGTACTCGATGGCAAGGAGTGAACGATGAAGGCAATCCAGTATCGAACGTATGGCGGTCCGGAAGTGCTCGAGTTCGGCGAGGTCGAAGAGCCGAAGATCGGACCCGATTGGGTCAAGGTCTCCGTGCGCGCGACCTCGATCAACCCCGTCGATTGGAAGCTGGCCTCCGGCGGCCTGGATGGTGCGCTCGATGTCTTCTTTCCCGTCACGCCGGGCTGGGACGTCGCCGGTGTCGTAGAGGAAGTTGGACCTGCGGTGACCGAGCTCGCGGTCGGCGACGAGGTGTTCGGCTACGTGCGCAAAGACGCCGTTCGCGGCGGCACGTACGCCGAAAAGGTCAGCGCACCCATCCGGACGCTGACCCATAAGCCGGCCAATATGAGTTTTGCCGAGGCGGCGGCAATTCCCCTTGCCGGCCTGACCGCATACCAATCGCTTGTACATTGCCTGGAGGTCGGCACGGCTGACACCGTGCTGGTGCATGCCGCCGCCGGCGGTGTGGGATCGTTCGCGGTCCAGATCGCCGTGGCGCGGGGTGCCCGCGTGATCGGCACGGCGTCGGAGGGCAACCACGATTATGTCCGCGGACTCGGCGGCGAGCCAGTCGCTTATGGCGATGGTCTGCTTGACCGTGTCCGCCAACTGGTTCCCGGCGGCGTTGACGCGATCTTCGACACCATCGGGGGCGAGACGCTCGCTATCAGCGGAGATCTGCTGGCCCGAAATGCGGCAGGAAGGGTCGTGTCAATCGCCGATCCCGGCGTCAAAGAACTTGGCGGCACCTATGTGTTTGTCCGCCCGGACGTCGACGACCTTGACTCCCTCGCTGACCTCGCTCAGTCGGGGAAACTGACGGTCGAGATCGCGGCGTCGTATCCGCTGGCCGAAGCCGCTCGTGCCTGGGAAGCCAGCATGGGCGGCCATACTCGCGGCAAGATCGTCTTGACCGTCGACTGATCTGCCCGTTCACGAACTGACGGAAAGTTCACCCATCTGGCCCCAGCCGTCCTGGTCGACACTCTGGCTGATGATCCTTGGAGTCTCAACAAGACCCTCAGGCATGATGAGCATGGCTTGCTTGAAGTGCTCGCTGTTGACGTGGGCGCCGCCGGCATCATCCTGGAAGGCCTCGACGAGGACGAATTCGTTGGGGTTGTCGACGCTTCGCGACCAGTCGAACCACAAATTGCCGGGTTCGTTTCGGGTCGCCTCGGTGAACGGGCGGGTGAGTTCGAGCCAGCGCTCGGACCATTCGGGTTTGGTCTTGAACTTGGCGACGATGAAGATCATGGGTGCCCCGATCGGAAGAGGTGTGTAGGAGTCTGAGGATACAGCGAGCCGCATACTGCCTATGCCGAAAAAACCGTCGGCGACCGGGGGAACCGAATGCGGCTGTCCACATAGGCGAGCGCGCGGACGGGTGAGTGCACAGGCGATGGGACTGACATGTTTTTCCACAGGGCACCGATGAGTTGTCGACGCTGCCTCCTTTGCACTGCAAGTGTGACCGGATGGACAAGAGGCGGAAGAAATATTTGGCAAAGCAAAGGCGTCGAAATCCCCAACAAGGTGTCGGGGAGCTCGGTCCCTGTGATTGTGGCTGCGGAGGCGAGGGAGTAAGCGTGCCGCCGAGTGAACTTTTCGCATTCCTCGAGGCCAACCGAACGGAAGGCGACGTCGCGAACATGAAGGAATGCCAACACGCGCAGGCAAGGGGCGACGCCGCAACGGCATTGGATGCCTACCGTCGCGGGCTTCATATCGACGGATCGCCGCAGGAGGAGATGCTCGAAACGTTGGCGCTTCTCGGGCCGATGGCGCCGCCATGGATCCTCGCGCGGTGGATTGTCTCCCAGGCCTACGGCTGGATGCTCTTGAATGAGGACCCGCGAACTGACGAGGCCGTACGAATGACGTTGGCCTGTTGCTATTCGATTCCCGAGAAATGGGACCCACAGGAGTTTCTTGAATTCGGCACCAGCGTTGGAGCGTGCGATTGGGTGGCTCACGAACTGGCCACCTACGATCTGGGCGGTCTCGCCGACTTCGTCGATGTCGTTGTCGATGACGAACTCAAGGAGGCTGCCCCGATGATCGAGGACTGGGTCAATGCTCCTCTTCGTCCGTACCGCTATGAGTCGAGCGGCGAACTCGCAGTTCGGATCGCGGACCTGGTTTCGGGAGAGGAGCTCGAGATCATGGACCGCGGGTGTCTTGAGGGTTCCTCGTTGGGAGCCGTGGTTCTCGGCCGGGTCGTGCCCGCGCTGCCCGATGGCCCTCACATGTTCGCGAGCAGACCGTTGGAGGTGGACGAGATTACGGCATACCGAGCCGGCTATATCGAGCCGGGTTCGGGATTTCCCGGCTGGCTTCTTGCCGTCGGCTCCGGCTTTCATGACGGCCGAATTCCCGAAGGCGTGGGCCGGAGAACGGCACATGTCCTCGACGATCGACTGATGGAATATTTACCCGCATCATGATGCGTATCGGGGCGCATCGCCGCGGCCATCGAACAATTGCGTCAATGTGAGCCATTGGGCTTCAGCGACGCGCTCAATCGGCTGGCCAAGGCAGGCGCCGCGGTCGTCACTGGCGGCGAATCCAGGCCGCTTTTCAGTCAACATACGGTGGACCTCGGGGTCACGGTGGACGTGTCAAATATCGCCGAGGTGCTCGAGGTGCTGGATCCGGTCGACGACTCCTCGCCACGTGGAGATCTTCGCTGGACTCGTCGATCGTTATGAAATAAGCGGAAACATGATTCCGGACGCACACCTCGCGACTTATGCCATCGAGCATGGAATGTCGCTCGCGTCGACTGATACGGACTTTGGCCGGTTTGGTGAACTGCGGTGGATCAACCCCGTTGCGCCGATAACTTGAGACTGTCTCGTGTTAGGATAGTTGAAGGGTCAACTAGAGCGAGGAACGCCATGACGTCATACACGGTTAACGACCTCGACACCCGACTGCAGCCGAGCCCGCTCATGCCGGTGCTTTTCGTCGGCCACGGCAATCCCATGAACTCCATTTCGGACAACGCATTCACGCGCAAGTGGAGCGAAGTCGGCGAGGGGCTCCCCGAAGCGCAGGCGATCGTCGTGATCAGCGCCCACTGGCAGACGCCGGGTCAGACGCACATCACCGATGCGCC
>JACMOZ010000198.1 GCA_014377785.1 Aeromicrobium sp.
GACTGCACGCATCGGCGCCGCGAGCACTCCCGCGAGTGCCGCCAGTGCCACGCCGAAGCCGAACACAGGCGTGATCCATCGACCGACATTGATCCCGAGTGCATTGGTGAGCTCCGGTCGTTCGGTCGAGGCCCGCACGATCATGCCGACACGGGTCCGGCTCAGCACGACCCATACGACAACCGACAGGACGACCGAGAAGACGAGCACGAAGACCTGATAGCGCGGATAGTTGAACAACCCGAGGTTGAACGATCCATTCAGCGCATCGGGGCGGGAGTACGGCTGCGAGGAGACGCCGTACTTGAGTCGTACGAGGTCCTGCAGGATCAGGGCGAGCCCGAACGTCAGCAAGAAGTTGTACAGCGGGTCGAGGGCCGTGAGCCACTGGACCATGGTGCGCTCGATGACCATGCCGAACACCCCCAGGACAACCGGGACCAGCACAAGGGCGAGCCAGAAGTTGACCTGGAAGGTGTTCAGCGCGGTCAGTGCGCCGAAAGCTCCGAGCATGTAGAACGCACCGTGGGCGAAGTTGACCACACCGAGCATTCCGAAGATCACCGAGAGCCCGAGGGCGAGCAGGGCATAGAAACTGCCGCTCACGAGACCCGTGAAGACCTGCTGGAGCAATTCAATCATTGGCGAGGTCAGCCCATCGAGCAGCCGCTGTCAGCGGCCGATTGGAAGGCCTCGTCGGCCGGGATGGTCTGGACCAGCTTGGTGAAGTCCAAGTCCTCTTTCATTTCGGACTTCTCTTTTACCTGTACGAGGTAGGCGTCGTGCGACAAGTTGTGGTCCTCGGCCCGAATGGTGCCGTTGCGTGCGAAGAAGTCATCGACTTTGTGGCCGTTGAGCTCCTTGTTGACCTTGTCGGCGTTATCGCTCCCGGCCCTTTGCACTGCCTCGAGATACTGCGTCGCGGCCGAGTAGTTGCCGGCCTGGTCGAAGGTCGGACGTACACCGGTCTTGGCCTTGTACTTGTCGGCCCAGGCCCGGCTCCGGTCGTCCAGGTTCCAGAACCATGCCGTCGTGAACTGGGTTCCTGAGAGCGCATCCACGCCGATCGACGCGATGTCGGTGTCGAACATCAAGCCGACGGCAAGCCCGACGCCCTTGTCCTTGAGCCCGAACTCGTTGTACTGCTTGACGACGTTCACGAGGTCGCCACCGGCCTGCATGGTCCCAAGCACGTCGGGCTTGGGGTCGAGCCCCGGCGCCCTGGTCATGAAGGTCGAGAAGTTGTCATTGGGGAACGGCGTCGCATCGGACTTGATCACATTGCCGCCGGCCTTGTTGATCGCGGCGACGAAGCTCTTGTTCATATCCTGACCGAATGCGTAGTCCGGGTAGATGATGTACCAGTTCTTGACGCCGGCCTTCGCCAACGCCGCGCCAGTGCCGTTCGCGAGCATGTAGGTGTCGTAGCCGTAGTGGTACGTGTACGCATTGCACTGGGCTCCGGTGAGCTCAGTCGTACCGGCGCCGATGTCGAAGAACAGCTTCTTTTTCTGCTTGGCGATGTTGGCGACGGCCAGCGCGGCCGACGACGTGGGTACGTCGAAGATGGCGTCCACACCTTGGCGGTCATACATCTCCTGCGCCTTGGTGTTGGCAATCTCGGGCTTGTTCTGGTGATCGGCCGAAACCACCTCGATGTTGTCGGTCACTGCCTTGTCGCCGTACTTCTTTTTGTAGTCGGCGACCGCCATCTCGACCGCGGTGACCGCGCCCTTGCCGGCGAGCTCCGAGTAGACGCCCGAGAGGTCGGTGATGACGCCGAGGGCGATCTTGTCGCCGCTGACCTTTTCCCCACTGCCACCTCCGGGTCCCGCGTTGCCACAGGCTGCCAAGGTGGTGGCCAGCGCAACACTGGATGCGATGGCGCAGACTTTTTGTAGTGCGTTCATGAATGATCCTTTCTGAATCAGCTAGATGCCGAGATACTCGAGGAGTTCGTGTTCTCGTTGCTTGACTTCGGAGTTCGGCAACGACTCGACGATCCGGCCGTCGGCGATGAGATGGTGACGGTCGGCCAAACTGGTGGCGAAATGCAGGTTCTGTTCGATCAGCAAGACCGTGACGCCGTGTTCCTTGACCGTGCGGAAGATGTCGCCGATCTGCTGGACGAGCAATGGTGACAGGCCCTCGGTGGGTTCGTCGGTGAGCAGCATCTTCGCGCCGGTCCGCAGGACGCGGGCGATCGCCAACATCTGCTGCTCGCCTCCCGACAGGTGCGTGCCGGCCTGTCGCCGTCGCTCGGCCAAGACCGGGAACGTGTCGTAGATCTTTCCGATCGGCCAGCCGCGAGAATTCCCGACTGGCGGCAGCAGCAGGTTCTCCTCGACCGTGAGACTTGAGTAGATTCCGCGGTCGTCGGGCACATAACCCAACCCGAGACGTGCGCGCTTGTGCGCCGGACGGTTCGAGATGTCGATACCGTCGAGCTCGATTTGTCCAGCCATCGAGCGGTGGATGCCCATGAGGCAGCGGAGCAGGGTGGTCTTGCCGGCACCGTTGCGCCCGACCAGGGTGGCAATCTCGCCTTGGTTGACCTCGAATGAGACGTCCTCAAGGACCCGGGCCTCGCCGTAGCGTGCGCTGACGCCGTTGACCTTAAGCAACGGAGGTCCCCAGGTAGGCGGTGACGACGCGCGGGTCCGCGCGGACCTCGTCGTAGCTTCCCGCGGCCAGGATCTGACCGAACTGGAGCACGGTGACCCGGTCTGCAAGGCTGCCCACGACCTTCATGTTGTGCTCGACCATCACGACAGTGCGTCCCTCCCGGATCCGTGCGATCAGGTCGATCGTGCGCGCCACATCCTCGACGCCCATGCCGGCGGTCGGTTCATCGAGAAGCAAGAGCTTCGGTTTGAGTGCCAGTGCCAGTGCCAGCTCGAGTGCCCGTTTCTGGCCGTATGACAGGGTGCCGGCGGCCCTGATGGCGTGGTCATCGAGACCGACCTGGCGCAACAGCTCGTGGGCCTCGTCGGAGTAGGCATGCAGTCGCTTGTCCGACCGCCAAAACCGCATACCGAGACCGGACCGGCCTTGGATCGCGAGCTCGACGTGGTTCATGAGGGAGAGCTCGGCGAACAGGCTCGTGATCTGGAACGAGCGGGCAACCCCCGCCTTCGCGATCTGTTCGGGAGCCATCGAGGTCACATCAACATCGTCGATGAGAATCCGGCCCTCGGAGGGCTGAATGAAACCGGTCAGCAGGTTGAACAACGTGGTCTTGCCCGCCCCGTTCGGTCCGACGAGGGCATGCATCGAGCCGGCCTTCACCTCGAGATTCACCCCGTCGACCGCGCGGAAGCCATGGAAGTCCTTGGCAAGCTCGCGGGTGCTGATCATCGTCACTTCGTACACGTTAGCGACGCACGTCACACTCGAACATAGGGAGACGGTCCATAATTGAACAGATTAATGTATGGGTTTGGGCTACTAGGTTCGGTCCGGATCGGAAATCCGGTGCAGGCGAAGTGCCACCTGAAGCTCGAGCTGACGCTCGGGCTTTTGCCAGTCCGCACCGATGAGCCGGCCGATCCGCTCGAGCCTCTGAGTGACCGTGTTGACGTGTACGTGCAGCAGCTCGTGGGTTCGCGACAAGCTGGAACCGGCGGCGAAGTACACGCGAAGAGTCTCGATGAGGTCAGTGCCTCGACGAACGTCGTAATCGAGAATCGGCCCCAGCATGGCAGCGATGAAGCCGTGGACATCGGGTTGCTCGCCGAGGACCAGGCCGACGAATCCGAGCTCGGATGCGTCGGCGCCATCGCCGGTCCGGCCGAGTGCCTGGAGCGCGCTCACGCATCGGGTGGCCTCGCCATGGGCGGTATTGATCGCCGGCAGTCCGGTCACGGGCCCGGCTCCGCCGACGGTCACCGGATGGCCGAGCACCTGCTTCAGTTCGCGTGCCAAGTCGCGGGCCTCCGCCCCCGGGTCGGTGCCGGGGACGACGAGCACGACCTTGCCACCGAACGGACCGGACAGACCGCCGCGTTTCCAGGCGATGCCGGCGACGGTGCGCGCCAGGCGCAGCCTGTCCGTTCCCTCGGGATCAATCGCGTAGACCGTCTGGGGCACGGAGAAGTCGTTGCCCAGCCGGTGTGCCCGGTCGTTCAACCCTTCGGTATCCAGGGGGCCATCGCGCAGCATGTCGTCAAGAAGCTCCCCGCGTACCTTGTCCTCGGCCTCGACACCCGAGCGCAGACTGAGCATGAGCAGCGCGGTCACGACCGCGGCACTCTCGAGAATGCGTTGATCGGCGTCGTCGAGCAGTCCGGTGCGTTGGAGGACAAGGGCTCCGAGATGCTGTGGTCCTGCGGTGATGGCGCACGCCCACCACGTGGTACCGGCGATCGACAGCTCCGCGGCGTGACCGCTCGACTGTGACGCGGCGATGAGTTGTGAGAAGTCCGGCTCGGCCGGGCCTTGTATGCCGCCAACCTCACTGAGCACTCTGCCTTCCTCGTCGAGGACGAGCAACGGTCCACCGATCACCTCAACGAGAGCGAGTGCGACATCCTCGACGCCACCGCCCCGCAACACCAGTTGGGCCATCCGGTCGTGAGCAGCGGATGCCCTTTCGACTGCCTCGCCGCGTTCCCGGAGCAAGACATTGACAGCACGCAGCTCACGGAGCGCAATTCGTGTCTCGTCGAGCAGTCGCGCCTTGTCGATGGCCGCAGAGGCGTGGGCCGCGAGGGAGCCCAGCAGCGCCACTTCGGCCTGGGAGAAAGGCCGTTTGCTCCGGTTGGATGCATAAAGTACGCCGATGACGTGGCTGCCGAGCCGCAACGGTACGCCGAGGATGGCGACGAGCCCCTCATCGTCGACGGCGCTGTCGATGTCGTGGGTATGGTCGAAACGGGCGTCCTCGAAATAGCTCGAGGTCGCGTACGGCATGGCCTTTTGTGCCACGCGGCCGCCAAGCCCTTTGCCCATGGGGAGTCGCACCTGCTGAAACGCCGCCGAGGTGGATCCGTCGGTGACTCGCATGTAGGTGTCCCCGCGCTCAGGGTCGTTCATGGAGAGGTAAGCGACATCGGTCCCGAGGACCTGCCGAGCCCGATGCACGATTGCCTCGAGGACGGAGTCCAGATCGGTGAGCCGGGCCAGGTCGTTGGCGGTCTCGTACAGGGCGGTGAGCTCGTTGCCACGGCGCTGCTGGGTCAAAAATTTTTCCCTGACCCGCAGCGCGGCAGCTTTGCCGCGCTCGAGAAGTTCCATGTCGGCAGCGGATTCGCCTCGGGCGCGGGCGGCGAGGACAGGACCTTCATACTCGATGGCGGCGGCGTCCGCGGCAAGGAGTTCGAGGTAGTCATTCCACATGTCTGCGATTGTCTCGTACTCCGCGGCCGGGCGTCGAGCAGACCTGTGCGTCAGTGCGCGGTCCATCCGCCGTCCATGACCATGGAAGATCCGGTCACGGCGGCGGCGGCCGGGCTGCACAGGAACGCTGCCATGCCGGCGACTTCGTCGGGTTCGATCAGCCGCTTGATCGCTGCTCGTTCCAGCATTACCTGCTCGATGACGTCCTGGGTGCTCATCTTGCGAACCTTCGCCTGGGCGTCGATCTGGTTCTCGACGAGCGGTGTGCGTACATAACCCGGATTGATGCAATTGGAGGTGACACCGTGTTCTGCGGCTTCCAGTGCAGTCACCTTGGAAAGCCCCTCCAGGCCATGCTTGGCCGCGACATAGGCCGCTTTGTATGGCGAGGCGACAAGCCCGTGGACCGAGGAGATGTTGATGATTCGTCCCCACTGGCTGTCATACATGTGCGGCAAGGCGTGGGCGATGATCCAGAACGGTGCCTCGAGCATGACACGCAAGATCGCCGAGAACGTATCCCGGGGAAACTCGGTGATCGGTCCCACGTGTTGGAATCCGGCGTTGTTGACCACGATGTCGATGGCCGGGTCGAGACGGTCGATAAAGTCCGGATCTGAAAGGTCGGCAACCACCGCTTCGCCATGAATGGCACGCGCGATCTCGTGGACTCCGGCGGCATTCATGTCCAGGACGATGACGTGTGCACCCGCATCTGCAAGTCTTTGTGCGCACGCTTGGCCGATACCGCTCGCCGCTCCTGTGACAAGCGCACGACGTCCGGTCAGATCTGAGTCCCGCGAGCGCGCCATGACTGCGAATCTACTCAGCCGACCGAGGACCGCACACCTACGAATCCGACATATTTGCCGCCATCTCCATGGCGATCAACCACACATGGGTCGCCAGCTCATTAGCCATCTCGTGTCGCCCACCTCGTGGTCAGGGCTTCGCCGCAGCGACCATGCTCTCGCTGAACATGTCGAACTCCTCGTCGCGCTGACGACCCGTGCCCCCACCTCGGAGCAAGGGCGCCAATTCGGCCGCCGTGCGATCGATGCGGCCGGCAAGAGCGTTCTTGCTTTCGGTGCCCCAGTCGTGCGGCGATGCGAAGATTCCGGTCGGCACGACCAGAGCCTGCATTTAGGCGAACAGCGGACGCATTGCGAAGTCGACCGCGAGAGAATGCCGCCCGGTTCCGCCGGAGGCCGCGACGATGACCGATTTTCCGATCAGCACATCTGCCTCGAGCACATCGAAAAACGACTTGAACAATCCGGTGTATGACGCCTTGAAGATCGGCGACACGGCGATGAGACCATCCGCAGCCATGACGTCATCCAGCACGTGTTGCAACCGGGGCGAGGCGAAACCGGTGAGGTTGGCGTCGGCGGGGGCCCCTCCCTGCACGAAGTGCTTGGGGGGAATGTCATGGGCGAATTCGCGCAGGTTCACGATTTCGACCGTGGCATCTCCAAGCCGTTTCCGGGTGGCTTCGCCAATCCGGTCGGCGAGCATACGCGTTGTCGACGGTTCGCTCAGGCCGGCCGGGATGGCGACGATCCTGACGGTCATACCTGGCTCTCCTTGGCATCGCGGGCCTCAACAAGCGAGGCGTGGGTCGGTGCATCGGGGACGCCTTCGGGACGGCGGGCGGCGAACTCCTTGCGGAGGACGGGCACCACTTCCTCGCCAAGGATGTCGAGCTGTTCGAGCACCGTCTTGAGTGGAAGGCCGGCATGATCCATCAGGAACAACTGGCGCTGATAGTCACCGAAATAGTCGGCAAAGGCCAGCGTGCGCTCGATGACCTGCTGCGGACTGCCGACA
>JACMOZ010000199.1 GCA_014377785.1 Aeromicrobium sp.
CTGCACGCCAGGCGGGCACGACTCTGCGGCAGGTGCGGCAGGTGCGGCGGAGGTAGTGGCGTGTGACGTGCTCGCCGCTTTTGGGTCTCCCTCGCTCTTGACCGTCGTCGCGCAGGCTACGAGTCCCGAAAGCATCGCAAGGCCTAGGGCGGCGATGACCATCCGGGTGCCCGTTCGCGTATAGATGCTCATGTGTGCATCATATCCGCGCGTGTACTCACCGCGGCCCGTCTGCCCGAATACCGCGTTGAGGCGTCTCTAAATGGGTCGCCTCTGCCTTTCCTGACCTATCCCTCGCATCGGCACGATTGGCCACCACTCACCAATTCCCGATGAGAATCCGGGACGGCGATCGCGAGGGAGAGTCATTGACCCGTGATCCCCACCGTTGATAGGTTTGCGCCGCGGTCAGCAAAACTCGTTTGCTCGCCCTGCTGCACGATCGGACTGTAATGACCTGGAACTTTGTAGCGCCCATCGCCGCCGAAGAGGACACGGACGGGTTGTTCCCATTGCTGTCCAGCACCTTCGACGTCATGCCTGAACCCCTGGACGGTCAGCTTTCGACCTCCCTCAGTGTTTTCCAGGCGAGCGTCACCCGAATGGTGAACGGGTCCTTCAAAGAGCAGGTGAACCTCTCCGATCTCAAGCTCGAGGCGCACTTCACTGAGAGCCGGTTCGTTCTCTACTGCCGCAAATGGTCGAAGGGTGGGTTCATCGGCAGCACGGACCCGATCGGGCTCCTCCTCGCCGCGACAACCGCAGCTGTCTCCGCAGCGCGCGCTGCCAACCGCCGGAAAGGCACCGCGCTAGCCGGCCACCTGCACTGGGAGGCACTTCGCGCGGTCGCGTGGCGGCCGCGCACCATGTGGGACACGAATGCCGTCTCTCTTGCCTACCTTGACAACACCGACGGGGAGGAGGTCCGCTGCCGGATCCTGCTGGAGTTTCGGCGCAACGTCGACGCCCAAGAGGTCGCCCGCCAGATCCTCGACCGCGCCCTCGCGTACCGGTTCTCCTCCAACGAAGAGTTCACCGCAGAGGAGACGGAGAACTGGGAAGCTATCCGCACCTCGGGCCCGATCGTGCAGGCGAACAAAGGCCTGAACTGGGTGACCCTTCCAACATCCTGGCCGATCGGCGGAACCGGATTCACACCCCCGACTTCGATTCAATTCCCGGCGGTCGCCCGAGCCTAACCCCGCACGCCTCGATTCGCCCGGCAGCCTGTACAAGGCCTCGGGGCGGTGCGAACCACCCGGTTAGCCCGTTTCGGTGCCTTGACCGGCGCTTGTGCGCGGCGGGCCGTCAGTCCTTCTTCGACGTGTTCAGTTCGTACCGTGATCCATTAAAGAGCAATGACCATAACGACAAGCATCACCGACAGCATGCACCAGCAGCACCACGGCCTCACCGCTGACCAAGTAGCGCGCCTCCCCCTGCCCTAGGTGCTTGAGCCCGGAGGCTCCGGAGCCGGAATGCTTGTCGCATTCATCGGCGCATAAGCGACCCTCTAGGCTACCTAACCCGATCAGAAGGCGTTCTGGCCCGACATCAGGAAGGGCGCATGTGCATCCGGGTCGGTGAACACATGGTTAATTATCTCCAGTATCGCGGTCTGATGTGCAGCGGAACCACCAACGCTCATGTTTTGGTCGTCGCTAGATGTGAAAAGCACACCGACATGTAGCTCGCTGGTTTCGGCGACCGCGGTAGCGACAATCCTGCCGGCTTCCGAGTCCACTACGAACACGGAGTCATCCCCTAATCCCAACGAGTTCTTCAAGACCTTGACAGAACCGAGAGAAACGGAATTCCTAAGGCCCTGAGCGACCGTTGGGCTGCCAGGAGAACTTGGGTAGGGACGTCTGACATCGATGGTGACATAGTTCTCCGTCGGGTCGGCGGTGGACGAAGCAGGTCGATAGGCGCACACCGTGGGAGAGGTGCCCACGCCCACTGCACCATACGACGGGATTGTCAGATGCGGATGAGGGATTAGGGCGAGGACCTGTTTATCAATACCGAGTCCCTCGCAGAGCTTATTGAAGCTGTCGGTTTTTTGCGTATAGATGGAAGTCGTTGGCCAGTCGGATTGGGATGCCGCAGTGGGAGCAGGGGTTGCTGTACTGGCCTCAGATGATTTTGTTGCCGTCGCATCTGAGGCAGGAGACGGCGACTCAGCTGCTGAACAGCCACCTAGACAAAACGCGATCGCAATAGCCATCGGAACCGCAGCTGCAATGATTCGACTGTGCATGACGCTCCGGTACTCAAGTGTTTGACGGTGACCACCGAATCGTAGCGGCACACCACCGATTGGTCTCTCCGACGGCGCTGACTCGGCCTGAACTGGGCCACGACTCTGAAGACGCGACGCGGAAGCACATGCGCCGGAATTGAGGGCTCGATCCGACGTGGAAAACTCGCGCACGCCTCACCGCAGGCCGGTACGGTCGCGCGATGCAGGATGATCTGGAGGCGCTGAGCGATCCGTCTTGTGCTCGGTTCTCGTCTCACCCTCGTGCCCAAAACCGGAAGCGAGGCTACTGAAGAATCCACCCTCAGCCTCAGCGCCTAACCCCTCCGCTCGAAAGAACCCGGCTACATCACCACTAGGGACTTGACCAGGCGCAGACCTCGTCAACCAGGGTTGTAGGGTGAGGTTTGATTACAATAACGCCACTGGAGACAGTTCTTCGCAGGCGATAACGATCGGTAGCAACACGTTCGGCGAGTAGGACGAAAAATACGGGGGGTTCACCCTCAGTGGGTTCGTCGGTCATTACTACGTGTCGGCGGGGGCAGGAGGCGCGGCACCCGCCGACCAAGCTCGTGCGATCGTCACCGAGGTATTGTCCCGGATGGGCTAAGAGGTGCCTCACCTAAGAGCCGCAACCCGCATAGGAGCGGCAGGAAACCTGGGGCGCTTCAAGGCTCCAGCAGTCGGATGATGATGAGTCCGCTTATCGTATTGGCCTGTGGCGATTACCCCGACCACTAACATTGCGATGTCAAGCGAAAGGGCACCCAATGATCGAGTCCACCGGAACAGCAACTGGGCCGTCTGATCGATTAGCAAGTCCAACGATTCGGTCGGTCATCAGGTACACGGCGATATCGCTCGGGCTGCTTCTGGTGCCGGCGGTCATCCTTGGCGGGGAATCGGTCTCAAATGACTTCAACCGCTCAGCGATCGGAGTGGTGGCAGGAATCGCGGGCGTAGTGCTCATCGCCGTTGGTTTTGCTGCAGCTGAGGCCAGTTGGGCGACGCGACTTCGAGCCCTCGCCTTCCTTGCTGGTGCGCTTGTTCTTATGATTGCGGCGATCCTCTTCAGCAGTGCCGTGGGGTGGCGCGTCGCGGCTCTAATCTTCCTTCCTCTTGTATCGGCGGCCGGGGTCGCCGGATGGTTGGTCGTGCGGTCGCGGTCTAGGCGGACGTTTCTGGCCCTCCTTTTTTCGCTCCTCGCGGTCGTCGCAGCATTGATGCCGACCTACGAGGCGACGTGGGGCGTGATGGCAGTTGTTCCGGCGATTGTTTCGTGGATTGCGTGGCTAGTCGCTAGGAGTGAAGCTACCTCTGCGGCACGGCGCAGCGGCGTCGCCGCTCAGCGCGACCAGACGGCGATCGAGGCTCAGGCGAGCGCCATCCGGCAGTGGCAGGCGGCATACGCTCTGGCCAATCCGGGCCAGCCAATACCTGTCGCACCTTCCGGCATCGGCGCGGTTTCACAAGGCCCGAACGTCTTCGCGATTCTGGCCTTGGTATTCGGAGTTGGCGGAGGATTTCTTGCGATTGTCTTTGGGCATATCGCACTTGGCCAGATCAAACGAACGGGCCAAGGAGGATTTGCTGCAGCGGTCGTTGGCCTGATCTTAGGTTACGCGTGGGTCGCTGTCGTAGTGTTCGTCCTCGTCGCGGGAATCGTGCTGCGCCAATAGGGTCGGCCAGTTTTGCTTCGTAGAGGTTCACCAAATATCGATTTTGAATCGATCGCGAAGTGCGGCGACACTAGCGAGAATTTTGTCGGTCGCTCCCTGGTCATCATCAGCTGGCAGAATGTCGGATTCGCGAAATAGTTTGCGCTAGGCGGCTGTAGCAAAACCCACCTGGTTGATATCGCCGGGTCGAGCAATCCCTATGATCGTGTCAGAACACAGCGCCAGGCCGGGTCGGTCACGGCGGGATGCATATGCACTGGATGAGCGCGTCAATTCGATTGGCGGCCATCACGGCTGCGGTCACGATGCTCATTGTTGGATGTTCGGCGAGTCCACCCACCTCCGCTGACCCCGCCCCAGACAACGTCGTGTCAGATGCGCCCGCCGATGCGAACGCTGCGGAGCCCTCACCCGAGCCGATCGCTCAGCCGGTGCGGCTGGCGTGTTCATGGTGACCTCGAACTCGATCGGCGTCAAATGTCCCAGTCGGGCTTGCCGTCGTCGGTGGTA
>JACMOZ010000200.1 GCA_014377785.1 Aeromicrobium sp.
AGCCAGATTCTGCGCACCGGGTCACGGCTCGAAATGGGCCCGTGGCGCATGGGCTACTTTCGGGAGGAATTCGCCGACCACGGCCGGCCGTTTGGCGGGCGCGTTGGCGGCGAGCTGGCATTCCAGAAGCCGCAGCCGCCCGTGTCCTGCCGGCTGTAGCCGCTCTCGCTGTAGCGGAAACCCGAGCCGTTCGCGAGCGGTGAGGGATAGTTCTGCACCATCAGGGTCCAGGCACTGTCGGCATAACCGGCATTGCGCATCGCCGTGCGGACGTTGAGGAAAGAATTCGCGATCCTGGTCTTGACCGCCGAGATGTTAGCGCTGGTGAAGTTGGCGACGACGCTGTTGTCGTCTTTGCAGTAGTCCTTATACCAAGTTGGCGAGGTCAGGAAATCGGTGACACACGACTGCACGATGCCGCCGAAGTTGAAGTCGTTTCCGCCGATCGAGACGGTCACCATCTTGACGTTGTGTGCGGCGGCGAACTGTTGGAGCATCTTCGCCTGGCCGAGCTGGCCGGCACCGTTGTCATAGAAGTCCAGGCCCGGTTTGAAATAATCGCCATCGGTGTAGGTCGCCGTCTTGGCGCCCGAGCACGCGAAATTCATGCCGTTCACGCCGCCGCCAATGTAGGCCTCCGCGCTCTTGCTTCGGTGGCAACGGTTGATTTGTTCTGCATTGTTGGACGCGTTGTCGAAGTAGGCAGTCCCGCCCAACGCATCGGCCGAGGCAGAATTGCTGTTGGAGGAGCCGGCCCAACGACCAGCCTCACCCGAGATGTAGGAGTCACCGACCGAAACCACCCACGGTGTTCCCGCTCCCGGGCCGTCGGCTTGAGCCGGTGTTGCGACGAGAGTCGCGCCGATGAAGGCGAGGCTTAATACTGCAATAAGGGAACGTGCTCGGGCCAGTTTTCTGACCTGGTTTTGTGGCGACATGCAGGACTCCTTGGTGAACGTGCTTCCCGACCCCCCGTGGGCCCGAATCGAACCTAGTGGTCCAGATCGCATTTGGGAAGCATCGCCCGCCTGCCTCAGTTGTCGGGCAAGTCACTCCACGTCAGGCCGGGCACCGAAGCAAAGAAACGGTCCCGGCTGACGAACGTCGCCTTGTTCTCAATTGCCAGGGCCGCGAGATAGCAATCAGGTGTGAGGTTGCCGGTCGCGCCCAGTTTTCTGCACAGGTCTGTGAAGGAGGTCCAGTGCCTTCTGCCCGGCCGAATAATGCCGGTCCCTGGCGAAGAAACGAGGTCGTCCACCACGTCGAGGACGTCTTCGATCGGCCATGCCATCCCCGGAATTCGAGGATTGGTCAGGATCCGGATGGCCCCACTGAGCACATGGTCGCTAAGACCGAGTGGTGTCGGAGAGGTCACCGCCTGGTTGAGCCAGTCGCTCGCCCGCAGGTGAAAAGCGGAGTCGACGTGCCAGGCGTCGACCAACACGTTGACGTCAGGCATTTGCATGGAAGCCCTGTGGATCCTCGGCATCGAGCAGTTCGCGGATGGCCGCGTTGTCGCCGACATCGGCCGGCGTGACGGCGTTGGCGCGAGACGGGAGGGTCTTGAGCACGAACGGCTGCGCCTCGGGCTCGTTGATTTTGAGGAACGACCGCAAGGCTTCCTCCATTACCGAGGTGACGGTCCGGCCCTCCTCGGCGGCACGAACGCGTGCGGAACGGTAGAGATCATCGGGAAGATTCATCGTGGTGCGCATATGCAAAAGCATATCAGCATACGCCCGGCCCGATCAGGTCAAGGCGTCTTCGGGCGCCATATTCCGAAGTGGTTTCCGAACGGGTCGAGAAGGTGTGCGAACTCGATTTGGCCGATGCTACTGGTCGACACGGACAGCCCGGGAGAAATGTTTTCGGGCAGGTAGGCTGAAGCCTGTTTGTCCGGCGTGATGGGGAGTGAACCCCGAAGGAGCACCATGACGCGCATTGCGCTGCTGTCCACCTCTGACACCGACCTCTTGTCGGCCAGAGCTTCGGGTGCCGACTACTTGTTGGCCAACCCCAGTCGACCGCCCCGCACCGCGATGGACGCAGCGCTCGGGGCCGCGGACATAGTCGTGCTGCGAATCCTTGGCTCCACCGACTCGCTCGATGGCGGCTTCGAACGCATCCGGGATGCCGGTAAACCGATGGTCGTGCTCGGCGGCGAACACGCGCCCAGTGCCGAACTCATGGAGCTTTCAACGGTGCCGATCGGCGTCGCTGCAGAAGCGCATCGTTATCTCGCCGAGGGCGGGCCCGACAACATCGCGCAATTGCATGCCTTCCTCTCGGACACGATTTTGCTGACCGGCGAGGGCTTCGAACCGCCCATGACGCTGCCCGATTGGGGCTTCTCCAAGCGCCCTGTCGTTGCCGGAAACCTGCCGCGCATCGGTGTCCTGTTTTATCGCGCCCACGAGAGCAGCGGCAACAACGCGTTCGTCCATGACCTTGCTGATGCGATCGACGCCACCGGCGAAGCCGCGGGAATACCGATTTTCTCTTCATCGCTGCGGGCTGCTCCCGACGATCTGTATGACGCCCTCGGCACGCTCGATGCGTTGATCGTCACCGTCCTTGCAGCCGGTGGCACCAAACCCGGCACCGCGAGTGCGGGCGGCGACGACGAAGCCTGGGACGTTGAACGGATGAAAGCCCTCGACATCCCGATCCTTCAGGGTTTGTGTCTGACCTGGGGGCGCGAAGCCTGGGAGGAGTCCAAGGAAGGCGTCTCGCCGCTCGATTCGGCCAATCAGATCGCGATCCCCGAATTTGACGGACGCATCATCACCGCACCGTTCTCGTTCAAGGAAATCGACGAGGATGGACTGCCCCGGTATGTCGCCGACGCCGAACGCTGCGCCCGCGTCGCCGGCATCGCCGTGGGGCACGCGAGGCTGCGCCACGTGCCGGCAAAAGACCGCAAGATCGCCATCATGTTGTCGGCCTACCCGACCAAGCACAGCCACATCGGCAACGCCGTCGGCCTTGACACCCCCGTCTCCGCGATCCGCCTGCTCCGCGCCATGCGCGATGCCGGATATGACGTGGGCGAACCCGGCTCGATCCCGGGTCTCGAACCGCTGGCACCGATCGAGGGAGAGCAGCCGGACACGACGTCGGGCAACGCGCTCATCCACGCCCTCATCGCCGCCGGCGGGCAGGACGAGGAATGGCTGACCTCGGCCCAGCTCACCGACAGCACGGTCCGCATCCCGGCGGCGTCATACAAGAAGTGGATAGCGCACCTTCCTTCCGAATTGACCGGCGCGATGACGGAAGCCTGGGGCGAAGCTCCCGGCAAACTCTTCGTCAATGATGAAAACGAAATCGTGCTCGCCACGTTGCAGGCCGGCAACGTCGTCATCATGATCCAGCCGCCGCGCGGCTTCGGCGAAAACCCCGTCGCGATTTATCACGATCCCGACATGGCTCCTTCACATCATTACCTCGCGGCTTATCGCTGGCTCGACAATGCAGTCGAAGGGGGAGGATTCGGCGCCCATGCCGTCGTTCACCTGGGCAAACACGGTTCGATGGAATGGCTGCCGGGCAAGAACGCCGGCCTCTCGGCTTCCTGCGCGACCGATGCCGCGATCGGCAACATGCCTCTCATCTATCCCTTCCTCGTCAACGATCCGGGCGAAGGCGCCCAGGCCAAGCGCCGCGCCCACGCCACAATCGTCGACCACCTCATCCCGCCGATGGCACGCGCCGAGTCCTACGGCGACATCGCCAAGCTGGAGCAGCTGCTGGACGAACACGCCAACATCGCCGCGATGGATCCGGGCAAACTTCCGGCGATCCGCGCCCAGATCTGGACGCTCATGAAGGCCGCCGAGATGCATCAGGACCTTGGCCTGCATGAGCGACCCGAGGACGAAGAGTTCGATGACTTCATCCTGCATGTCGACGGCTGGTTGTGCGAGATCAAGGACGCGCAGATCCGTGATGGTTTGCACATCCTTGGTCAAGCCCCCGAGGGCGAAGCACGGGTGAACCTCGTGCTCTCGATCCTGCGTGCGACGCAGATCTGGGGCGGTTCGAACAATGCCCTGCCGGGACTTCGCGCCGCTCTCGGCCTCAAGGAGAACAGTGAGTCGACGTCTGCCGTCGATGCGATCGAAGCCGAAGCGCGCGCCCTCATCATCGAGATGGAAGCCGCTGGCTGGGTGCCTTCCGTGGCGGCCACTCTCCACGCCGATCCGACTGTCCAGCGCGTCCTCGAGTTCGCTGCCGAACAGGTTGTCCCGCGCCTTGCCAAGACCACCGACGAACTTACGGCGGTGCTGCACGCGCTCGACGGCGGTTTCATCGCGGCGGGACCGTCGGGTTCGCCGCTGCGCGGACTCGTCAACGTGTTGCCGACCGGCCGCAATTTCTACACTGTCGACCCTAAGGCCGTGCCGTCCAAACTGGCGTATGAGACCGGCCAACGGATGGCCACATCGCTCATCGAGCGCTATCTCGCCGACACTGGCGGCTATCCCAAGTCCGTCGGCTTGTCCGTATGGGGCACGTCGGCCATGCGCACCTCGGGCGACGACATCGCCGAAGTCCTCGCCCTCATCGGCATCCAGCTCGAATGGGACGAAGCCTCCCGACGGGTCAACGGCATGACGGTCATACCGCTGGAAGAACTCGGTCGGCCGCGCATCGACGTCACGGTCCGCATCTCCGGTTTCTTCCGGGACGCATTCCCTCACGTCATCAGCATCCTCGATGACGCCATCCGCATGGTGGCCGAACTTGACGAACCCGACGATCAGAATTACGTCCGCGCCCACGCGCAACGCGACCTCGCCGAACACGGTGACGAACGCCGCGCGACGACCCGAATTTTCGGATCTAAGCCGGGGGCTTACGGCGCGGGAATTCTGCAGGTCATCGAGTCGGGCAACTGGCGAGATGACAAGGATCTCGCCGAGGTCTATACGGCGTGGGGCGGTTTCGCCTACGGCCGCGACCTCGACGGTGCACCGGCCGGGGACGACATGCGGGCCAACTATCGCCGGATCGCCGTCGCGGCCAAGAACACCGACACCCGCGAGCACGACATTGCCGATTCCGACGACTATTTCCAGTATCACGGCGGCATGGTCGCGACCGTCCGCGCGTTGACCGGCGAGGCGCCCAAGGCCTACATCGGCGACTCGACGACGCCCGACGCCATCCGCACGCGTTCGCTCGCCGAGGAAACCGCTCGTGTGTTCCGGGCCCGCGTCGTCAACCCGCGCTGGATCACCGCGATGCAGCGGCACGGCTACAAGGGCGCCTTCGAACTAGCCGCGACCGTCGACTACCTGTTCGGTTATGACGCGACGACCGGCGTCGTGCAGGACTGGATGTATGACACTCTCGCCAAGACCTATGTCCTCGATGAGGACAACCAGGAGTTCATGCGCCGCGCCAACCCCTGGGCTCTTCGCGGCATCATCGAACGTCTCAACGAAGCCGCCGATCGTGAACTCTGGGCCGAACCCGATGCCGACGTCCTCGCCGAAATGCGGCAGGTCTATCTCGACATCGAGGGCGACCTGGAGGACTCTTCTGCGGAGCTGGACACGTGACTCGGCGCGTCCGCCTCATCGGCATCGGTTCGGGGCACCCCGATCAGGTGACCGTCGAGGCCGTGCGTGCCCTCAACTCGGTTGACTATTTCATCGTTTCGGACAAGGCGCTCGGGGTCGGCGGGCTCAACGAAGCCCGCGAAGAGATCTGCCGACAGCACATTGACGGCGACTGGCGATTCGTCAAAGTCGACGACGCCAAACGCGATCGAACCGACCCTTCCGATTATGGCAAAGCAGTCACGGACTGGCACGAAGCCCGCACGATCATTTACGAGAAGGCCCTGATCGACAATCCCGGAGATGCGGGTTTCCTCGTCTGGGGAGACCCCGCGTTCTACGACTCTTCAATACGCATCATCGAGCGCATCCTGGCCCGCGGCAACGTCGAGTTCGATTATGACGTCATCCCCGGCATCTCCAGCCTGCAAGTTCTTGCTGCTCGCCACAAAATTGTGCTCCACGGCATCGGTGAACCGTTCACCGTGACGACAGGTCGCCGACTTGCCGAAGCGGTCGAGGCCGGTCACGACAACATCGTGGTCATGCTCAACGGCACGTTCGCGGCTCAGTCTCTGCTCGAAAAGGGGCAAGGCGGCGATTGGGACATCTGGTGGGGCACCAACCTTGGAACGAAGGATGAGATCCTCGTTTCCGGAAACTTGGCTGAGGTAACTGAAAAAATCCTGGCCGAGCGGAGCGAGGTCAAGGAAAAAGCCGGCTGGGTGATGGACATCTACCTGCTGAAACGCCGCCGATAGCTCCGCAAGATGTGGGCACCTTCCGAGTGTTGCAAGGACTCAGACCCCCGAAAAGCGCCCACATCTTGCTGTCCACAGGCGTACGAGATTCCTCCGCCGTCCACATGAGTCGTCGGCATCAGCCCCTGACGGGAATTCCTGCCTGACTCTGAATCATGACTGCTGCAAGATCCATACCCGACTCCCTACGGCATCGGCCATTTTCGACTCGGCAGGCGCTGGATTTGGGTCTCAGCGAAAGTTGCCTTAGAGGCCGTCGATTCCGACGACTCTTTCGTGGGGTGTATGTGGTCGCGTCCGTCGAGATGACTCTGGTTCTCTGGGTCATGGCCGGTCTTCTGGCGCTCCCCGCTGACGCCATCGCCAGTCACCTCACCGCGTTGAGGATTTACGGACTTGACGTCGGATGGGATTCCTCGCTGCATTTCTCCACCAATGGCGCGACTCACAGCAGGCTCAAAGGAGTGGTCACTCACCGCCGACGGGGTCGGATGACACCGAATTTCGATCGCGAGGTGCCACTGACCGGACCGGATCGAACTCTGGTCGACATTGCCACCAAGGTGAGCCTCGTGGAACTCATCCAGGCTGCTGATTGGATGATTCACCAGAAGCTGACGACGCTGGAGGCTCTGACCGAGTATGCGATGGCTCGGCACCTCGATGGCGTCCTGCGTATGCGGAGGGCGCTGGCTTATGTCCGTGAGGGCGCAGAGTCGCCGATGGAAACACTCATCAGATTGATGATTGTGTTCTCGCGGCTACCCGAACCCAAGTGCAACAAGAAGATCCTCGACGCAAGTGGCCGATCGCTTGCCCGCGGCGACCTGATCTATTTCCGCTGGAAGGTCCTCCTTGAGTATGACGGGATCCACCACGAACGGGACCCTCGTCAACGCCAGAAAGACCGCGAGCGACGAGAGACACTTGAAGCCAACGGCTGGCGTGTCATTGTCATCACAGCCGAGGACCTGCGGGACAAGAGAAAGATTGTCTGGCGAGTGTTCGTTGCCCTCAAAGCCCGGGGCTATGCCGGGGCACCACCACATACCAATGCGATGTGGACCAAATGGTTTGCCTGACCAATCCCCCAAGATGTGGGCATTTTCCCGGGGTTACGGGCTCGTTGACCCTCGGCAGGTGCCCACATCTTGAGGTGCTGGGACGCCTCTAACTCCGGGCGTGGGCGAGGACCCAGTCGACGAACGGGGTAGCCTCGCGCCAATCAGCGCGGACCCGATCGAGGAGTTCAGGCGTATGAATGACCGGCGCGAAGCCGTAGTCCTTGCCGAGAGTCATTGACTTGTGGCGCAGCAGGCCGATCCGGGGATGGTCGGAGTCGTAGCCGCGCGGCGAGGTCTTCAGTGTGTCGCCGCCCAACGTCCAGCCGGACCCTTGCAGGTCAGAAATGATCTGCTCGAGCTGACCGCCGTGTGCCTTGTCATCGATGGCTTCGCGGATCGACCTAAGGCGTGCGCCCGAGGCCTCATAGAACCCCACGCCGACGCGCACGCCGGCCGCACCGAGTTCGACATACCAACCAGTCGCCGGACCGCGCGGAACGAACGCACCTTGAGCCGTTTTGTAGGGTGTCTTGTCCTTGGCGAACCGCACGTCCCGGTAGGGCCGGAACACTTTGGCTTCGCCGAATTCCTTGGCAAGCAAAGCGGTCAAAGCTTTCATCGGCGCCGCGACGGCCGAGGCGTACGTGGATTTGTGGGCTTCCCAGAACGCCTTGGTGTTGTCGACCTCGAGATCGTCGTAGAAGTCGAGCGCAACTTCGGGAAATCCGGTGAAGTCGACCATCAGGGAGTCAGGATCACTTTTCCGGTGGCTTTGCGGTCATCGATGCTGGTCAACGCGTTGCCCGCATCGGCCAGCGCGAATGTCGAACCGATCACCGGCCTGAGGGCTCCCGATTCAATATGCGGGAGAATAGCCGCCCATTCCTTATTGATGTGTCCGGAACGCTTGAGCACGTAGGCGCCCCATCCCACGCCGACGACCGACAGGTTATTGAGCAACAACCGGTTGACCTGAACTGTCGGAATGTCACCCGCGGTGAAGCCGATGACGAGCATCCGCCCGTCGTCGTTGAGGCAACGCAGCGAATCGGTGAAGCGGTCGCCGCCCACGGGATCGACAACCAAGTCGATCCCACCATTGGCCTTGACCGCATCCTTGAAACCCTCGGCGAGGACGAACTCATCGGCTCCGGCCTCCATGGCCACGGCACCCTTCTCGGGTGTCGAGGTGACGGCAACGACCCGACCGGCGCCAAAAGCCTTGGCGACCTGAATCGCCGCCGTGCCCACGCCGCCGGCTGCACCATGCACCAGTATGGATTCGCCCTCGGCAAGCTGTCCGCGTTCGATCAGCGCGAAGTAGGCGGTGAGGTAATTGAGTGGGAGCGAAGCGCCTCGTTCAAAGGAAACAGAGTCAGGAAGATGGAACACCAGGTCGGCCTGGGCCACAGCCTGTTCGGCGAAGCCGCCGAGCAAGGTGAAGCCCACGACCCGGTCGCCGGGCTTGAATCCGCTGGAGCTGTCAGCGGCAATGACCTCGCCGGCAACTTCTGATCCCGGCGTGAATGGCAAGGGTGGCTTCATCTGATAGAGCCCCCGGGTCTGCAGGACCTCGGGGAAGGAGACGCCGGCTGCCCTGACCGCGATGAGGACCTGGCCCTCATCCGCCACCGGGGCTTCGATCTCGACAAGTTCGACTGCTTCGGGCCCATCGAGCCGCGTGATCTGAATCGCTTTCATGCTGAAACCCTATCAACACAGGTAAGCGTTTGCTTAGAAGTCCACCGCTGGAACTCTCTTTAGTCCAGGTGTATGGATTTTCGATGCCGTCCACGTTTGCTGCGATCTTAGGAGGGTTGCATTCAGAGGTGGCGTGACGTCAACCTGAGCGGCGCTTTGTCCTCGGGGACATTGGTGATGTTGCGGAGTTTGTTGGGCGAGGGCTCATCGGCCACGACGTCATAACGTCGCAGAACTTCGGCGAGGACCGTGGTGCCCTCCATGAGCGAGAAACCGGCGCCGATGCAACGGCGTACGCCGCCGCCGAACGGAATCCAGGTGTTGGGCGCGGCGTGCCCGTCGAGGAATCGCCGCGGCCGGAAAATCGAGGCACCGGGGAAATTTTCTTCACGCGCATGAGACAACAAGATCGAGGGCGCCACGGTGTCGCCGCGGGAAAGCGACCAACCCCCGACGACCTGCGGGGACTTGAGAGTCCGTGCGACGAAGTCGATGACGGGGTGCAGCCGCATCGATTCCTTGAGGCAGGCCTCGAGGAAAGCGTCGTCGCCCTCGTCGGCAGCCTTGAGGGCTTCGCGCATGACGTCGCGGTTGCGACCGAGTTCGTGCAACGTCCAGGACAACGCCGAAGCGGTTGTCTCGTGGCCGGCAAGCAACAGGGTGACAAGTTGGTCGCGAAGTTCGGCATCGGTCAGCGGCAGTTCGCCTTCATCGGCGCCGACACGGAGCAGCCTCGACAGGACATCGTCGCGGCCGTCCTGCCCATCAACGGATGCAGCCTTGGCTTCGCGCCGTTCGGCGATCTCGGCATACAGGAGCTTGTCGACGTTTTGCTGATTGACGAAGTAGGACTTCCACGGTGGCAGCGCGAACAGCTTCGGGAATGACCACGCCAGCAGCATCCGTGCATCGATGTTGACCATTCGGTTGACCAGCGGCCGCATCCGGTCAAGGCGGGATTCGTCGGTGACGCCGAAAACCACTTGGAGGATGACTTCGAGCGTGACAACGTTCATACGATCGAGCGACACGAGCGTCTGGCGGTCGTTCCAGTTGTCGACTTCGCTCTTGGCGATGGACTCGACCAGCGACTGATAGCCACGCAACGAGGCGCCGTTGAACGCCGGCATCAGGAGTTTGCGGGCTCGCATGTGTTCGCCGTCGTCGGTCAGCAGAACCGAATGTTCGCCCATGACGGGTTTGAGGATCGAGTTCCCCTCACCGGCATGGAACTGCGAGGGGTCGCCGGCGAAAATCTCCTTGATGTCTTCGGGCCGGCTGAAGATGACGATGCGTCGCGGTCCGGGAAGGATCCGGAGCGAAAACGTCTCTCCGTACTTCTGATGGAATTTGCGCATGAACTTGGTGCGGTGACGCAAAAAGAGCCACGTCATGATCAGCGGCGGGTATTTCGGGCCCGGCGGCACGCCGTCGTGGATCGTTGCAGCCGGGGCTAAATTCATGCCGTTTTCTCCCAAATGAAGTCGGGGGCGTTGACCTTGCGGGTCTCCCACCAATACTGGAAGGTGAACTTCGGCCAGATCGTGCGGTTCTTGCCGTGGCTGTCGAGATACCAACTCGTGCAACCGCCGGTGGTCCAGATGCCTTTGGAGACAAGGCGCTGGATCTCGTCGTTGAACTCGGTCTGTGCTGCAAGGGTGGCTTCGGCCGCAGCCGCTCCGCGCTTTTGCATCTCGTCGAGCATCTTGATGACGAACTTCGTCTGCTGTTCGATCATGAAGACCACCGAGTTGTGCCCCAGAGCAGTGTTGGGCCCGAGCATGAAATACAAGTTGGGGAAGCCGTGGATCGTCATCCCCAGGTAGGTCTCGACGCCGCCTTCCTTGAACTGCGTGGCGAGGTTGCGGCCTTCACGCCCCTTGATGTCGAGGTAGTCGAAGGCGTCGATCACGTGAAAACCGGTGCCCCAGATAACGACGTCGGCATCGTGCTTGACACCGTTTTTGTCGATGACGCCATCGGACACGATTTCGGCTACGCCCTCGGTGTTGAGTTCGACGTTGTCGCGTAAGAACGTGGGGTAATAGGTGTTGGACTGGAGCACCCGTTTGCAGCCGAGCCGATAATCGGGAGTGAGTTTGGCGCGCAGTTCGTCGTCCGGGATCGCCTTCTTGAGATAGCGCGTGACAATCTTTTCGGCGAGCGGCAACACGTTGAGGTGGCCGTTGAACGCGATCGCGCGTGACTCGAGGCCCCAGTAGAGGGCGTTGCGGTAGACACGGGTTGCTCCCGGAACCTTGGCGAATGCCGTCTTCTTGAGGGAAGAAGTTGGCTTGTCCTTCTTGGGCAGAACCCAGGCGGGGGTGCGCTGGAAGACTGTCAGCTCACCGACTTCCGACGCGATGATCGGGACGAACTGGATCGCGCTCGCGCCGGTTCCGATGACAACGACCTTTTTGCCCTTGAGATCGACGCCGTGGTCCCAGGCCGCGGAGTGGAACATCGGGCCGTCGAACGCGTCGGCGCCCTTGGCCTCGGGGATGTTGGGGATGTGAAGCCCCCCTACGCCGGCGACCAGCACCCGGGCGACATAGGTCTCGCCGTTGGTGTTGATCGTCCAGAGGTTTGCGTCCTCGTCCCAGCTCGCGCCCTTGACCTCGACGCCGAAGTCGATCTTTTCGCGGAGGTTCTTTTCGTCGGCGACTTTGCGCATATAGGCCCAGATCTCTGGCTGGCCCGAAAAGCTCTTGCTCCAGTCGCTGTTCAGCTCATAGGAAAAGGAGTACATGTGGCTGGGGATATCGCATTCGCAACCGGGATAAGTATTGTCTCGCCAGGTGCCCCCGACATCGTGAGCCTTTTCGAGCACGACGAAGTCGTCGCGTCCGGATTCTTTGAGCTTGATGGCCATGCCCATGCCGGCGAAGCCGGTTCCGATGATGACGATATCTTTGGTAATCACGTTTCGGATACTATCGGTATCTGGAATGGTTGCCAATGGGATGTGGTCAACACCAATTGCTCAACAGGTCGAGGGGGACCGATGACGATCAACGAAACGCGTTCGATCAGCCGGGCTGAACGTCAGGCACTGACACGCGAAAGTCTGATCGCGACGGCACGTGAGCTATTTTTGGCTGACGGTTACGCCGCGACGTCTCTCGGCCGGGTCGCACTGGAGGCCGGTTTCTCCAAAGGCGCCGTCTATTCGAACTTCGCCGGCAAAGAGGAACTCTGTATGGCGGTCCTTGACAGCCTCCACGAAGAACAGATCGAAGGCGTCCTCTTGGCGTTCTCGAAAGACACCGATTTGGATGGCCGCATCGATGCCTTCGTCGAATGGGCCCGCAAGGGCCTCGGCCGCCCCCGCTGGACCGCCCTTGAGGTCGAATTCGCCGGAATCGCGAGGCAAAGCCCGTATGTCGCCCTCGAGCTCATCAAACGTCATCGCGAAATCACCGACGCCCTGACCGAACTCATAGCCGGAGTGGTCAACCAGGAAAATCTCGACATCATGTTGACCCCACGACAGGCCGCCACGGCCCTTTTGAGTCTCGGCATCGGCCTCGGTGCCATGCGTTCTCTCGACAGCAGCATCGACGTCGATATCTTTGGCGGCATCATCCGGGCACTTCTCGCCCCGTCGCGCTAGTTCATGCGCGGTGTGACCTTCACGATCTTGTCGTCTCTTCCGTTGGACGTAGTGAGATACAGCGAGCCGTCGGGGCCCTCGACGGTTGCCCGGAGCCTGCCGTACTCACCTTTCAGCGCCAAGACGCGGATGTCATCGGTGAGTTTTCCGGCCGTATCGAACATCAGGATGTGCAGCGATTCGTCCTTGAGCGAGGCGACCGCAAGCCCGCCGGACCAGGCGCCCCAGTTCGCGCCGCGAAGAAACGTGCCGCCTGAGGTGGCAAGGGTTTCGCTTCCTGAACTCCAGGCGGCGTCATATTGCTTGCCTGGCAGGGAGTGATCGGTCATCGGTACCGATTCGTTGAAGCCGGGCAGTGGGTTCCAGCCGAAGTCCCCGCCCTTGACCGAGCGGTTGACCTCATCGTCGCGGTCCGGGCCGTGCTCGACCGACCACACAGTTTTGTCCTCCGGGTTCAGCGCGAGGCCCTGGACGTTGCGATGGCCAAAACTCCAGACCCGTTGACGCATCTCGTTGTTGCTGTCGGCGAAGGGATTGTCGGGCAGGCCGTTGCCGGTCAAGTCGCTGATGCGCAGGACTTTGCCGCCACCGGAATCGAGATCGCGCGGGTTTCTGCCATCCGCGGCATCGCCGGTGCCGACGTACAAGGAACCATCGACGCCGTGTTCGAGAGCGCAACCACCGTGTCGGCCAGACGTTGAGGGGAGGCCAGTGACGAGATTGCGTACGAGCGTCGCCTTGTCGCCGTCGAGGTGCCAACGCACAACACGGACATCCTGGGTGTTGCCCAATTTGTAGCCGTTGCACGTGATGAAGTCGTTGCTGGTGGCGAAGTCAGACGCGGGTATGACCGACTCGAGCCCCGTCTCACCGCCGTGCCACATGCCGTCGGGTTGATCGAGGACGACCGTTGAGGTGCCGTCGGATTTGCGATGAGTCACCCGTTCGCGGTCACGCTCGGTGTAAAGCATCGACCCGTCAGGCAGGAAGGCGATGTCCCATGGGATCTCGAGACCGTCGACAACAGTCGAGGTCGTTATCGACGATGCCTCGTTCGAAGGAACACCCGATGCCGAGGTCGTCGCCACGGGAGCTCGCGTCGTTTCGGAGCTGCCGCCAGTGCAACCGGCCGAGATGAGGCCGACCGTGATGAGCAGGGCAAGGGCGCGAGTCATACGTCCATTGTTCATGAGCGGTGGTGAAAGCGACCATAGGCCGGGCGAAGCCCGGCAGCCGGCAGCGGCGGAGCCGCGAGTGAGCGCGACGAAGGAGCGCGTCCGGCTAGTAGCCGCCGTTGTCCTTGAATCGCTGGTAGCTGGCTTCGATCTCGGCTTCGGCTTCGACCCGACCGGTCCAACTGGCGCCTTCGACCGACTTGCCGGGTTCGAGGTCTTTGTATACCTCGAAGAAGTGCTGGATTTCAAGACGGTCGAATTCGGGCACGTGGTGGATGTCGCGCAGATGCTCCTGGCGCGGATCCAAAGCCGGAACGCAGAGGACCTTGTCATCCCCGCCGGCCTCGTCGGTCATACGGAACATACCGATCGCGCGGCACCTGATCAGGCAACCGGGAAACGTGGGCTCGGACAGGAGCACGAGCGCATCGAGCGGGTCGGTGTCGAGGCCGAGGGTGTTGTCGATGAAGCCGTAATCGGCGGGATATTGCGTGGAGGTGAAAAGAGTCCGATCGAGCCGGATTCGGTGCGATTCATGATCGACTTCATACTTGTTGCGGTTGCCCTTGGGGATTTCCACGGTGACGTCGAAAATCACAATTCCTCCAACTGAGTAGGTGCTCGCGCGAGCGCGAAGAAGGCTTGGACCGGTGGTTTATAGTCTGTCGCATATGGTCAATCGGCGCTCTGGCAGGGTCACGGAGACACGCGGTGCCGTGTGGATTCCGCTGATCACGCTTGCGCTGGTCCTCGCCGTGGCAGTCGGCGCCTATCGGCTCGGCCAGCTCAACCGCTTCATTTGCGACGGGCCGTGCGGCGCGGAGTACGTCACGCCGCCCGACACCCTCGGCGTAACCGACGGCGAGTTTGCGGTGTCCCCGTCCAGCGCTGACGCCGGTCCGGTCGATGCCGCCAAGGTGGAGGCCGCTGTGCGCTCCTCATTGAGCCGGTCAGTGCTCGGAAGCCACGTCGGATTCATTGCCCTGGACCCCGTAACCGGGAACGTGCTGGCCAAGGCGGGTTCGGGCACATTCGCTCCCGCCTCGACGACCAAGGTGATGACCGTCTTTGCCGCCCTCCGCTCAATGGATCCAGGCACTCGGTTTGCGACCCGGGTCGTCAGTTCCACACCGGGATCGATCGTCCTCATCGGCGGCGGCGATCCGTTCCTCAACACTGAGAAGCCCAAGCCGGCCCGTTATGGGCATGCAGCGAATCTCACCGACCTTGCAGCGAAGACGGCGACGGCGCTGAAGAAATCGGGCACGACATCGGTGTCGTTGGGCTTCGACGACTCCTTGTTTTCGGGCCCTGACGTGACTTCGCATTGGGAGAGTTCGTATGTCCCGGGCAACATCGTCACGCCGGTCAGCGCCCTTTGGACCGATCAGGGCGTTGGGGCGAACGGCATACGCGAACGGGCACCGGCCGCCAGTGCCGCGGCAACGTTCGCCACGTTGCTGGAGAACAAAGGCATAAGCGTCAAGCCCTCGGCCGCACGGGTCGAGGCGGTTGACGGGGCCACCGAGATCGCCCGTGTCGACAGCGCTCCGCTGCGCCAACTCCTCGAATACCTGATGCAATACAGCGCCAATGATGCCGCCGAGGTGATTTTGCGCCAGGTCGCCATCGCCGAAGGTAAGCCCGGAACGTTTGCTGACGGAGCCGAGGCAGTGAAAACGCTGCTTGGAGCCGGCGGCATCGACACCACCGGTCTCGAACTTTATGACGGCAGTGGGCTCTCGCGGGACAACCTCGTGTCGCCGCTGACCCTCGCCGAGACGATTCGGGTCGCCGCGCTCGATGCCCGCACGGCGAGCCTGGTGTCGGACTTGCCGATCGGCGGCTTCAACGGCTCGATTCTCGGCCGCTTCGGGGGCGTCGCGGCTAAAGCCGGTCTTGGCATCGTTCACGCCAAAAGTGGCACGCTGACCGGAATCCACAGCCTCGCCGGTTTTGTCAGCGATGCCGAGGGTCGGCCGATGGTCTTCGCGGTCATGGCCGACCGGACCGCCGCAGCGTCGCCGGTCGCGGTCAAGGGCGGTCTGGACGATGTCGCCGCCGCTCTTGCCGCGTGCAGTTGTGGTTTGTAAGTGCGGGTTGGCTCCTGGCCGTACGGTTACTCCATGATCGATTGGGATTTTGCCCTCAATACGGCCTCCCGGCTCGCCAGGCCCGGACCGCAAATTTCGGTGGCCGAAGTAGCCGAGGCGGTTGCCGAACTCCGCGAGGGTGCGTTGACCTCCGAGGGCCCGGTTCGAGAATTCACCAATCTTCATGCCTGCTCGGCGACTGCTCCGATCCTGGTGGTGGATCGCCCACGCTGGATCGAAGCCAATTTGGACAGCTTCAAAATGTTGATGGATCCACTCGTTGCCAAGCTGATCGAAGCCAACAAGGCTCCGGGGCCGGTGGGCCGGGCTGTCAGCAGCAAGATCAGCGGTGTCGAACTCGGCGCCCTCATGTCTTTCATGTCCTCAAAAGTTCTCGGTCAGTTCGACCCGTTCTGGAGCGGTCCCAATGGTGAGGCCGGCCGGCTGCTGCTTGTCGCCCCCAACATCGTCCAGGTCGAGCGGCAACTCAAGGTCGATCCCCACGACTTCCGGCTGTGGGTATGCCTGCACGAAGAAACCCACCGGGTGCAATTCACTGCCGTCGACTGGATGCGTGACCATCTCAAGAGCCTGATGGCGGAGTTTATCGACGCGACCGACTTCGATGCCTCGTCGCTCTCAAAGTTCATGACCGAAGGCGTTTCGGAGTTCATAAGTATCGTTCGGGGCAGCTCCGAATCCTCCCTCGGCGACTTGTTCCAGAACGACAAGCAGCGCGAAATCGTCGACAAGATGACTGGCATCATGTCGCTGCTCGAAGGGCACGCCGATGTCGTCATGGACGGCGTCGGCCCGGAGGTCATCCCCACAGTCGAACAAATCCGCAGCAAGTTCACGGCACGCCGCAAGGGTGGAAGCAGTTTCGATCGTTTGCTGCGCCGGTTGCTCGGCCTCGAGGACAAGATGCGGCAATACCGCGACGGCGCGGCGTTCGTGCGAGCGATCAATGACCAGGTCGGCCGTGACGGTTTCAACGCCGTGTGGGAAAAGCCGGCCAATCTGCCTACCAAGGCCGAAATCCTCGAACCCAGTTCCTGGGTCACCCGCGTCCACGGATAGTGCTGGACTGACAGAGATGGGCCGTCTTCTCGATCCGACAGTGGCCACGGCCCGCAACCGTGTGCGGGACAATCTCGTGGACCTTCCGCCCGGTTCGCGCCTCGTGCTCGCGGTCTCCGGAGGAGCGGACTCACTGGCACTCGCGGCCGTCACCGGTTTCGCCGCGGCAAAACTCGGGCATCTCCTCAATGCCGTCATCGTGGATCACCAACTGCAGGCAGCGTCTGCCGCGGTCGCCACTGAAGCCCTCAAGGACCTTGAAAAGCTAGGCATCGAGGCGCGTGTCATCACCGTCTCAGTCGGCACCGAAGGCGGTATGGAAGCGGCCGCGCGCCGCGCCAGGTATGCAGTCTTCGATGCCCTCGAAGACGTCGACGCGGTGCTTCTCGGCCATACTCTCGACGATCAGGCCGAAACCGTCTTGCTGGGCCTCGGCCGCGGATCGGGTTCCCGATCGATCGCCGGAATGGCACCGGTCGACGGACGCTATCGCCGGCCGTTCCTCGGGATGACGCGCAAGCAAACCGAAACAATTTGCCGCGCTTCGGGACTCGGCTGGTGGACCGATCCGCACAACTCCGATCCGGCCTACAGGCGTGTCCGCCTACGCCTCGAAGTCCTCCCCTTGCTCGAAGACGTCCTGGGTGGAGGCGTCGCCCAGGCGTTGGCGCGGACCGCAGATTTCCTCCGCAACGACAACGCTTTCCTCGATGCGGCCGCAGCGACTTATGCGGACTGCCTCAGCGCCGCATCACTCGCAGAACTCGCGCCGGCGATCCGTGGCAGGGTCTTGCGCACTGCGGCTCTCGGCGCCGGAGCCGATCCCTCCGAACTTGCCGCCCACCACATCCGGGGCATCGACGAACTCGTGACGCGTTGGCACGGCCAGGAGAGAATCGAACTGCCGGGAGGCGTGGCGGCCGTCAGGGTGGGGGACGCCCTGACATTCCGGCCGACCCCTGTGACACCCTGAGGCTGTGGATCAAAAACATGTCGTCGGCGAGCTTGATCTCGACCAGACGTTGTTCGCCGAAGACCAAATTGTCGGCCGGCTTCGCGAAATGGCCGCCGAGATCGAAACCGACTATGACGGCAAGGACATATTGCTTGTCGGCGTTCTCAAGGGCGCCGTCATGGTCATGGCCGATCTGGCGCGGAGCCTCAACCGTCACGTCGAAATGGACTGGATGGCCGTTTCGTCCTACGGCTCCGGCACAACGTCGTCCGGGGTGGTGCGCATCCTCAAGGACCTCGACACCGACCTCACCGGTCGCCACGTGATCATTGTCGAAGACATCATCGACACCGGACTCACCTTGTCGTGGCTTGTCACCAACCTCAAGTCCCGCGGACCGGCCTCCGTCGAGATCGCCACGCTCCTGCGCAAACCCGACGCGCTCGAGATGGTGGTCGACGTGAAGTATGTCGGCTTCGACATCCCCAATGCCTTCGTCGTCGGTTATGGCCTCGACTACAACGAGAAATACCGCAACCTCCGCTGCATCGGCACCCTCGCGCCGCACGTCTACTCCTGATTGGGCCTGCTCCTGATCGGTGGGCCTGGCAGGGAACCATTCGACCCGCCGTCCGCGTTCAATAGGTGGGTAGACCTGCGTGTACCGTCTAACCCTCAGACTTTTCACGAGGAGGAGTGGGCCCGCGCCCGCTGGTTATGGATTTGAAAAAGATGTTCAAAGGTCCCTGGCTGTGGATCGTCATCACCGTTTTCGCGGTGATCGCTGTCCTTCAGGTCACGTCCTCCGGCGGCGGCTATTCCGAGGTAAAGACCGCGACGATGGTCACCTATTTCGACAGCAACAAGATCAAAGAAGTCACTTTCGTCGAAGGCGATCAGGAGATCCGCGCGACGCTCAATGACGGCAAGAAGGTCCGGGCAACCTGGCT
Organism: Aeromicrobium sp.; assembly: GCA_014377785.1. Lineage (GTDB taxonomy): Bacteria > Actinomycetota > Actinomycetes > Propionibacteriales > Nocardioidaceae > JACMOZ01. The sequence continues at coordinate 18,960 of JACMOZ010000200.1, forward strand.
CGGCGACCAGGGTTACGCGCTCGTCGAGAAGGCTCAGACGTCAGTCGCCGACAAACAGCTGAAGACGTTCAACGTCAAGATTGCCAAACCGAGCGTGCTGGGCACGTTCATCGGCACGCTGCTCCCGTTCATCATCATCATCGGCGTATTCCTGTTCCTCATGAGCAGGATGCAGGGCGGCGGCGCCGGTGTCATGAAGTTTGCCAAGTCCAAGGCCAAGCTCATCACCAAGGACACCCCCAAGACGACGTTCGCCGACGTTGCCGGTTGCGATGAAGCGATCGAGGAGCTCGGCGAAATCAAGGAATTCCTCCAGGAACCGGCCAAGTTCCAGGCCGTCGGCGCCAAAATCCCCAAGGGCGTCCTTCTCTATGGACC
>JACMOZ010000201.1 GCA_014377785.1 Aeromicrobium sp.
GCCGTGCTCGGCCCAGAACCTCGAGACCGTCCCACGGGGCACATCGTCGGGCCACTGCGCGATGGCGTGACGGACACGGGGATCGATGGGTTCATATGCAGCCACCGCCGCAGCCTCGCGGCCGAAGTGTCACCACCAAGACGATTCAGAATGTCACCGATGTCTTTATGCAGAACTGTCACCGATGTCTTGCGACATCACAAGAGGTCTCGCAAACTTTCGGGGGTACGTGCCCTGACCCGCGAAAACACCAACGTTCCCCCTGCCGAAACTCTCCCAGGGGGAACGAAGTCGGTAACGTCCCCGGCCCAGAATGGTGACCACAGCACTCCGGAGTCCACGGGGACCCATCACGGTTCTCGTCGGCAACGAAGGAACGACAATGAGGAGAGTGACATGAGCACCATCACACATCGGGGCGCATCACTGGAGACCCCACACGCAGGCGACGAACTGCTGAGCATGCAGGAAGTCGCCGACACCGTTCGCGTCCCGGTTGCCACACTGCGCTACTGGCGCCACCTCGGCATCGGCCCGAGAAGCTTCCGCGTCGGCCGAAGCGCCCGCTACTGGCACACCGAAGTCCTCCACTGGCTCGAAGAACAAAGCAACAATCCACAAGCAACCCGCTGAGGCTCGCCGCTGTCCGATACGAGGGAGAGGATGAGACATGGCCAGCATTGAAAAGCGCGGCAGGGACGGGCATGTCGTCTGGCGGGCGCACTACCGCACCCCCGCGGGGACCCAACGCAATAGAACCTTCACCCGGAAGATCGATGCCGAAAGGTTCCTCGCGACAGTCGAGAATGCGAAGAACACCGGCACGTTTGTCGACCCGGCACTCTCCCGCATCACCGTGGGGGAGTGGGCCCAACGCTGGCTCAACGGGCAGACGCAACTGAAGCCCACGACGCGCGAACGCTATGAGGGAGTCGTGCGGAAGCACATCCAACCGACGTGGAGTCACATCAGGCTCTCGGCCGTCTCGCACGCGGACGTCCAGGCGTGGGTGACCAGTCTGACGATCACCCAATCGCCGTCGTCGGTGCGCAAGATTTACCGAGTGCTCTCATTGATGCTTGACATGGCGGTGAAGGACGGGCGGCCGAGCCGCAATGTCGCCGCCCAGATCAATCTGCCGCGGCCGGTCAAGCACGAGCGGCGATACCTGACCCATGCCCAGGTCGATGCCCTCGCCGATGCCTGCGGCTACCCGGTCGAGGTCAGCAAACACCGCGCCCTCGACGAACACACCAACGAGATGTACCGCCTCGTCGTGCTGTTTCTCGCCTACACGGGGGTGCGGTTCGGCGAAATGGCAGCATTGCGAGTCGGCCGTGTTGACCTCTTCAAGCGGCGTGCCATCATCGCTGAGTCAGTCACACCAGTACAAGGGCAGGGAATGGTGTGGGGCACCACCAAGACGCATCAGCGCCGGGAAGTGCCAATACCTCGATTCCTCATCGACGATCTCGTGTTCGCCGGGATCCGCGGGGGCGAAGCGTTGCGAGTGTCGACCTTCCGCAAGGCGTTCAGGCCGGCGGCAGAAAAGATCGGAGTGCCTGACCTCTACCCGCACGAACTGCGGCATACCGCTGCGTCTCTCGCGATCGCCTCTGGTGCGGACATCAAGGTCGTGCAGCAAATGCTCGGTCACGGCTCGGCCTCGATGACCCTCGACACCTACGGGCACCTGTTCGAAAACCGCCTCGACGAGGTCGCAGACGCCATGGACTTGGCCCGTACCAATGATCGTCGCGCAGCGGCCGCCGCAGGCTCGGCGCTGCCTGCTGTTGCCCCGGTGTTGCCCGAGCATGATTGGCACCGAAATGAGAAAGACCTCTTGGCTAGCATCACTGCTGGTCAAGAGGCCTTTCTGAGTTGTACCCCCAACGGGATTCGAACCCGTGCTACCGCCGTGAAAGGGCGCCGTCCTAGGCCGCTAGACGATGGGGGCCAGGCGCAGTAAGCGAATTCAGCATAATGGGTCTGCTCCGCGTCACCAAAACCGGGCGGGGTTCAGTCATCGGGCAGACTTGACCCCATGATCAATGTGAGCGACGAGAGATTCGATGAACTCGTCGATGCCGCCTTCGAGGCGATCCCAGCCGAACTGACCCGCCAGCTCAGCAACGTCGTGCTGTTCATCGAGGACGATGCTCCGGCCGAAGAGCCGGATCTGCTTGGACTCTACGACGGGGTGCCACTGACCGAACGCGACACCAGCTACGGCGGCGTGATGCCCGACCGGATTTTCGTGTTCCGCAAACCGACACTGGAGATCTGTGACACCGAAGCCGAGGTCATCCACGAAATCGGCATCACGGTCGCGCACGAGATCGCGCATCATTTCGGCATCGACGACAACCGGCTGCACGAACTCGGTTATGCGTGAGGTCCAGCGCGCCGACGACCGGTTCTTGACCATCGCCGAAGGCACCTCGACTCGTCACAGCTTTTCGTACGGCGCGCATTACGACGCGGCGAATATTGGCTTCGGCCAGCTCATAGCGGTCAACGAGGAAACCGTCGAACCCGGTCACGGCTACGAACTTCATCATCACGCCGATGTAGAGATCGTCACCTGGGTCCTCGAGGGATCGCTGTTGCACGAGGACACGGCCGGCAACCGTGGCGTGATCACCCCCGGTCAGGCTCAGCGACTCAGCGCCGGCGACGGTGTTCAGCACATTGAACGCAACGCCTCCGATACCGAAGACCTCAGGTTCCTCCAGATGATGCTGCGATCGGACAATGTAGGCGAACCGTCATACGAACAACGCGACGTCGGTCCGGGCGCCGGGATGCTGCTGCCAACCGTGTCGGTTGTCCAGCGCAAAGCCCGGCTGCTGCTGGCGCGATGCGGTCGGGGTGACATGGTCCACGTTTCTGCGGGCGAGCTCGCCTTCGTCCACGTCATGGCCGGCGCTGCGTCGGTCGCTGAGCATCTCCTCAACGCGGGCGATTCGCTCCGTCTCAGTGACGCGGGCGCGTACGATCTGTTTGCACAAGATCGTGCCGAAGTCCTGATCTGGCAGATGCAAAGGTGAATCGATGACCGTTCATGTGCTCAACGGCCCCAATCTCGGCCGGCTCGGCGTGCGCGAACCCGATATCTATGGCGCGGCGACGTATGCGGACCTCGTCGCGCGTTGCCGAGAAGTTGGCAAGGAGCTCGGGCTGGACGTCGATGTGCGCCAAACCGACACCGAATCCGAACTCATCGGCTGGCTGCACGATGCCGCCGACGAGGGCGCACAGGTCATCCTCAACGCCGGCGCCTGGACACATACCTCGGTTGCCGTGCGCGACGCCGCATCTCAACTTACAGCTCCGCTCATCGAGGTACATTTGAGCAATGTGCACGCCCGCGAAACGTTTCGTCACACCTCGTATTTGAGCGATATCGCGACAGCGGTGGTGGTCGGCATGGGCATCGAAGGTTATGCCGCCGCGCTCAGGTTCCTCGCGACTGCATAAGGTAGTTATGTGAATGGTCTGGAAGCCCATGACGGGGCTGTCAAAATACTGGTCGATTCCTACCGAGGAATTGGACCCGATTCGCCCATACGCCTCGCCAAAAAAACTTCCAATCTCTTTCGCCCGCGCGCGGGCAATGATCAGCCCGGGCTCGACGTTTCGGGCCTCGACGGTGTCATCTCCATCGACGCGATCGCCAGGACCGCCGATGTGCAGGGCATGTGCACGTATGAAGACCTCGTCGACGCGACGTTGCCGCACGGACTCATCCCCTTTGTTGTCCCCCAACTGCGCACGATCACGCTCGGCGGCGCTGTCACGGGCCTCGGCATCGAGTCCACGTCGTTTCGCAACGGATTGCCGCACGAATCGGTGCTCGAACTCGACATCCTGACGGGGACCGGCGAGATCGTTACGGCCACGCCCGACAACGAGCACGCCGATCTGTTCGCCGCATTCCCCAATTCTTTTGGCAGCCTCGGCTATGCCACCCGGCTCAGGATCAAGCTCGAACCGGTCCCCGCTTACGTGGCCTTGAGGCATGTCCGCTTCACCGACGTCCCGGATGCGGCCAAGGCGATCGACCGGATCGTCACGGATCGCTCTTGGGAGGGCGTTGCGGTCGACGGTCTCGACGGCGTCGCCTTCAGCCCCGGTGAGGTCTACCTGACGCTGGCAACCTTCACGAATCTGGAACAACCGACCAGCGACTACACCGGCCAGAAGATCTACTACCGCTCAATTCAACAACTCGGCGCTGATGCGCTCACGATGTATGACTACCTCTGGCGCTGGGATACCGACTGGTTCTGGTGCTCGGGAGCGTTCGGCGCGCAAAACCCATGGGTGCGCCGCATCTGGCCCCGGCGCTGGCGCCGAAGCGACGTCTATCACCAACTCGTCGGCCTCGACGGCATGCTCGGCATCAGCAGCAAACTCGACCGGCTCAAAGGCGTGCCGGGCCGCGAGCGGGTGATCCAGGACATCGAGGTTCCGCTTGGCGAGCTGGCCGAATTTCTCGACTGGTTCGATCGCGAGGTGGGGATGCGGCCGGTCTGGTTGTGCCCGCTGCAGGCGCAACGGCCCTGGCCGCTTTATCCGCTGGCCGTGGGCGAAACCTACGTCAATGTCGGCTTCTGGGGCACGGTCGAAGTCCGCGCCGACAGCCCAGATGGCGCCGTCAACCGCAAGATCGAAGCGAAGGTCAGCGCCCTCGGCGGACATAAATCTCTCTATTCGGAAGTGTTTTACGAGCAAATGACTTTCAACAAGATGTATGGCGGTGAAACGTTGGCCGCTGTGCGCGAACGCTACGACCCCGACGGTCGGCTGACAAACTTGTATGACAAAGCGGTGAGGAACAAATGACTATCGACAGCGATACCAAGATTTCCATAGCAAATGCGCTGGACAGGCTGATGAGGGACGGTCTCCCGTTCCGGTTTTCGGCCTATGACGGCAGCAGCGCGGGGCCCGAGGGCTCGCCAATCCATTTGCGGCTGCTCAACGAGCGCGGACTCTCCTTCCTCATGACGGCGCCCGGTGACCTCGGCTTCGCGCGCGCCTACGTTTCGGGCGACCTTGAATTCGAGGGTGCCCACCCGGGCGACCCCTACGACATGATGGTTGCTCTGCAAAGCCAGCTGAAAGTGAAGATGCCCCCGCCGGCCGAGATGCTGCAGATCATCCGCAGCCTGGGCTTTGGCAACCTCAAACTGCTGCCGCCGCCGCCGGAGGAGCACCTGCCGAAGTGGCGCCGCGCCCTCGAAGGTTTCCGGCACAGCAAAGGCCGTGACGCCACGGTGATCCACCACCACTACGACGTGTCCAACCGCTTTTACGAATACGTGCTGGGCCCGTCGATGGCCTACACGTGCGCTGTATTCCCCGATGAGACCGCCTCGCTGGAGACCGCGCAGTTCGAAAAGTTCGACCTTGTGGCGCGCAAACTTGATCTGAAGCCAGGTGAGCGGCTGCTCGACATCGGCTGCGGTTGGGGCGGCATGGTTCTGCACGCGGCAAAGCACTACGGGGTCAAGGCCCTCGGTGTGACGCTGTCCGAGGAGCAGGCGGCCTGGGCGCAGGAAGCCATCAGGCGCGAAGGCCTCGAGGACCTCGCCGAAGTCCGTTTCATGGACTATCGCGACGTTGTCGAAACCGATTTCGATGGGATCAGCTCGATCGGGCTGACCGAACACATCGGTGTCCGCAACTTCGACTCCTACTTCGGTTTCATCAATTCCCACCTCAGGTCTGGCGGCCGGTTGCTCAACCACTGCATCACCCGTCCGGACAACAAGTCGACCGACACGGGCGCGTTCATCGATCGCTATGTGTTTCCTGACGGTGAACTGACCGGCGTGGGCCGCATCACGACGTCGATCCAGGACAACGGCCTCGAAGTTCGCCACGTCGAGAACTTGCGGGAGCACTATGCACTGACGCTCAAGGAGTGGTCGCGCAACCTTGAAAAGAACTGGGACGAAGCCCTCGAAGAGGTCACTCTTGGAACCGCCAAGGTCTGGGGCGTCTACATGGCCGGTTCGCGGCTGGCCTTTGAACGCAACGAGATCCAACTCCACCACGTCCTCGCCGTCAAGGTCGGCGCTCGCGGCAACGCCTCCTGGCCGTTGCGTCCGACGTGGTGACCCGTACGGCCTGACAAGAGGCAGACCGACCCCCGATAGGCTTTCGGACGAACCCGAAACCGTGTGACCGTGGGATCGGAACTTGCAGGCCAGGAGGAGTCAGAGCACGTATGGATGAGTCGGTTCCGCAATATGTGCGCGACCTCGCGGCAAACCTCCAAAAGAACAGCTTGGCGCTGGCCGATGCCGTTTTGCGATACGACTCCGTAGAGGGCCTCGACCTCATAGCGTTGATGGCTACGCACGGCAGGATGGGCTACCGGCGAACCCTTGAGTCGGCGCAGCAGCTGCTCGACAGCGATCTGTCCGTCAAGTCGGCTCGTGAACTTTTCGATCCGCTCGCCCTCTCCGCGCTGGCCCGGTTGTTGGCCGGTCGTCCCGGCGATGAACTCGATTTCAGCGAGTCCGCCGATCTGCATCGGGCCGTGAGGCTCGTACGCGGCGACGTCAACCTCTCGTTCGACGCGGGCAGGCTCGAAGCGCAGACAAATCTTGCGGCGGGCAATTTCGACTACGTCGAGGGCATCCTTCCCGTGCTCGACGTCGATGACGACACGCGTTGGATGGTCGAAACTGAACTTCTGAATCCGATTTACGGACGGCCCGGTTCGAGGATGGTGCCGTGGCTCGAGTCCTTCAACCGACTGTTCCAAGCCGACGGCCTACTCCCGATCTCGATTCCCGCGGGAGATGGCGAGCCGTTCGACCGCATCACGACCAACGCCCCAGACATGGTGTCTGCCGTCGATCAGCCGCTCGTGACAATCATCATGTCCACCTTCGAGCCGGACGGCAGTCTGCGCGGGGCGGTCCAATCCTTGCTCAAGCAAACGTGGCGGAATCTTGAGATCCTCGTGGTGGACGATTGCTCGCCATCTGCGTTTGACGCGATCCTGCACGAAGCCGAAGCGCTCGACGACCGCGTCGAACTCCTGCGAATGTCACACAACGGAGGCACTTACAAGATCCGCAACTTTGCGATGGCGCGTGCCAAGGGCGAGTTCGTCGGCTTCCAGGATTCCGACGACTGGTCCCATCCCGAGCGAATCGAACGGCAAATGGCGCCGCTTCTCGAACGCGACGAATGCCTCGCGTCTATGAGCCGTGCCGTCAGGGTCACCTCCGACATGCGGTCGAGGCTTGTCGGCTACGGAACCTTGCGCCAGAACGCATCGTCCCTCCTTTTTCGCCGCCGGCATGTGCTCGCGAAGCTTGGCGGGTATGACGAGGTGCGCAAAGCTGCAGACTCTGAGTTTATTCACCGCATCGAGACTGTTTTCGGCGAGGAGTCGATCGAGGTATTCAGGTTGCCCCTGGCGCTCGTCCAGCTCACGGGCGGCTCTCTGTCACGATCGGATTTTCGTTTCGGCTGGCATCACGGGGCCCGTGTCGCCTACCGCGAGGCCTATTCGTACTGGCACAAGCTCATCGAGCGGGGACAGGAGTCGCCGTTCCTGGACCCGTCCGCCGAACGCAGGTTTGTCGCACCCATGCGATTCCTGAACAAGGGCGAACCCGCGTCCGTTGAGTGCGATGTGCTGCTCGTTTCGGATTGGCGATCGGGTATCGGCCGCTATTTCGGTGCGGCACGCGAAGTGGAGGCCTTGTCAGAAGCGGGGCTCTCTATGGCGGTCACGCAGGCGGAGTCGATCCGGTTTTCCCTCCGGCGGCGGGAAGCCCCCACCGAGTCGATCATGGAGTTGCGCGCCTCCGGCATGACGAAGATTGCCCTCTGGAGCGAAGGACTTCACGCACGTCTGGTGATGATCAGGGACCCGGAGTTGCTCAATTTCTCTCGTGCGGTCGACACCGTCAAGCTCCGTGCGGACCGACTCGTCATGGTGGCCGGCTACCCGTGCAGAACTCCCGAATCGGGCTGGCTGACCTATGATCCTGCGCTCGTGGAGAAGCATGCTTTCGACATGTTCGGCATCGAACCCGAATGGCTGCCTGCCCACAGTGGAATTGCGGATTCATTGAGAGCCGGCGGCGCAGCGTGCCCGATTCTTGCGCCCCGGAGTGTGGGTGTCGTGCCGCTGCGTCGAAAACCCTTCACTGGGTTGCGTGGGGCCGGACGACCAATCGTGGGCACGACAGGATTCGAGCACCCGCCGAAGGACAGACCGTCTCTTGAGAGTTTGCGTGAGTTGTTGCCCGATCACGACAAGTATGACGTTCGAATCCGGGCCTCAGCCGAAGTGGTCGACAAGGTGCGCAACGGCGAGAGATTGCCGCCTAACTGGCTCGTGTTGGACGAAAACGACCCATCCGAATTCTTCGGCCAACTCGATTTCTTTGTCGGCGTGCGGATGCGGTCATGGGGGAGTGAATTGTCGTGGGCCGCGATCGAGGCGATCGCTCATGGGTGCGTCGCGATACTCGATCCTGCCTATGAGGAGCATTTCGGTGCTGCGGCGATCTACACGGGCAGTCGTTCGGCCAGAGACATCATCGACCAACTGACCAACAACCCTGTCGAATTCAGCCGCCAACAGGAGCGAGGCTATGACTTCTGCGCGGGCGAACTCTCGCGCGAATCTTACAGCCGGTTCATGATGACGCTTGCCGGTTTGGCGCCTCAAGACAGCACAGTTCGAGACAGCGCACATCAAGCCGAAGGAAGTAACCAATCGTGAAAATCGGGCTCAAAGCATTACTCGTGGCGGCTGCCGTAGGGACTGTGTCCCTCGTGGCCGTGATCGCGGTCGTTGCCGAAGCCTGGGGTCTGGCTGTGCTTTGTATCGGCGCTCTTCAATTGCTGACGCTGGGCATCGTGCTGGATGCCCAACGTCGCCAGCGGGAGGCGCTGCTCCGCCTTGAGCGCGCGCTGGAAAACGTGTCGCTTCGCGTCGTGACCGAATCGGTGGCGTTGCAAAGAGAAATAGCGAACCGTTAGAGACGGGCGATTTTCGGATCGGTCGTTACACCGCGTGTATCGAAGAACCGCACCGACTTCGACGTGATCGCGTCGAGGTCATACTCCCGGTGGTTCTGCAACAGCACCGTCAGATCGGCCTTCGCGAGAGCGGTGTCGAGGTCATCCGCGCGCGCAACGTCGTGACCGCCCGGCGCCCAGGTGGCAACATGCGGATCGTGGAAGATGACGTTGGCGCCCTTTTCGATCAGGAGCTCGGCGAGCGGCGTCGCCGGCGACTCGCGCTGATCGGCGATGTTCGGCTTGTAGGTGACGCCGAGCAGGAGAACCGTCGATCCGCGTAGTGACTTCGAGTCGTCATTGAGCAGTGCGGCGACACGCTCGACGACATACGCGGGCATCTTGAGGTTGATCGACTGGGCCAGCTCGACGAACTGGAAGGCGTAACCCAAGGTTGAACGCACTTTGTAGGACAAATAGTTCGGATCGATCGGGATGCAGTGGCCGCCCACCCCCGGACCGGGATAAAACGCCTGGAAACCGAAAGGCTTGGTCGCCGCATTGCGGATGACCTCCCACAAGTCAATGTCCATCTCATGGCAGAACTGCGCCATCTCGTTGACGAGGGCGATGTTGATGTGGCGGTAGGTGTTTTCCAGCAACTTCGTCATCTCGGCTTCGCGTGTCCCCTTGGACTCCACGACAGTGGTGATGAAGCGCCGGTAGAACGCGGGGGCCTTTGCGGTGCAGGCGGGAGTATGGCCGCCGACGACCTTCGGCGTGTTCTCGATGCCATACGTGGCGTTGCCCGGGTCGACTCGTTCGGGGCTGAAAGCGAGATTGAAGTCCACGCCGGCCTTGAGCCCGCCCTCCTCGAGGATCGGGCGTACGACCTCGTCGGTCGTGCCGGGGTAGGTCGTCGACTCGAGGACGACGGTGTGTCCCTTGCGCAATTGACGGGCGATCGTCGTGGTGGCCGAAATGACCGGGCCGAGGTCGGGCTCACCTTCGACCGAGAGCGGAGTCGGTACGCAAATCACTATGGTGTCGGCCGCCGCGAGGGTCGCCTCATCGGTCGAGGCGGTGAAGCCCTGACCGATCATTATGGCGATATCCTCATCGCTCAGGTCGTCGATGTGTGACGTGCCGGCATTGAGCTGTTCGACCATTTTCGTGTTGACATCGAAACCGCCGACGGTGAGCCCGGACTTGCAGGCTTGCTGTGCGAGCGGAAGGCCGACGTAGCCGAGGCCGATGATTGCCATGTCGAGGGACAAAGCCGTCTCCTTAGTGCGAAATCTGATGACTGCGTGCGGAAGATTACC
>JACMOZ010000018.1 GCA_014377785.1 Aeromicrobium sp.
CAGGTGCGGCCATTTAGGCAGACAGTCCGCCGGGAAGGTCACCGTCGCAACTGGTGGTTATTTGGGGAGCCGCGCGTATCAATGAGAGTTGCCCTTCGACCGCTAGCTCGCTACGCAGCTCTGGGCGCTCACGGGAAGAGGATGCTCTTCTCCTGGCAGGTGTCGCCTACGCTCTCGAGCAACGCGATCATGGTCTTTGCCTTCGACGACGATTATTCGATGGGTATTCTGCTTTCTCGAGCACATGAAGCGTGGGCGTGGGCCCAGTCTTCAACTCTTGAGACTCGCCTGCGGTATACGCCGACCACCGTATTCGCCACGTTCCCCTGGCCAACTGATCCAAGCGAACAGACGCACGCGGCAATAGGTTCCGCCTCCCGCGACCTGTATCAACTTCGTTCTGCGTTATGTGAAGAGCACAAGCTAGGACTCACGGTCCTCTATAACTTGATGGACGACGGTGGATTCAAAGATCTTGCTGCGGCGCACCGTCGTCTAGATGAGGCCGTCGCGGGTTCCTACGGATGGCCTAAAAATATTGCGCAATCCCCAGAACCACTTATAGCCGGCCTCACGAAACTGAACAAAGAAATCACGGTAGGCACGCGGGAGTACCGGCCCTTCACCCACGATTGAGCAAGGTTCGGGACGGGCGGATCGCGAAATTACGTTGTCACGCAGCCCGTTCGCCCCAAGACCGAATGGGTTCGCGTGATTCTTCAAAGCTCCATCGAAACGAAGTAACGACATTCATCTAGCGTTGGAGAATGGCACTCACCCCAGAACAACGCACCGCGCAACGAAAAATCGTCGGCACACTGAACCTCAAAAGTCATATGTGGTTCGAGCCCACTGGCGAATTTTGCATCTGGCGCGACGAGCGGGCTTCAACTGACTGGGGGGCGGGGATCCCAGAACTGAGCAAGCACTTCGACGCGTTGGAAGTTCCATATGTCGTTCGGATGGAGGTGGTGAACACAGGGAAGCGCCGGAAAGCCGGCTTCACCCTAGTCGTTCAACGGAATGACCTCCCCGCCCTGACCCGCTGGGTTCCATCGTTCCAGAAGCAGATTGACAATGTACAAGCTGAATTGAACAAGTCGATTCCGAATTAACTCAGTACCGATCATCGGTACAGCCACGGTGCAGAGAAGGCAGCATGCGCAAAGGGTGCCACCACCAGGCTCCCGCGCGAGGGTGCGATATCGACCACGGGCTGACCGCGCCGGCATGAGCATCATCGGATACACCCGGAACTCGGTATGCTGACGATCTACGTCGCATAGTGGCCGAGTGCATCCGCCTGAAAAGTGGACAGAGTGAAAGCTCTCGCAGGTTCGAATCCTGTCGTAGCCGCCAGGCATGTGAGTTCACTCACTGGGCCAGAAGGTCCAGTGAGCTCGCTTACTGGACCTTTGCCGGTTTCTGACAGCCCGGTGACTCAATGGCAGGGCGGCGACCTCGCGGCAGGCAGGTCAATAGAACTGCGACGGAAAGGTCGTACCGACAAAGACGTAGGAGAGCTTCGTGAACGCCGCCGAGCGTCTTCCGGTTTTCTCGAGCTCGATGGCATCCTCAACACGCTTTGCATCGGCAGTTAGCATCGTCACGGCGGTCGAGCGGTAGGTCTCCGTTGACGCCGCACGGAACCGACCCGTGAGCCCGGTGGGATCGTTCATGTCAGCCAACCCGTGGCGGGCGAGGTCGCGGATCAAGTACGCAAAGTCGAGGTAGGGGATGAACGACGACTCTCCGGCCATTCGTTGCGTGGCTCGCATCTCTAGGTAGAACGACGAGACCTTGGCGCCGTTCAGATTGGCATATTTCCAGGTCTTCACCAGTCGAGCAAGGCCCTTTGCTCCGCCGGAAGGGGATCGGTTCACCTCCGTTACGTACGAGAGATGCGCGGACGGTGCGGTCTCCATCCACCCGCCGCCCGGAGCAGGAATACTGTAAATGGCGTGGTCGCCGCGCGCGCGCAGGTAATACCCGGGAATGACCTCCCAGCGCTCGTCGCCGCTGGCGAAGTTCACGACAACAGCGGGACGGCTGACGCGCACTGGTGTCAGCGGAAACGAACGCGCAAGAGTACTTCGCAAGCGTTCAAGCGCGGTATCGGAGCTTGCAGGTCGACCTCCACCCAGGCTCACCAAAACATCAATATCCGAGCGCCCTCGCACCGCTGTTCCGTGGCGGAACGACCCCGTTTCTCGTAGTCCGAAGTTCTCCAGTTGCGAGAGGGAGTTTTCGATGGATGCTCGGTGCTGAGTGGCGGCTGACCGCTCGCCATCCGTCGGTACATTCCTCGACAGCAGAGCCTCGAATGCAGTTGCAATCGTCCGCTCAGGCATTGGTGGCAGGCTCGCCGAAAGCTGCCGACTGTCCGCCGGCCCTGATGTTGCGCCCTGCCTTCCGGTAAGCCCGAGGTGAGATGGGCTCGGCGGACCTGTTCTGCTCATCCATCCGATCCGCCAGGCCCTGCAGGATGGCTCGACCTTCCTCGATATCCATCCACGGGGTGTCGACCAAACGCGCTCGGCGGGCAGCATTCTGGATCTCGAGGTAGGCGTTTGCGGCGGCGGCCGCCGCCGTCGCGCGTTGAGAGGCATTGACGACGGTAAGCACTGCCCCCCCGGCAGCTGCGAAGAGCGCGAGCACTCCGCCTAGGATGTCCAGACCGGACGACGAGAGAACCAGTGCTCCCGACACCGCAGCTGATCCTGCAGCGAGCGACCCGAGCCAGAGGTTGAGTTTTTGCCAGCCTTTCGCCTGCTCGAACTGGCCCTGCGCGCTCCACATCGTGCGATTCTCCACATCTGAGAGCACATGCAGCAGTGCCTTGCGTTGTACGCTCTCGTCGGTCTCCATAGCGAGAGCGTAGCTGACCCATTGAGCTACCTTCTAAGGTATCTTGCGGAGCCGGGCGACTCGTGACATCCTATAAAAAGCTATCTTGCAACCTATCTTAGGAGTTCTACTTGTTCCAGATCACAGTTCACGTCCCCGATCCTCGAGTAGAAGAGTTCTACATCCGCTTCGGCGAATTCATCTCCAATCTCCCTGACCCTGACGTTCCCAGCGAGGTCGATTCGCGTCTAGTCCCGGGCTGGGCTCAATCCGATGATGCAGGAAAAATGGCTGAAAAATTTTGGGGAGAAGTCTCGATGCCAGGTCGCAACGTTCTTCTTTATATGGCCAACCAGGCCAAGACCTCCACCGCCTTTATCTCCGCCGAGGCGCTTGCAGCAGGTCTAAAGCACCCCAATGGCAAATCAGGCATCGCGGGGATCCTCGGCGGCGTTGGCAAAGCAATTCGCCGCGCCGGCTTGCCGATGTACAGCACGCGATCCGGAGGAAGCTGGCACTACATCTGGGATTGGGATGGCGATGTCTACGCGATGGAACCGCAGGTCGCAGCGTTGCTGCGAAAGGTAGCCAATGGTCCGATGCGTGATCGCTAGCTTTGAAAGAACTCGCGTCCGTAAAGGGATCGGCGTACGGCACTCGATCAACTTTTTCTCAAACTTGATTCTGGACTTGACCGCTATTTGGCAGTGTTCTGTTACCGCTTCGTGTCGGCTGCGGTCGAGCCGATCGGGTTGCCGAGAAGGGCTTTAGACCTTCGGTAGAACGTCGCCCGAGACATGCTGAGGTCGCGAGCGACCTGGGCGGCTGGCGTGCCCCCTTCGACGAGGCTGAGGGCACTGCGGATCTGGCTGTCGCTAATCAGCTGCGGCCTCCCACCGAGGTCCTTACCGGCCTTGCGGC
>JACMOZ010000202.1 GCA_014377785.1 Aeromicrobium sp.
GAAGGGCAACAACGCGCTCACTGCTGCTGTTGCGCCGGGGAAAAGTAGATTTGTTGCGCGTTACGAGGCTGCGATCGAGACTAAGGATGGCGAGGCGAAAGATCGCCTCGACATTTTCCGCTCCGACCTGACCTCGTTTGTGAATGCCTACGATTTTCTGTCGCAGATTCTGAACTTCGAGGATGTCGCGATCGAGAAGTTCGCCCTCTATGCCCGGGCCTTGGCCCGGGTGATCCGTGACCAGGCGATGCACACGCCGATCGACCTCAGCGGGGTAGAGCTCACGGGATACACGCTCCACAAGAACAGCGCCATCGACTTGAAGCTGAGCGGTGAGGGCGAACTTGATCCGCTCACCGAGGGTGGCACCAAAAAGCCGGTCGACCCGAAGCTTGCGCGGCTGCGGGAAGCTGTCGAGCAGCTGAACACCCTCTTCGATGGTGAGGAGTTCACCGAGGCCGACTTCGTGGGTTTCTACACCCATGTGAAGGGCAAAGCGGGCGAGAACGAAAAGATCGCCATCCAGGTCGCCGCCAACAGCGAGAAACAGTTCCTCTCTAGCCCAGATCTGAAAGGGTCTGTCATTAGTGCGATGGTGTCAGCATCCGACAATTTCGCCGGGATGACATCAGAGGCACTCGACGACGACACGAAGCTTGCGAAACTGGTAGAGCTGATCGGGCGGGCGCTGTATCGGGACGGGCGAGACGCGGCCTAAGTCACGCGAATAGTGTGCGGTGAAGCGCCGAGCTGCTGCCCGATCCCTGTACATACGCAGCGCCGACCGCCGGCCACATCGTTCAAATCGAGCGTGAGAGGCGCCCACCCCTGTCATGCCAAACACGTAGTGCAAACATTCGCGCCGACGTCTTAGTCGACTTTCTGGTTGCTAATATCCGATTAGATTCCGAGCGTCGATAGATTCGAGAAGGAGATCCCGGATGGACCGAACCGTTTGCCAGATTCGAGAAAGCGAACTGAGGGCTGTCAGTTCAGCAAAGCTTGACTTACTGAAAGCAAAATTGCTACACGTACATCATTGTGTCTTCAGACATCACTTGGGAACCTTCTTTGGTGCGGGATTTTGTTGAACACCAATTTCGTCGAATTTGAGGCAGTACGCGCCTCTGTTCCTCTCCGTCAGGGCGATGTCTTGGAATCCGTCGACGCAAACGCCAACATGTGGACCCGCCATCTGCTCGTGATCACTGCTGATTGCGATTTCGCGCATGGCAAGAATCAGGGCCGTGTCACATGTGTCCCCCTTCTCACCGACAAGGAATACCTGCTCGAAATGCAGGTCCCTCGGTTGCGGGAGAAGCTTCTCAAGCGACCTATGAACGAATTACGCGAGGTGGTAGAGAGAGTTGGTGGTCCTCAGGTTTCACCCGAACGTATGCGCGCCTGGGCAACTGAAGAGCCTCCTGAGTCCATAATTTTGGCCCTCGGCCTGACAGGCTCGGACGCCGAAAAAGCAACCGGTGCCCTGAAATCTGTGAAACTAATTGAAACTTCAAGTGGGTCTTTCGAGGCAACGACAAACAATCTCGTCAATGCCCAGCTTTCGCTGGTCGGCGCTCCATCCCGCGAGACCGCGGTCGAGCGCGTCCATGCGCCGCTTCGTCAGGCCTACAGTCAGCCGCCCGGTGACGCGCTCTTTATAAGTGCGATTGCCGACTCCTGTGACGCGGGATATTTCGCTTACCTGCGACACATCGAACAGGTGTCGGAATTGTCCATCTCGTTGGGTAACGTCAAGCGAGAGATAAGCCATCGGCGAATCTCACGGCTCAAAGATCGCTACGCTCACGCGCTCGTGCAAAGATTCGCCCTGGTATTTCTCTCGATCGGTCTACCAAACGAATATGAAGAAGTCCGGGACCTCCACGCCGACTATTTCGCAGAAGGTTGACCATGAAGCCCCTGATAACTACCGTCGCCGCGTTGCGAGAGCTTGCCACTGGCCACCTCCCGGACGCTATCGGCGCGTCCGCAGTACTGCATCAGTTTGAAACACCTGAGGTATCGTTCCTCATTGCTGCCGATGACACAGTCGACAGCCAACGCATCTCAATTGTTCGCGAAGCCTTCAATCGAGATCCGTTTGTGCCTGATGAACTCTTTCGCCTCCGTCGAGAAGCGCTGAGTCGTATGTCAGCCTTCACCGAACGAGCGCGCATAAAACCCCTTTCGCTCCCCAGAGGGTGGGCTCAATACAAGCACGATCAATTTATTGCATTTTTTGCCGTCCCTTCCGGCGACGAACAATCAACCAGATGGATCGCTGAAGTCGAATATGGAGATCGAGCTGACGTAATCTTCTGGCAAACGACCACTTCCGCGAATAAGTCAACCTTGGAAGATTTCGCGGCGTCATCGCAGCGATCCAACCCGCTCAATGAGTCGGCCTGGAATGCAGCAATCACAGATGCCGTGCGCGTTTTTTCGGAAGCACGTCGGAGTGTCTCGGTCGACGTAGACATGAATTTGACGGCACTCGAACAGCTTCGGCCCTACGTCAGAACCTACGAAACCTGGATGAGTGAAATCTCAAACGATCAAATCGCGTTCATCGAGGCCCCAACAGACAAATCGATTCGCCTTCGCGGCCCTGCGGGCTCGGGCAAGACGCTGGCTCTCACGCTCAAGAGCATCAGAGAGTATCTCCGACCGAAAAACGAAGAGCCCCTTCGTATTTTGTTCGTGACACACAGCTGGGCGCTGGCCGCCCAAGTGCAGAGTTCAATCGATTCGATGGGAGTAACGCCCGTTCCTGATATCGAAGTCTTACCTCTACTAGCAGTAGCTCAGTCACTCATCCCGAAGGAGTACGTCGACTCGGCGGCGTTCTCGCTCGTCGGTGACGATAGTTTGAGCGGGAAGCAAGCACAGCTTGACGAAATCGCGGACGTCGTCCGCGATTTCGTTGCGAGTGATTGGATCTCATATAAACAAGGTGTCTCGGCGAGTCTGCGGGATCGATTCGATTCGAACGACGACGAAGTTCGATTAGCCCTCGCATGGGATCTTTTGATCGAGTTCGGATCCGTTATCGGTGCTTCGGGAATTTTTCCTGGAGCCGGCTCTGACTTGCGCTACTTCCAACTAACCCGAGCCTCATGGATGCAACCGCTCACCACGAAGGCCGACCTTAGAGTTGTTTACGAACTTTATTCACGTTATGTCTCAAGCTTGGAAGATAGGTCTCTCATTACGACAGATCAACTTCTTGCGGACTTCGTTAGTTATCTAGAAACTCACGCCTGGAACCGTCGGCGAAAGACTGAGGGATACGATCTGATTTTTGTCGATGAATTTCACCTTTTTAGCCCTCTGGAACGTCAGGTATTGCATTATCTGACGAGTGACGTCGCAACCTACCCTCGCCTGTTCATGGCAGCCGATCCGCGACAGTCGCCCTCCTCTGCATTCATCGGAGTTGCTGCTGATGAGACTCGTTCGTCGGCTTCCGATGCGGCTGAAGGTGACCTGGGTGACGTTCGAGGCTACGAATTAACGACGGTTCATCGTTTTAGCCCGCAAATTCTGTCGCTGATTAAGCATATTCACCTCGCATTTCCGACACTCTTTTTAGGTCAAGACTGGGATATCGATTTTTCTAAGGTTGTTTCTTCGCAGGAAGACGGGCCGATTCCCCGACTCATCAGTTCTTCCAGTCGATCTGGAGAGGAGTCCGACCTTTACGCCTCGATTCGTGATCTCTATTCAAGAGGGCGAATCGCGGTAGCCGTCGTTGATAGCCGCCAATGGGTTCGCTTCACACATCTCGCCGGCGAACTGAGTCGGTCGGGCAAATTTCATGTGACGACGGTGACCGGAAGATCCGATATCGAGGGCCTCCGCTATCGCAATAAGGGAGTCGTTATTGGATCTGCGGAGCACCTTGCGGGTCTACAGTTTGAAACTGTGCTGGCTGTCGGGGTACCTGATATGAATCCGGGCGCTACCTCGTCGTCAGATAAGACTCGACTGCTCTCAATGCTGTACTTAGCGCTCAGTCGCGCAGAACATGAAGTCCGGGTGTTCACAAACGAGGACGACGGCGGAGCTCCAGAAGTCCTGATCCAAGCCTCTGTGCAAGGCCATATACGAGCCGAAGCCGGTACGCATGCCTGAGCCTGCTCAGGCAAGCCCGGGACTGCTGATGGTTTAGTCGACTGGTCAATCAAACCGCCAGCAGCTTCCTTGGTGAAACTCCTCGCTTGATGACCTCTGCAGGATCGAGATCTCTGCAATTGCACCCGACGACCGCTCACCTAGCCGCCGCGGGGACCTTTTCGTTCGGAGGTGAGGGTAAGCCTCTTCTCCCGCGTGAGCGGTCACTTCCCCCACGTCCACAACGGCAGCTGTCCAAGCAAACTGATCCGACGCGCGGCGAGACGCCGGTTGCGATAGGCGATTCTTTGTTTCGCCGCCCATGCGGCAAGCCGCTTCTCGGTGTTGCTGGTGCTGCTGAGAACTGGCGCGCGATGATGCTGAATTACGAACCGCTGGTAGGCCAGAAACTGTGTATTCCAGCGGTCCTCAAGCGGCCGCTCGTGATAGCCCGGAATGCAGGCGAGGCGATCGAGTTGGTATGTGCACCGGCGTCCCAGATCTGCTGCAGATCGTTGGCTTCTCACCCACGTCGCGAGGCGACGTTCGTCGGGGGTGATGGATGAGCCTTTCGCTCGGTTGTTTTCTCGCGGCCAGCGTCCGTTCTGCGCGACGAACGCTTCCAGCGCGTGAAGTGCCGTCGTCCACTGGCTCACGCGGACTGGCACGGGATCGGTCAAACCGCTGCCACTCGCCAGGGCTTGTTCGTAGGTGAAGAACATCAAAGACCGAGTGCGGTCCGGGGTAAGTCGTTTCGGTGGTCGCTGCGCTAGCTCGGTGTAGGCGGAGAGAAGTTGGTCAATCGGGGTGGGGTGCGGCACGGGGATCCTGTCTGGCCACACGGCGTGTGGCATCGACATCCCTGTGCGCGGCATTTGAAAGGGCCGAATTTGGATCTGAAAGTGCATTCCTGCACGAGCCCAACGCCGCGGCGCGCCTGACTACTTTTTGGAGATCAAGACCTGTCGCTTGCTCACAAGAAGGACGTCACAATGCATCCCTTAGCCCTCTGGTACGGCCCAACCTGGGGAGCTCACACCACCGATTGGGGGGCATCGCGCGGTGAGAAACCTCGATACTGCGCGTCTCAGAAGCCGGAGGAGGCGTGATGTGGGAGATCGACGACGGCTCGCCAGTGGTTGCGTTCGCCAGTGACTGGCACGGTCCTGATGCGGGCGTGGAGGA
>JACMOZ010000203.1 GCA_014377785.1 Aeromicrobium sp.
TCCGCGGCGAATCGGGCGGTCAGCGACGGGAGATAGCGCGCTATGCCGGCGCGATTCACCAGCAGGGTGTGGCTCTCTCTGACGTACCCGGTGATGGTCTCGAGGGAGAAGGTGCCAGCGAACCGAGTGGCCAGGTCGATGGAAATCCGGCTCAGGACGGCGGGCGCCACGGTCGCAGCGACCGGGTCTGAGCGGACGGAATCGACCACATCGTTCATGCGGGCTGGAGCGACCGAGTACCAGACCTGCCGGCCCGTCTGGGCGCGCTCAAGGATGCCCTCGTCGGCCATCACTTTGAGGTGATGGCTGACCGTCGGCTGGCTCAGCCCGAGTTCGCCCGCTAGTTCGGTGACGGGGCGACGCCCGCCTGGTGCTTCCACGATGAGACTCAGGATCTGGATGCGCGTGGGGTCGGCCATCGCACGCAGGTTGCGGGCGATCTGCTCAGCTTCGTTCCGCCCGAGGAGTCCTGGCTGTGCGGTCACGCCCTCGGAGAAAAGCATAGACAGCAGTCTATGCGCGGCCGTCGTGCTGATGGTTGAAACATCGATGATTGTCGATGTTTTGCGCTAGGGTGATCGACGTGAGCTTGACGACCCTGCTGATCTCCGCGTGAACCTCGCGTTTGCGCGGCGCCTGTCGGCCGAGTTCCTCGGCAGCGCGCTCCTGGCCGCCCTCGTCATCGGATCCGGTATCGCGGCCCAGCGACTCTCGCCCAGCGACACCGGGCTGCAGCTTCTCGAGAACGCGCTCGCCACGGCGCTGGGGCTGCCGGTTCTCATCCTGATCTTCGCCCCGGTCAGTGGCGCCCATTTCAACCCCGTCGTCTCGCTGGTCGACTCCGTCATCGGGATGCGGGCCTGGCGGGACACCATCGCCTATATCCCCGCCCAGATTGCCGGATGCATCGTCGGCGCGATCCTCGCCAACCTCATGTTCGGTGACCCGGCAGTCAGTATCAGCACCACCGATCGCCTCATGCCCCCGCACTTCCTCGCCGAGGTTATTGCGACAGCAGGACTGATTCTCGTGATCTTCGTCCTCGCTAGAACTGATCGAGCGAATCTGACGCCCGCGGCAGTCGGCGCCTACATCGGAGCCGCCTACTTCTTCACCAGCTCGACGAGCTTCGCCAACCCCGCCATCACCATCGGCCGCATCTTCAGCGATACGTTCGCCGGCATCGCCCCAACCTCGGCGCCCGGCTACATCGCGGCCCAGATCATCGGTGCCGCTCTCGGCCTGCTCGTGCTCCGCTGGCTTTACCCGCGAGCCGCGTCCCGGACATAGTTGACGGTGCGGCGGCGCTCTAGCAACAGGGCGCCTCGCCACCTTCCAGCCCGCGCCCCGTAGGCCATCAGGGCGACCCGCTCACCTCGGCTCACCGTCCTGAACCAGAGCGCAGCATGCAGAGTGAGGCGCTAGTCATGGTGACATACAGCCCGAGTTCGGGTTTGGTGAGTCAGGAGCGATCTCGTGGCGCGGGTCTGACGCAGTGAAGACCTAGTGCCATGCGGGCTCAAAAAAAGAGACGCGTCAGCATCTCTTTTTTTGAGTCCCCTGACGGATTCGAACCGTCGACCCCCGCTTTACAAGAGCGAATTGGACCCTTGAAGTAGCAGGTGGGGTGCCCAACTTCCTCGGGATTCAGGGGTTTATTGATGCAGAACTGTCGGAGATGTCCTGATACATAACAAAGTTGAATTTCGGATCGATTCGTGATTTCAATTCGAATTGTTGCGAATCAGTAGCTCAATACCGACAAGATTGGCGGGTGGAGATTGATGATCACTATGCCCTGCGAACGGGATTCGCGCCATTGCCGCAAGGCAAGAGGGCGACTCTCAGCGTTCAGGATCTCGGGATTCTCCGCGTGCCTTCTGGCATGCTTGGCGCTTGCGATCCTTTCGTGTATCTCGATGAATCGGTCATCGTTCCGATCCCGCCCGGTGACTACCCTGTAAGAGTCACGATTGCGGATGTGTCAACCGACCAGGACGGCTCTCATCTCAGGGAGGCGTACCTGTCCGTAGTCCTATCCGCGGCCGAGTCCAGGCTGGTGGTTCCCGCGAGTGGGCCAAATGGCCCGCCACCAACCGATCAGTTTTTTGGTGTGGGGGTAGATGCTGGAACAGTGGCATTCGTGGATGCCGAAGCTGTTTTGCGTTGCATGCCCGAGGACACGTCGTCGTGGTACGACCAAGTGTTCGATTCGGGGAATCCCGACTCTTGGTTTTCGGTGATGGACTCAGACGCTCCGCACATCCGCGGCGCGGCCAACCTTGTGATGCCTCGAGCGGCGTTGGGGGAGAACGTGGTGCTGACCCATTCAGGCTGGGGCGACGGCTTCTACCCTCTTCTCGAAACTCGCAGCAGCGATGGCTGGCTCACTGGCATACACATTGACCTGCAAGTTGTCGGGCTCTTTGAAGAGGACCTACAAGATGTTTCGGCGACTCAGCCTCAGGAAAAGCTGAAGTCCAGCAAGAACTGGCTAACGCGCCTTCTCGGGAGGTAGATAGGTTGCCCCGAGGAGGTAACCGGTCAGTCTTCCGACATTACAACGAGCCAGTCTCACGTTTCTAAGTTCCGACTGTGTATCTGTCGAGAAGCCGTTGCGCGAGTGCTCGATAGGACGTCGTAATCTGTGCCCCGGTTTCGAACTGCCGATGGTACTCGACCGCGAGCTCAACTAATGGTGATTTCCTTAACGCGAGTTGTGATCGAAGGAACTCGACTGCGGACTCTATCGTGCCGGACCCGATGCCTTCGGCAGCGAATCGGTCGAGGGTTGAGCCGATTGCTGCGGCGTCGTTGTAGCGAAGCATCCGAAGCACGTCGCTGGCGTCTTTCGCAAGAATGCGGTCTGGCTTTGGGCTCGAGATCCGCTCATTGAGTTTGATGAGTTTCGCTACTATCAGGGCAGCAGGGCTGGCGACCTTGACCAGCGCAACCCGCGTGTCCTTCGGATCAAGCGCACGAAGTTCCATCGTGTTGTTGTCACGAAGTGCTAGCTCCAACCCCGACGTGCGCCGTGCTGTTCGCCCGCCCTGGCCTTCCAGGGGCGCAGTTCGTCGGCTGGAAGCGGGCAGCGCGCCGCTTGGCACCATGAGATCGATCGGGACACCCTCGGGCGAGAACCAAGTCCCAGGGCTCGTATGCGGGCGAAAGCCGGCAGCTTCGAGAACTTCGGCAAGGTCGGGATTCTCGAAGAGCAGGTCCGGGTCGATGGCGATGTCGCCATCCGTAGTTGAGGCGGGGAGGCCGACATCGAGCACGGGAGTCTGCAAATAGATCGCCTGGGCCCCGACGAGCACGAGCGCCTCTGACTGCGCGGAGAGCAACGCTAGACAGTCCAGCAGCACTCGCCGGGCGATGACATACTCGCGCGGAATCGAAGCCTCAGGCATAGGGCCCCGTCGGTCGCGAAGCTAGTTCTTCGGCAAAATCGGAGCCCGCTGCGGAGTAGCGTCCCGATAGCGAAAGCAGATCCCCGACTACACGCCAGGGCCATGCGGTTCGGGTGTTTCCGACCGGACGATAGTTCTCGCGGCCCGCCCCAAAGAACTCAGTCTGGGCGACCACGATGGTGCCGTTCGCATTGTCCGGTACCAAGTCGGCGACCTTCTCGATGCGGGCTACATCATCCGTGTAGAGCCAGAGGTCGCTGGCAGGCAGCGGGGCTATGCGGGTATCCGCTTCGTACCAGAGAGCTTGGGCGGCGAGGCCCGTAACGGCGTAGTTCGCGTTCGACTCTCGGATGCGTTCTAGCGCCACGCTCGACCCGAGAATGGAGAAGTATCGCTTGGCCTTGAAGGTCTTCTCGAAGCTGTAGTCCTCGGCCCAGCGTCGGGCGAGCCGTACCGGATCGTTCACAACGATCGGCCCGTCCCCGGTCGGCTCCAGCAAGTCCTCGTTCCGAAGGAGGCTGATCACCCGGCTAGCGGTGCCCAAGCCGACTCCCGATTCACGGGCGAGGTCGCGAACCGTCGCTGCGCGGCCGTTGCTCAGCAGCTTCACCACGACCTCTGACGCCGAGCGCCCCTTCAGTGACTGAAGGGCTGTGTTTTTTGATTCTGGGTTCGGATCCTTGGCCGAGCCCTCCTGCCTGATCCACATAAATGGACTCTGGCTTTGAAGGAGGAGGTTGCCGGTGGGATCCCAGTAGGAAAGCCCTTGGCTCTCCAGTTGCGTTTGGGCGGTGCGCGAAATGAAGGGAGAGAGCACAACTGAAACTTCGCTGTCGGACGCTCGGGCTCCCTTGATGGATGCAGCCAGGGGTCCGATTGGCGACACCGTCACATCAAGTGCTAGCGAGAATGACCCGCCCGCGACACGCCATCGAACCGTGGCGTCTGCGCCGTCCTTTCGCTTCGCTTTGGCGAGGGCGATCTCGTTGAGAGAGTCGCGGGGTCCCAGGTCGCGGAGCGCGGACATGAAGCGATCGATCAGATCGTCAGTTCCATAAAGTGTTGTGTTCCGCATTTTATGGAACATACCAGTTTATGGAACGTATGAGAAGGGACACCGGCCCGGGGAACTTCCCACTTCTTTGAGAATTCCAAGGGTTCGAAGGAGCATAGGTTAGACGCTCTCAAGACTTGCGCGATCAACCAAGACATTCCTGCGACGGAACTCTGCCGGCACTTCATCGAGCTCGGGAGCCAGGTCATACTCGCCGAGCTGTGGCGGTTGGGGCGTTTCAAGGAAGCGAGAGAGTGAGTCGATCCATTCGGGCTTGGGCAGTCTCGACTTGCTGAGCCAGTAGTCGACGAGGGCTGCGAGGGCTGCATCCCACGCGACCGATCCTGTCGAGTGAGGTTCTGCGATCCCTAGCACCACACGATCGACACCCCGCGCAGCGGCCAAACTGTCGGAGTAATCGAGGAACGCGCGAAGTTTTGAGTCTCTTGAGTTTTTTGAGCCGATTCGATCGGCGGTCTCGGCAGCGTCGACTCCTGCTCCAGGGATTGCAATGAGGCGATGGCCCGTCTGGCGAAGAAGTCGCTCGAGAGTCTCGACAGTGGGGATTTTCTTGCCACTCTCGATTGTCTAGATCTCAGGCTGACTCGTTTTCGCGCTCGCTGCCAGATCACCCTGGGTGATGCCGCTCGCGAGGCGGGATGAACGTAGCAGTGTCGACGCGGCCACGGAATCTCCAGGTCAATTACATTCAAGTAGATATGGTATCTCGGCCTAAATTCGACGTGCGTTCGCATCTGGGTAAGGGCGTTCCGCAAATTGGCCTGTTCCGCAGTGCGCGGAACATGCGCATCTGTGGAATGCATCTGCTCAGGTGACGGGCGGAACCTGAATCGCCCTGGGTGTTGCGCACAGGTTTACGCACGAGATGTCGGCTTACCGACGCGATCGTCGATCCCCACGCCACCCCAAGAATCATGGTCGAGTCGATAAAGTCGGTGAGAATCCGTGCAGCGAACATCGCAACACGGTCGAGGCGGTCGATCTCGGTCACGGCATCCCCGGTGGGCACGATGTGGGCGGTGAGGCCGAA
>JACMOZ010000204.1 GCA_014377785.1 Aeromicrobium sp.
CGGGCCGAGATCGAGTCGCCGATCACGGCAATGCCAGGGCCGCTGGCCGAAGCCGTCACGCGCTGCATCACGAGCGGTGCGATCAGGAGGGTGCACACGAGCACAATCACGATCCAAAGCCGGGGAAGGGGCCGAACTCGCAGAAAGGGCCAATCCAGGTGAGAGGAGAGACGGGCGCTCATGGTGTGCTGTCCTTGCTCGGGATACTGGCGATAACCATAAGCCCGATTTCGCCGCAGTAGGCACGAATTCATCCAATTGCCGCTATGTCCCCACCGATGTCACTTTGAGCCGAAAAAATTATGCTGACGCCAGGCCTCATACACCGCGATGGACGCTGTGTTTGCGAGGTTCATCGACCGTCGGCCGGCCAGCATCGGCAATTTCAATTGCGCCGTGACCTGAGGGTCGTTCAACACATCGTCGGGCAGCCCCGAAGGCTCCGGTCCGAACATCAGGACATCGCCGGCAACATAGCTGATATCGGTGTAGGTCGTGGCCGCGCTGGCGGTGAACGCATAGACATTGGCGGGAAGTAAGGCGGCCCAGGCGGACTCGAGATCGGGATGGACCGTCATCACGGCGAGATCGTGATAATCGAGGCCGGCACGTTTGAGTTGGGCACTCGACAAGTCGAAGCCGAGCGGCTCGACCAGATGAAGTTCGGCGCCCGTTGCCGCCGCGAGACGGATGGCATTACCGGTGTTGCCGGGGATTCTCGGCTCGAAGAACAGGATGCGAAACATGATCGGCTCAGGTTAGTCCAGGTCGTGGGCGCCGGCTACGCCAGTCGAGTACGGAAGGGACGCCGACGCAGGCCAACTGAGCCTTTGTGGGTTGAGGCCATCTGCAACTTGCGGCCCTGCAACTGGCGAAACTGCAACTTGAATGAAGGGGGTGCGGACTCAAGAGCGAACGCTCTAAAGTGGCGCGCATGTCCAAAACCCAGCGCGTCCACGTCACTCATGACTTCACCGCCGATCCGGCGACGATCTTCGACCGGCTCAGCGAGCACGAAAATCTGGGCGTGGTCTTCGCTTCGAAAATCAGCCGCGTCTGCGACGGAACCGACGGTTCACGCAACGGTGTGGGCTCGACCCGCAGCCTCAAACCGCTCGGACTGCCGCCGGCATTTCACGAGACGGTGACGAAATCCGAACCGAACAGGCTGATCGAATACAAGATCAGCAAAGGCAGCCCCATCCGCAACCACGTGGGCACACAACGCCTGACTTCCAACGCCAACGGCGGCACTCACCTCGACTACACAATCGACTTTGATTCCCCGGTCCCCGGACTTGCCGCCGTCATCAAGGCGGCGTTACAAAAAGTTATAGCAAAGGGCTTGCCCAAACTCGACAACTGATGATCTCGACAACTGACGATCAGGCGGCGAGCGGCGTTCGTTACGAAGGCGTAGCTCGTTGTGCTGAGGTCGCCGTCACTGCCGGAGCGAGCGTCAGTCCGAACGCCTTGCGCATCGACCGTGCGGTGGCTCCATAGTGCGGGTATTTCGTCCCTGCGACCTCTTCGAATAACCGGGAAAGCGAGTAGTGCGTCAGCGGCGTCGTGACGACTTTCGAGTGCAGACTGGGGTGGACCACGATGGTGAGGACCTTGTTGGCGGCCCGCCGGTCGTCCTCATCGGCGGTTAACACCACTGCCAATCGGCCCGATCTCCAGCCCGGCCCGGCGGCGACGGCCTGACCGAAGACCGACGCTCCCGTGAGTTTGTGCGGGCATCGGACCGGTGCCGGCGACCGAGAAGGAGAGCCATAAATGGCGGCTATTCGTAGCTTCGAGTGGCGGTTCTACCGTCCCGTAACAGGTCCCTCAATGGCGCGCTGAGGATCCTGTCGGGTGGGCGCTGTGCCGAGGAGGGCTGGGCTAAGGCTTGTGCCGGCGAGTGCGGCGGCGGTAGCGAAGGCCCATAGTGGATTGGTTATCTCCAGTAATGCCCCGATGAGTAGCGCCCCGACCGCCTGACCGAGGGCCAGTGTGATGAATAAGGCTGCGGTCCCGGCTGCGCCGTGTCTAGGGATTGTGTCAGTGGCCCAGGCGATAAGGACGCCGCTAAGTGCGACGTAGCTGGCACCGAACACGGCGCCGCCGAGATATACGGCAATGATGTTGGAGGGCCAGGCTCCAATGAGAAAGGTAGCCACACCCATCAGTGCTGCGGTGGTGATCCACCCTGTACGCAGACCCCACTTGGTGACGAGATCTCCGGAGAAGGCCCCTGCTATGCCAGCCATGCCAAGGAACCCCCAGAAGATGGTTGCTTCTGTTTCGCTCATCTGACCTTCTCTGGTGACCAGCGATCTGCTGAAGGTCCAGACAGCGGCGCTCGACATTCCCGCGAGTAAGGCGGCGACTGCGGCATGACGCAATGGTTTCAAATCGGTAAGTCGAAAGGCCGCATGCCCCACGGCACGCGTTCGTTCTGTGGATTGTTTAGCGGTGATCAGCACGGCAGCGGTGGTGGCGATATTGAGGACAGCAATAATCCACCAAGCCGTCCGCCATTGATCGGTAAGGACCAGGGCAAGAGGGCCAGCGATGACAACCCCGAATCCTGTGCCCGAGTTGACCACCGCCTGAGCCCGCGCAGTAGCCGCGGAAGTGACCTTTTCGTCAATCAGAGTGACCAGGCCAGGCGAGGCGAATCCCGCACCGGCGCCGGCGACGAGCATGCTGACCGCCAGGACCATCGCGGAGCCAGAGAGCGCCACACCGATGCTGCCCACGGACGCGATTGCGCCGGCAAGAAGCACAGTCAACCGAGGTGCATCAGCCATGCGGTATGCAGTGGCTGCCGCAACACAGTAAGCGAGGAAGCTGCCACTGGAAATGGTGCCGGTCACGGCGGGAGTCAGGTCGAATGACCGGCTGAAGGCTGGAACGAATAATCCATAACCGAAGCGAGTCAGACCGTAGGTTGCGGCGATGAGGGCAGTGGCACTAAAGATGAACGGCAGTCGAGCGCGCACCCAGACTCCTTGGTAGAACCAACGTTATAGTAGAACCAACGTTATAGTGATGGATATGGAAACACAATCCGGGACGCCATCGGCGAGGCAGCGGCTGCTCGATGCTGCGGATGAACTGTTTTACCTCAACGGCATTACCAATACTGGAGTTGATGATGTGTTGGCCAGGGCAGGGGTTTCTGTTGCCACTCTTTACTCTCAGTTTGGTAATAAGGACGGATTGCTTCAAGCGAGTCTTCTGCGGCGGCTTGAGATTTGGCAGGACTGCTGGGATGAAGCAATTGGCGCTGCGGAATCGGACCACGAACGACTTCTGGCCGTCTTTGATGCGTTGAAGCTTTATCGTGGGCGCCACTACAACGCCCGTTGGTGTGCGTTCCTCTCCACAGCCGTGGAGATCCCCGACACGGAGCATGCAGCAAGCGCCCTCATCAGCGCGGACACTGCTTTGCTGACTCAACGTCTCCGGACCCTCTCCAAGCCACTGGCCGGAGCCAAAGCAGAACAGCTATCTGCGGCCATTCTGCTCATCTACAACGGGACCCTCGCCAGCTTCCTTCGGGGGAGTCCGACAGATCCAATCGCCCAGGGCCGCAAAATCGCCGCCATCACAGCCCTCGCATTCACAAAATAACCACGCCGGCGCCGCCTCGGCAAACTCACCCCGGCCGAGTTTGAGACAATTTACCTGGCAAAAATGCGGACTGAAAACCATCAACCCGGGGCACATCAACGGTGTCAACCAAAGTGGGGGCAGTCCCGAGGGCACGTTCCCGGACCTCGAATCGATGCGCGAAATGCAAGTGCATCGGCGGCGTTTCAATCACGCGTCACGGCTTGGCTTAGAGGTTGACATCCTTCTTAGGTACAGCCTTCACGCCTCGATCTCGGCTGGCTTCGGCAGCGGCCGCAGTGGCGTCGCCAGTCTTTTCTGCGCGCGACGCGAGTTCGCGATAGGTGAGGGGATTGTTTTCGAATGCTCCCTCGTGGGCCGCAATGGCTTCCCGCGTCGTCTTGTGTTCGGGGTGCTTCTCCTCGAATTTACGCCTGGTCTCGAGCTTGCGTTGCCAGATCGCGATGAGCTCCCTGTTGCCGTTGGCCGTTCCTTCGAACGACTTCGGCGCATAGGTATCACCTTCAGGAATGGAGGCGGCGCCCAGCATGGCTACGCGACTGGGAACTCGCGATGTCGGTCGTGCGCAGACCTCGCAGTCCGGGTTGGCTGACTTGTAGCTTCGCAGAAATCGCTCGAAGCGGTGTCCGCAGTTACATAGGAAGTCATACGTGGGCATGGAGAGTGCTCCTTCTTGCTGGGATCGCGGTGCCCGCCGGCTGGCGACGAGGACCACGATCATGAGCGATGTTGATCCGGGGGATCAGGTGTAGTAGTTGCCGACTCCGGTCTTCAGTTCCTTGATCTGATCTCCGTCGTGGCCGAAGACGATCTTTGCGTCGGTCTTCTCTGCGACGCCGCGGATTTTTTCGACTGACTTGAACCATGACACCGTGTCATACACGATGCCTGCGGCGATCGCTGGCGGGCCGTAGCTCTCGCTGCGGTAAAGCGAATCGGAGGCGAAGATCATGGTGCCCTCGTCGGCGAGGTCGACCTGGAGTGACAGTGTTCCCCACGTGTGGCCGGGCGTCCGGAGAAGTTTGATGCCGGGAAGAATCTCGGTGTCCTCGCCGATTGTTGAGAGCTCAAGTCCGTCGTAGTCAGACTTGATGTGGGCCCCTAGGCTGTAACCGTCGAAACTGAGGGCGCCCTTCTTCTCTTCCTCGTCCACGATGATTTTGGTGCCGGTGTTGGCCCACAGTTGTGCGTTCGCGGCGTGGTCAAGGTGCAGATGGGACAACACAAGGTAGTCGATGTCCCCGGGCTCAAGGTTCAACTGCCTCAGGCGCGAGTCCAACCACATGTCTTCCGTGACGGTGTCGACCGGGAAGACTTCGTTGAAGCCTGGGGGCGCCCATCGGGTCTCCCAGTCGCGCGGAACGCCGGCATCCCAGAGCAACTTCTTTCCATCGGGATGCTCGATGTAAACGACGTGTGTCGGCAGCTCCACCCAGTCACGCAATTTCTCGGGATTATCTCGATTGGCCATGCGGCCCGGATCGATCAGCAGCCAGACGAGATCTGCGTGCATCGTCCCCGTGGGAAGGATGGTGACCTTGATCTTGTCGTCATCTGTCATGTTGTGCCTCTTTCCTGTGATG
Organism: Aeromicrobium sp.; assembly: GCA_014377785.1. Lineage (GTDB taxonomy): Bacteria > Actinomycetota > Actinomycetes > Propionibacteriales > Nocardioidaceae > JACMOZ01. The sequence continues at coordinate 5,208 of JACMOZ010000204.1, forward strand.
GGTGCAGCCGCTTGTGCGATTTGTGAATCGAGTCAGGAGCGGGACGCTCAGACCGCTGCCGATCGACGGCAACGTCGCAACCTATGACCGACGGCGTCCGAGGCGACAGCGCGAGCAAGGGACGGGGAGGGGCGAGAAAGGCACGCCACTTCCCTGCTCGAACTCTCGTTGCGCGCGCAACTTCTGAGGCGAGCGCGCCACCGCGCTTGCAAATTACGCTCTGACTCATTGCGCACTCCGGAGTGACGTAGGTAACAGCAACTGAGTCCATCTTGCACATTCTATAGAATGTAGTCAAGGGTGTACGCTGAAAAATGTCTTCGACGCCGAGATCTCAAGGAGCCTCATGAACGACCGTATGAAACTGTATATAGACGGAGTGTGGGTGGACGGTGAGTCCGGAGCCGGAATCGACGTCGAGAATCCCACGACGCAAGAGATCCTCGGGAGAGTGCCTGAGGGCACTGCGGGGGACGTTGATGGCGCCGTCATGGCAGCGCGCAAAGCGTTTCCGGCATGGTCGGCGACGACCCGCGCCGAGCGCGCCGAATTGCTTCACAAACTTCAGGAGGGACTCGCGAAGCGCGCGGAAGACATCGGCTTGTCGATCGCGCAGGAAGTCGGCACTCCCCTACGTATCGCCACCCGCATCCAGGCCGCGCTGCCCCAGACCGACGTGGGCATTTACATCGACCTCCTCGAAGCTGATGAGATCGAGGAGCAGGTTGGGAACACGCTGATCGCCAAGGAGCCCGTCGGTGTTGTGGCCGCGATCACCCCCTGGAACTACCCCCTGCATCAGATCACGTGCAAACTCGCACCCGCCCTCGCCGCAGGTTGCACCATCGTCGTCAAACCCAGCGAGGTGGCGCCGTTCACCGCTTTCATGCTCTTCGACGCCCTCGACGAGGCAGGCTTCCCCCCCGGAGTTGTCAATCTCGTGACTGGTTTCGGCCCAGTCGTCGGCGAGGCGCTTGCAGCTCATCGGGAAGTTGACGCTGTATCTTTCACCGGCCCGGTTGCTGCCGGCGTTCGCGTCGCAGAGGTTGCCGCCAAGACGGTCAAGAAGGTCACGCTCGAACTGGGCGGGAAGTCCGCCAACGTCATTCTGGAGGACGCGGACCTGGAAACGGCCGTCAAGGTCGGAGTTTCCAACGCATTCCTCAACGGCGGGCAGACCTGCACCGCGTGGACCCGGATGCTGGTCCCCGCTTCCCGGAACGAGGAAGCTCTGGCTCTGGCCAAGAAGTACGCCGAGGGCTTCACGATGGGCGATCCGCTCGATCCGGCGACCAAGTTGGGGCCCGTTGTGTCTGGAGCTCAACGGGACCGAATCGTTGAGTACATCCGCACGGGAGTTTCCGAGGGTGCGCGCCTTGTTGCTGGCGGGGCCGACACACCGGATGGAAAAGAGACCGGCTATTTCGTATCTCCAACAGTGTTCGGCGATGTCGACCCTGACTCCACAATCGCCCAGGAAGAGATTTTTGGTCCCGTCCTCTCGATCATCGCTTACCAGGATGAAGAGGACGCGTTGGCCATCGCGAACAACTCCAAGTTCGGGCTGCATGGCGCCGTCTGGTCCAACGACAAAGACCGGGCGATCGCGTTCGCGAGACGCGTTCGAACTGGCCAAATCGACGTGAATGGCGCCGCCTATAACCCGAACGCGCCCTTCGGTGGCTACAAGCAATCCGGCGTTGGCCGCGAGATGGGACGGCTCGGCCTCGACGAGTTCCTTGAGACGAAGTCCATCCAGATCTAGACGAGTCCCCTCCCGATTCTCAGGTTCAACAACCTCATTCACTCAATCACGCCGATCCAAGGAGAATCTCATGGTCAAAGCAGTAGTAGTCGATCAGCTTGGTGGCACACCCACCGTGCGCGAAGTGCAACTCCCGGCCGTTGGTGCCGGCGACGTTCGCGTCCGGATCGCCGCAGCCGGTGTCTGTCACTCGGACCTCTCACTGATCAACGGCACCCTTACTCCGCAGTTCCCGCTGATTCTCGGCCATGAGGCGGCCGGAGTTGTCGTCGAAACCGGGTCCGGGGTTACCGAGGTCGCCGTCGGTACACATGTGGTCCTGAACTGGGCGGCACCGTGCCGGACATGCTGGTTTTGCACCCACGACCAGCCTTGGTTGTGCAGCACTATCGAAGGCACTGTCACTCTCGACACTGGGGTGAAGGCCGGCGATGAAACCATCCACACTGCGCTGGGAATGGGGGCGTTTGCTGAGGAAGTTGTCGTGCCCGGGACGGCCGTCGTAGCAATCCCCGACGACATTCCGATGGACGTCGCGGCTCTTATGGGCTGCGCTGTACTGACAGGTGTTGGCGCCGTACAGAACACCGCCAAGGTCAAGCCGGGCGAATCCGTACTCGTCATCGGACAAGGTGGCATCGGGCTATCGGCAGTTCTGGGTGCCAAACTTGCGGGCGCCAATCCGATCATCGCCGTCGACCTCAACGAAGAGAAGGAAAAACTCTCGCTACAGGCCGGCGCGACCCACTTCCTGCCCAGCGACCCGAAGATCGCCAAACAGATCAGAGCTCTCACCGAGGGGCGCGGCGTCGATCATGCCTTTGAATGCGTAGGTAATCCGACTACCATCCGCATGGCGTGGGGATCGGTCCGGCGAGGCGGGCAATGCACCGTAGTGGGCGTGGGCTCGAAGAGCCAAGAGGTGACGTTCAACCCGTTGGAACTCTTCCACTTCTCTCGCACCCTGACCAGCTCGATCTACGGCGCCTCCGACCCCGACGAAGACATCCCGACGCTTGTGCAGCACGTGATCGATGGGAGTCTGGACCTCGACGTCCTGATCACCCATCGTGTGACCCTCGACGATGTGCCAGCAGCGTTCGACCGGATGGCCACTGGCGAAGGCGCACGATCGGTCATCGAGTTGAACCTGGCATGAGCAACACGCGGGACGCACGCGGTGACGCGCCGGCTCTCCCTCTAGCCGGTATGCGGATCATCGAGCTGTCGAGTTACGTCGCTTCCCCTTTGGCGGGAATGGTCCTGGCGCAACTCGGTGCCGACGTCATCCGCATCGATCCGCTTGGCGGCGCACACGACCGTTCGCGGTGGCCGCTCGCCCCAACGGGCGAGAGTCTTTACTGGGCCGGGCTGAACAAAGGAAAGAGATCCCTGACTGTCAATCTTCGTTCTGAGGGGGGGCGTCGGCTAGTTGGCGACATCATCGAGGCAAGTGGTCCGGACGGTGGAATTGTCCTGACCAATGCTCGAGAAGTTCACGGCCTGACTGACTCCGACCTTCGTCGTCGTCGGCAGGATCTCATCCACCTTCGGCTTACTGGTCAAAGGGACGGTTCGACAGCGGTCGACTACACCGCTAACGCCACCTCCGGCTTCGCCATGGTGACGGGTGACAAGAATAGAGAGGGCCCGGTCAACCACGTGGTGCCGGTCTGGGATGTCTCCGCTGGCCTGTATATCGCCATAGGGCTACTTGCAGCCGAACGGCACCGGCGCGTCACTGGTCTCGGACAGTCGCTACAGATTGCTCTCGAAGATGTCGCGGTGGCGACCGCTGGAAACCTTGGATACTTAGCGGAGGCAGAACTCTCAAGGCATTCACGCGAGCGGATGGGAAACCAGGTCTACGGCGACTTCGGACGCGACTTCGTCACCGCCGACGGTGTTCACGTGATGCTGTTGGTCCTCACATCGAGGCACTGGACGAACCTGACGGAGATCCTGGGCATCCAGGAGTTGGTCCCGCACCTCGAGCGGCAGTTTGACGCCGACTTCAAAAGCGGTGATGAGCGATATGCGCATCGAGGCCTACTGAACGGGCTTGTCGCCTCATGGTTCGCAGAGCGAACCTTTGATGAGATCGAATCCGCCCTCAAGTCGTCCTCTCTGCTGTGGTCGCGGTACCAATCATTTACTGAGTTGGTCGCTAGCGGTGACCTCGCTGTCAACCCGCTGATGAGCCGACTCGACCAACCCGGGATCGGTCAGCATTTTGCACCGGGCCCACCTCTGGTGATGAATGGCACGCAAGTTGCTGCTCGGCGAGCCCCGGCTATCGGCGAGCACACTGATGACGTGCTGTCCGAACTTCTCAGGTACACCGACGCCGAGATCAAACACCTGCACGACAGTGGGGTGGTCGAGTGAGCGCCAGCACAGACAGTGTGGACCTCAATGACCTGGTCGCCGGGTGGCACCCTGGCCAGGTTGAGCAGACAGAGCAGTTGACGACTGAACCGTTCAGCGACATGGCCGATCTGCTAAGCCAGCCCGCTGGCCCATTCCAGATTCACGAGCCTATTCCCCCTCTGTGGCACTGGTTGTATTTCGACAGCTGGGTGCCAACCCAACGGCTCGGTGAAGACGGACATCCGATCGATGGGCATTTTCTGCCTCCAATCCCTTCACGCAGGCGCATGATCGCCGGCGGACGACTTACGTTTCTGAACCCCCTCGTAGAGGGCGAGCTGACCCACAAGGTGAGCGGTCTTACCGGCGTGAAGGCTCGGACCGGGCAGTCGGGACCAATGCTGTTTGTGACGGTACGTAGCGAGATCTCTCAGGCCGGAAAAGTCTGCGTGACGGAAGAGCGAGATGTCGTGTACCGCTCAGGTGACATGCAAACCGTTTCTGCGAGGACAGTCATCGACACAGTCGGTGTCCCGCAGACACACGGAACATGGCAGGTTGACCACCTCACCAACCCAGTAATGTTGTTCAGGTTCAGTGTGCTTACCCGCAACTCGCACCGCATCCACTACGACCAGGCGTACTGCCGGGACGTCGAGCAGTATCCAGACCTTGTTGTGCATGGCCCACTTCTGATCCTGATGATCGCCGACCTTATTCGAAGGTCGACCGATCGCCCTGTGGCGTCATTGAACTACCGTCTACGTGCACCTGTTTTCGTCGGCGAGAAAATCAGGATCGTTGGTGCGCCGCTCTCCGGCGATCCGGATACCGCCGCATTGAACGTCACCACTGCACGCTCGGGCTCGAGCGTGACAGCCGAGGTGACCTTCTCGTGACCTCCTCCACACTCCTCGACCACGCGCGGACGTGGCTTTTCGTACCCGGCAACCGGCCAGACCGCTTCGCAAAGGCTCACGACGCCGGCGCAGATATCGTCATCGTGGACCTTGAAGACGCGGTCTCCGCGGACGCGAAGATCGAAGCGAGAGCACATAGCGCGGATTGGCTGTCTCGTGGCGGGTCAGCGGTGGTGCGCATAAACGCACCAGGTTCAGTATGGTTCGATGAGGATCTCGAAATGGCTCGATCCCTGTCTGTGCCCGTCATAGTTCCCAAGTCCGAAGACCCCGCGCTACTTGCCGACATAGCTTCCCGGGGCATCCCTACAGTGGCGCTGATCGAATCTGCCCTCGGCATCGAGAATGCTTTCGAGATCGCGCGAACACCTGGGGTCAGCCGGGTCGGGCTTGGCCATGTCGACCTCGCACTAGAGCTTGGCGTCGACCCAAATGAACGCGTTGCCTTTTCCTTCGCGAGGGCACGACTTGTCCTCGCGTCGGCTGCCGCGTCGATTGCGGCACCGATCGATGGAGTCACAACTAACATCAACGACATGCATGTCCTGGCCGATGACGTCCGCCACGCCCGGGCCATCGGCTTCACAGCGAAATTCTGCATCCATCCACGACAAATCAACGAAACACACGCCGCGTTTGCACCGACTGCCCAAGAGATCGCGTGGGCGCGAAGGCTCTTGTCGCAGTCGCAGTCGAATGCGAACGCGAACGCGATCGAAGTAGACGGACAGATGGTCGACAAACCAGTCCTGGCTAGAGCGCAACGACTGCTGACGCTGGCGAGCCAGCACAACCTCTAGACGCCGAATCAGAAAGGCTCCACCATGCATTCGCTCGACTCTGATGAGAACGAGATCGTCAAGCTGGTCCGCGACTTCGTGGATCATGAAGTCCGCCCCGTGGTCCAGGAACTGGAGCACAACAACACATATCCCGAGAAACTCATCGACCAAATGAAGGACATGGGGATCTTTGGTCTTGCCATCCCGGAGCCTTACGGACATGTCAAGGTGTCGACCGCCTGCTACGCACTTGTCACCCACGAACTCGCTCGCGGGTGGATGAGCCTTGCCGGGTCCATGGGTGGGCACACTGTGGTGTCGAAGTTGCTCCTGACCTATGGGACGGACGAGCAGAAGGAGAAATACCTGCCGCGTATGGCGACTGGCGAACTTCGCGCGACGATGGCTCTGACCGAACCGGGAGGCGGATCCGACCTTCAGGCGATGACGACGCGAGCGCACGTCGATGGCGGAGAGTACGTCATCAATGGATCCAAGACCTGGATTACCAACGCTCGCACGTCGGGACTTGTCGCACTGCTTTGCAAGACCGATCCGAAAGCCAAGCCTCAGCATCGCGGTATCAGCATCCTTCTTGTGGAGAAGGGTCCGGGATTCACGGTGTCGAGGGATCTGCCCAAGCTTGGATACAAAGGCGTGGAAAGTTGCGAACTATCGTTTGTGGACTTCCGGGTCCCGTCGGACGCCGTCCTAGGAGGTGTTGAGGGTCAAGGTTTCTCTCAGATGATGCGAGGGCTTGAGATCGGGCGGATCCAAGTGGCCGCACGAGCCACTGGCGTCGCTCAGGCGGCATTCGACGACTCCCTGCGATATGCGCAAGAACGTGAGTCGTTCGGAAAGCCCATCTGGCGCCACCAGGCCGTGGGGATCATATTGGCGAACATGGCCACCAAACTCATGGCCGCGAAGAACCTGCTCATGCATGCTGCTGAGACGTTTGACTCGGGTGCTCGCGCCGATATGGAAGCTGGGATGGCGAAGCTGTTCTGCTCTGAGACGGCGATGGAGGTCGCGCTCGACGCAATTAGGGTTCATGGCGGCTACGGATACTCGACCGAGTTCGACGTCGAGCGATACTTCAGGGACGCTCCTCTGATGATCGTCGGTGAAGGGACGAACGAGATTCAGCGCAACGTCATTGTTCAGCAACTGGTTTCCCGCGGAGGGCTGTGAACCAGGCGGGCTGGGCTTACGCATTAGAATGCGGAAATGGTTGATCTCCCCGAAAAGTCGACTGCTCAGGAATCCGGCGCGGCCTCACCGCGACGACTGAGCCCCGAGGTCGCTAAAGAGATCCGTCGTATGATCATGACCGGTGTCGTTACCGGTGGGCAGCGTCTTCGGACCGAGCTTCTTGCCGACCATCTGGGTGTCAGTGCGACCCCAGTCCGCGAGGCGTTAATGTCACTGACTGGCGAAGGCATGGTCCACTTCGAGCCAGGTCGCGGCTTCAGCGTCTTGCCCTTGAAGCGGCAAGACATCCTGGACGTGTACGACATGCAGGCCTACGTGTCTGGCGAGCTGGCTGCCCGTGCCGTCAGCAACCTTCAGGCGAGCGACATGGAGCGGCTCGATGAGTTGCAGCACGAACTCGACGTCGCGGTCGAGCGTGGTGATCTCATTACAGCTCAGAAGACTGACTTCGAGCAGCACCGCCTCATCAACACGAAGGCGGACGCTCCCAAGCTCACGTGGATGCTCGGTCTCACCCTAAGGTACGTGCCATTCGAGTCGTACGGCGAGATTCCTGGTTGGCCAACGGCTGGGCGCGAGGACCACGGACCGATCCTTGGGGGTCTTCGAACTAGGAGCGCCGGGACCGCGAGAGACGCCATGCGCGCACACATCCGACATGCAGGTGATTTGCTCGTCGACCTTCTCGATGAGCAAGGCGTCCTCGCGGCCGAATAGACGCTCCGTCCAACACGCTCTATATAGAAAATAGGGCCGATCCAGCCGAATTTCACGCATAGCCGTTTTGTCGCGGACTGTTGACATGTGCATTCTATAGAATTAATGTGAAAGCTGTGATGCATGCCATGTTTGGTGGCGCCGGTGTTCACCTACCGTCTTGCGCATCTGCGTGACGGCTGGAGGCTATATGACTGCCTATGACAAGCGCCCCTGGTTGGCTCTGTACGACAAGGATGTACCCAAAGAGCCTGCTAAGCGGTTCGCTCACGGGCTGGAGATGTTTGACCACTCTGTCGCGCTCGATCCTCAGCGACCCCTGCTGCATTACATCGACTCCACGTTGAGTGCTGCCGAAGTTGATGAGTTCGCGGCCGCGCTCGCGGTGGCTCTTTCGGAGGACTACGGCGTCGCTCGTGGTGACCGAGTCATGATTCAGGTTCAAAACATGCCGGCATTCGTCATCGCCATGATCGCGGCTTGGCGACTTGGAGCAATTCTTGTGCCGCTCAACCCGATGTTCCGCGAGGACGAGATGGAGGCCCTGATCGTCGATGCGGAGCCGAAGGTACTCATCGAACTGAGAACACTGGTGCCCACGATAGGAGCAGTAGCGACGCGACACGGAGTTCCGGTTATCGGGGCGAACGAGCGTGACTTCGTCTCCGCATGGCCCGCCGACCTGTTCCCCGAAGTCGGGGAAGCAGGCATCTGCAACACTGTAGATCTTCTGGATTTGATGAAGGGGCGTCTTGGCCAGCGTCCCGCTCCAGTCGAACTGACCGGTGAGGATGTCGCGTTTCTGGTCTACACCTCAGGCACAACGGGCCCCGCCAAGGGTGCGATGAATCTGCATCGTGGAGTCGTCTTCAACGCAGAGAACTACCGCAATTGGTCGCACCTCGACACTGACGATGTCTGCCTGGCAATCGCGCCGCTTTTTCACGTGACAGGTTTGATTGCGCATATCGCAGTCTCTTTGGCAGTTCCAATGCCTCTCGTCCTTGGCTACAGGTTCCATCCGTCGATGATGTTTCGGCTGATTGAGCAATACCGGGCGACGTGGGTGATGGGCTCCATCACGGCGTACATCGCGCTTATGAATGATCCCGATCTGCCTAAGCATGACTTGTCATCGCTCAAGAAGTTGTGGAGCGGAGGGCAAGCTGTCGCGCCCAGCACTGTCAACGAACTCGAGGACAAGCTAGGAGCGTACGTTCACAATCTCTATGGGCTGACCGAAGTGACATCACAATCTCACGCAGTCCCCGCGGGTCGCAGGGCACCGGTCGATCCGGTTAGTGGTGCGCTCTCTGTAGGAGTACCGGTCAGCGGATACGTCGTGCGAGTAGTCGATGAGAACGGTGCAGATCTGTCCGTTGGAACCGTTGGCGAGCTTGCCATGGACAGCGAAAGTGTTGTCCCGGGCTACTGGCGCAAACCTGAGGAAACCGCTCACGCATTTCCAGGGGGTCGGCTCCTCACTGGCGACGTCGGCTTCATGGATGATGAGGGCTGGTTCTACGTCGTAGATCGGAAGAAGGATCTGATTGTTGCCTCGGGCTTCAAAATCTGGCCCCGAGAGGTCGAGGATGTTCTGTACGCACACCCCGCAGTGCGTGAGGCCGGGGTTGTCGGTATCCCCGATGAATATCGGGGTGAGACCGTAGCTGCGTTCGTGAGTCTGAATCCAGGGTCGACGGCTACTGCTGAAGAAATCATCGGCTACTGCAGGTCCAAGATGGCCGCCTACAAATACCCACGGATCTTAGAGATCGTCGAGGAAATCCCCAAGAACCCCAACGGGAAGATTCTCCGCCGCACGCTGCGCGAACGCGCCCTTTCTAGTGCCCGCTAACCCCAGTGCTGTCTCATGCACTCCGCGGCGCACCGGTGATCTTGGTCCTTCTGCTGTCGAGCCTCGCCGATCGCACTGCCCCGATTCCGACTCCGCGGCGTAATGATTGAAACCTGTGAATGCCTAATGCTGCGGTTGGCGATCCCTCGTGACGCCACTCCCGCGGCTAGCCCATTTCACGCGTTGGACTGAACGGCCCCGGCATGTCTGGATGGACCCCAGTCGCCAAATTGCCTGGATCCCACCGCGGCCGAGTTCACCAGCCGCCAAACCAAGCATCAGACGCTGCTGCCGTTCATCCAAATGTAAACGCACTGCATACAGACTCCGCCACCTGCGTCAAGTCGGCCGTAGCACAACCGTAGACCGCCAAAGCTCCATGGGTGTCGTTCCCGTTACGTACGTTCTGTCCCTGCGCGACCAGGTTTCCGCTGCAGATCCGAGTCCAATGCATTCATCTCCTTGGGCCGGTCGATCGTGATCAGCACGACCGATCCATCGACCTTGTAATTAATACTCACGCGCAACTCCTACCGTCGACATTCATCGGGTTGAGTGGACCTTGAGGAACTCGACGGTCTTCTCCCGCATCTCGCGCTTTCGGATCTTGCCTGTGACCGTCATGGGAAATTCTTCGGCGACCAAGACGTAACGGGGGATCTTGTAGTGAGCCAGTTTGCCGGAGCAGTAGACCTTCAAGTCTGCGGCCGAGATTTCGGGACGTCCCTCTCTCATGCGGACCCACGCACAGAGTTCCTCTCCGTACTTCTCATCTGGCACTCCGATGACCTGAACGTCTGCAATATCGGGGTGCGAGTAAAGGAACTCCTCAATTTCTCGAGGGTAAATGTTCTCGCCACCACGGATGACCATGTCCTTCAGCCGACCGACGATCGAGAAGAATCCGTCTTCGTCCATCGTTGCGAGATCGCCGGTGTGCATCCAGCCCTCGCTGTCGATCACCTCGGCCGTCTTTTCAGGCTCGTTCCAGTAACCCTGCATGACTAGGTATCCGCGGGCACACAATTCTCCGGTTGCGTCTACAGGCAAGGTGTCGCCAGAGACAGGATCCACGATCTTGATCTCGACGTGCGGGTGGACGGTTCCGACAGTCGAGGTACGTTGCTCAACGGTCGCGTCGATCGCGGTGTGGGTGGAAACCGGCGAGGTCTCGGTCATGCCGTAACTGATGGTGATCTCCGACATGTGCATCAACTCGATGACGCGCTTCATCACTTCGACGGGACACGGAGATCCAGACATGATCCCCGTTCGAAGTGAGTTCAAGTCGTACTCCGCGAATGAGGGGTGGTCGAGTGCCGCAATGTACATGGTTGGAACGCCATACAGGGCTGTGCATCGCTCCTGGGCAATCGCTTTGAGAGTGGACTCCGCGTCGAAGGATGGCGCGGGGATGACGACGCAACCGCCATGGGACATGGTGCCGAGATTGCCCATGACCATGCCAAAGCAGTGGTAGAACGGCACTTGGACACACAATCGGTCGATTTCGGTGAATCGCTGTGTCTCGGTCACGAGGAATCCGTTGTTGAGGATGTTGTGATGGGAAAGTGTCGCGCCCTTAGGGAATCCGGTCGTGCCGCTGGTGTACTGAATATTGATGGGGTCACCACAGTCGAGCGTCAAGAGACGCGCACTGACCGCCTCGGGATCCTCAAGGCCGGTGGCTACCTGCTCCCACTCAGGGGTGCCGATGACAAGCACGTCCTTCAGGCTGGTCACCACAGGCTTTACCTCGGCGATCATCGCCATGTAGTTGCTGGACTTGTGCCGGTCGGTGGAGATCACGGTGCGCGCCCCGGACTGTTCGAGCACGTAGGTTAGCTCGTGGGTCTGGTAGGCGGGATTGATATTTACGAGGATCGCTCCGATCTTCGCAGTGGCGTATTGAACGAGCACCCACTCGGGCACGTTCGGTGCCCAGATGCCCACTCGGTCGCCTTTTTCTATACCAAGATTTAGAAGGCCGGCCGCTAGTCGATCGACGTCACTGTTGGGTTGTTCGTAGGTCCAGCGGCGTCCGCTCGGGACGTCGACCAACGCCTCCCGTGCACCGTGGCGCTCAGTAATCCGTTCCAAATGCTGACCGATGGTGTCGTCGATCAATGGAAGCGCGAAGGTACCGCTCGCGTAGCTGACAGAGGACGGGTTGACCATTTTCGAACTCCTCAAGAAACTGATCGTAGTATGACGGTCGTCACGTCTGACGATACTTTCTATAGAATATGTAGTCAAGGACGGTTCGTCGAATCCATGTCATTCGCGAGGAGGATCGCATCCCTCGGACCATTGGAGGGTCGGACGGCTCGCGAGTCGTTACTTCACGGGTTGGGCTCGGATTTCGACGAGGGCATGGCCTACGACGCGGAGCGGTTTCGCGAATTCATGTGAACGGACGATGCATTCGAAGTGCTGGCTGACCTCGCTAAACGACTGTAGCCACACTTTCGAGGATGCCGAGTAGCGGCGATCGCGTCATGCGGCGGATTGCTCAAGCAGACTCGAGTAGTCCATGACGCTCGAGGTGCTCGGTCAGCAATCCGCCAATGTGATCGATGTGAGAAGACATCGCTTGACGCGCTCCGTCAGGATCTCGCGCGCGTAGAGAGGCGAAAATCGGAGCGTGGTCGTGCGCCGACGCGGAGGCCCATCCTTCGATGACACCGAAAAACCGAAGCGGGACGTAGTGGACTGTCTGATTCAGCAGAGTCGCCATCCGATGCGACCCGGAAGCCTTGTTGATCACACGGTGTATCTCAAAATTGAGCTCGTCGACGCGGTCAGAGGCGCCCTCTCCCTCGGCGGCCTCGAGCCGCACTTGAATTTCGTCCAGCTCATCAAGTTCTGGCTCTGAAAGCAGGGTGGCGGCACGTGCTGCCAATTCGCCGGCTATGAATGCCTGGACGACGAAAAGATCATCAACGTCCTTGCGAGTGACCCGAACGACCCGATAACCACGCCTAGGTTCCCAGTTCACGGCTCCCTCGCTGCCAAGAATCATGAGACCTTCGCGGACAGGGGTTTGACTGACGCCGAGGGTCTCGGCCAGGCGTTCTGTCCGCACGAACTCCCCAGCCTTGAACTCGCCAACCATGATGCCCTCGCGGACATAGGCCGCGACCTTGGCACTTAGTTGCTCGGAGCCGTCGAAAGCCGTGCGACGCGGCCGCTGGTCGTTTGTCGTGCCGCCCAAAGTTGTTGCTGGTAGTTCAGCCATGGCCATATTCTATATTGTCTTGGGAGCCACTCGTTTCAATCACGACGAGTCGTTTCTAGGCTCGAGCGTCGCCCGTGCGGACGGTTTTGAGGCTGCGGGCAGGGTTCGCCTGCGCCGCGATCGCCTCATGCCCCGTAGGAGGATCGGCGTGTCCCATGTTTGGTGTCGGCCGCACAACAGCCGACACCAAACGTTGTGCCCTTTCTCGCCGACGAGACTGCGAGAGGCGGTCCACCCGCCCGATGCATAATCCTTTGGACTTGAGCCGATTGCGCTCCCCGTCACCGTGAAGCGAGCGGAGCATCCGCGGCGCCAAGGACCGTGACGAGGCAGTCGGCGCCACCCTCGCCGTAGATCCGCCGGATCTCCTTTTTGTTGTATTTGCCCACGCTCGTTTTCGGGACTGCCTGAATGAATAGGAAAGAGTCTGGAATCCACCACTTGGCAAACTGCTTGGCGAGGTAGGTTCGCAACTCGCCTTCAGTGACGCTGAGATCTTCCGGTACCACACATGCCATCGGGCGTTCGAGCCATTTGTCGCTAGGAACAGACACGACCGTGGCCTCGCGAACCTTCGGATGGGCCATCAACGCATTCTCGAGATCGATCGAAGAGATCCACTCACCGCCAGACTTGATCAGGTCCTTCGAGCGATCGCGGATGACGACATACCCATCGGGGTCGATCGAACCCACATCGCCAGTTCGGAACCAACCGTCGATCATGTTCTCCTTGGTTCGCTCGTCGTCGTAGTACTCACTTGCCGTAAACGGTGACTGGACCCAGAAGTCTCCAACACTTTCGCCGTCCCACGGTAGTTCGACCCCGTCCTCTCCTACGGTCTTGATTTTCATCAGCGGGATTGGCTGACCGCCCTTCTGTCGCAATGCGAATGTGTCTTCCTCACTGCCTCCGGACAGAGTGCTCTTGATGGAGTTGAAGCAGATTTGCGGTGTGCACTCGGTCATGCCGTAACCCTGAACGACCCAGGTGCCATATGTGTCGGCCCACCACTCCATGATGGCCCGTGAAGGAGCTTGCCCCCCCAACCACATCGTGGTGAGCGAGCGCAGGTCCCAGTCGTGTGGCGAATCCTTGATGAAGTCACGCATCATCGTGCCGATGGTCACCGCACCGTTCATGCCGGTCACCCCGAGATCTTGAATGATCTTGACGTAGTCACCATCTGCGGGATGGATGCCAGGAAAGACCAAGGTAGCTCCCTGAAGCAGCGCAGTATGTGGGATGTTCCACCCATTGGCGTGGAACATAGGCGCTACCTCGAGCCAGACCTGGCTCTCACTCATGTTGAGCTTGTCGTGCATGGCTAGGCACATCGACTGGAGGACCATTGCGCGGTGGCTGTACACCACGCCCTTGGGATCCCCGGTAGTGGCTGAGGTGTAACACATCGCGGCAGCCGTGTTTTCGTCGAACGACGGAAACTCCCACGCTTCACTTCCAGTCGAGATGATGTCTTCGTAGCGGAGCACCGGGCCGAAGGATGTCTCAGGCAAGGGGCCGTCCCCGATGACCACGAAGGCCCGGACTGACGGAATACCGAGCTCCACGAGCTGTGTCACCAGGGGGATCTGATCCTCATCAAGGATCAGAACGGTGTCTCCAGCATGATTGATCAGGTACTGCTGCTGCTCGGGGAAGAGGCGCATGTTGATCGTGTGCAAAACCGCTCCCATGCCTGGGACTGCGAAGTACGTTTCGAAGTGCCGGTAATGGTTCCAAGCGATAGTGCCGACCCTTTCACCTGGCTTGACGCCGCCGAGCTCAAGTCCGCTCGCCAATCGCCGAACGCGCTTCGCATAGTCCGCGTAGGTGTACTCGTGATAGCCGCCGTTCTCGAGGCGAGTGATGACCTTCTTGTCATGGAAAAGTCGCTCAGTGCGCCAGAGCAGTCCGCTCAGAAGCAGGGGCTGATCCATCATGAGTCCATCCACACGGACCTCCAGTCATCTCGTGTAACAATATTGGCCTTCCATATTGCACATTCTATAGAATTTAGTCAATAGGTTGCGCAGTTGATGTGCCGAACTGGCGCAATAAGTCGCCAAGGACCCGTACGCGTTTGAATTCCTGAGACTTTCAGAAGAAGTGGCCGCAGGCGCGTGGAACGGGCACTGTTGGGACGGATAGTGGAGACACTACGAGAGTTGAGGCCTGGGTTTTCGTTTGTCGGCCAGCAAGTTCATCTCGAAGTTGGTGGGAATGACTTTCTATAGTGACTTGTTGTTCTTTCATGTTGAGCAACTCCGTTACTCCGTCACTTCGTTATCGAGTTGAAGACCGGAAAGTTCTACCGGAGTATGCCGGCAAGCTCAACTTTTATGTCGCCGTGGTGGATGGGCAACTCCGGCGGGCAGCACATGAGAGCTCGAGCGCGTCCGAAGAAATCCTGTCAAAGTCGTCAGCGTTTCCAGCCTCAACCGCGGAGACTTCGACCGGGACCGAGGAGAACGGCTTGCCTTGATAGCTCAACTTGGCTGTGAATCGGTACGGGTTCACGATCTGCCCCGGGACTTCGAATGGCAGCGGTGGCGTGAAGATCGCCGTGAATCCTTCCCATCCGCCTGCACCGCCGTGCCCTGCGCAGAGACTTCTCCACGCAAGTCTTCTGCCACGGCACGACGGACGAGACCTTCTGCCTCCGCGCGATCGATCGCAAGTCGCAGTTGGTACGGATCCGTCCCTCCGACCAGACAATCACGGACAGTCCGAGGCACGGTCGTCACCGGAATGCCATCGGCCTCAGTGACATTGGATGCAGGGAGTACGCGTCGGTGCATTCGGTACAAGTCACCGCCCGCAGTGCGTGGATGATTCTCGCGCGGCACAGTCAGATGTACTCGCGAGGGGTTCGCGTCTGAGAGGTCGTGGAGGACGAGTGCCGATTCGTGCGAAACAACGCCGCGCCCGAGCGACCAGGCAACGGCCTCGGCCAGGTCGTCGGGCGCTCCTCGCGGTAGGACTTGGACCCGATAGGCGCCTCGGCCGACCCGTTCCAAACGGCCACGCGCAGCGAGCAGCCGCAGTTGCGTCGGATCGATCCCGAGGTCGCGAGCATCGCGGGTCGTGACGTACCCGTGTTGCTCAGCAGCCCGCTCGACCAGTCGATCCCAGATTGCCATGTGCTCTAGCGTATCAAACAGATACGATTTAGCACACGAAGTTCCCGTCCGGGCCCGTCAAAGACAGGCCTTTCTCTTTGGCCATTCGGACCAGTTCCCTGGCAGCGACCTCCTCAGCAGAGGGTCCGGACTTCTTCTCATAGTTCGATTTGACATCGTTCAGTGTCGCGGTCATCACGGCACCTTTCCCGCCAAACAATCCGTTCGGCGCGTCAGGCCGGAAACACCGTTAACTACACAGTCCCCAAGAGTCCAGGAAACGCGGGCCGGCTCTGCGCGGGGTGTGGCGCTGTTAGATGGCGGCCCACCATGAGGTGAGCGAGCTGGCGGCTTCTACGGGACCGGTTTTGATGAGCCCTTGGTGACTGAGTGAGCTTTCCCATTGGGATTGACTGGGTGGGTTGGCGAACATCGATGATGTCGGTGAGGTCCCGGGGCGACCGAATCGTTTGAACAGGTCGAGTGCTGCGGTGTTGAGCAGGCCCAGGTTGCCCAGCGCCCACAGGTCGTAGAGATCGCGGGCAGATCTTCGGTCCAGCCATGCCGACATTTTGGCGGCCACAAACGCCTCCGAGGTCAGCACGGTCAGCTCTGCTGGCGGGGCGTCGGAATAGCGCTGCTCGATGGCGACGGTTGTTGTGGGCCACGCGGGGTAGCCGGTCGAGGAGAGCAACTGGATCTGGACTTGGGTAGGCCCAGATACCCGTAAGACGGCCGGCTCCGAACCCCGGGTCTTGTCCAGAGCTGGCATCCATTCGATTTCACCGTGTGACCGGGCAAGACCGTTTTCGAATGCGGCCATGATCGCCGAGGCCATGGTTGATCGGTTCGACGTCGTGATGAGATCGATGTCTTCGCTGAGCCTCAAGTCAGGGAGCAGCGTGCGCGAGAGCGCTGTTCCGCCGAAGAAGACCAGCCCCTTCTTGTCTTCTCATTACGGGACAGAGCGCCCAGCAGATGAGAGATCAGATGATCGCGGCGCACCTGTTCTGCCGAGACACCAAATTTGGCCTGAACTGCTGTCTGTTCAGAGCGGGCCAACCCGATCGGCATCGACGACAGCCTTTGGGGCGTGGGAGCGGGTGTGGAGGAGTCTTTGTCGCCGGTCATCAGACTTTCTCGATTTCATGCCACACGGTCAGGGCGCGTTGCGCACGTGCGAGTCGTTCGACCTTTGCCCGATCGACTCGTGGGAGGAGATTGGCCACAGCCGCACGCGCCTCGTCCGGTGCGTCGCCCAGATTTGGGCGTTTGGCAAGATCCAGCAATGTTTGCTCAGGCGTTGTGACCAGCACCCGCCCCGTCTCCAACGTCTCAAGCCGTGCGTCAAGGCGTTCGGTTGCCCTGGTCACGAACAACGCCCTCCCACCTCCGGCAAGCGCAATCGGCCGATGCTGGTGAGGTACCGCGACGACCGCGTTCCCCAAAGCTCGGGGGATGGCCTGGTGAATACGCGCCGCCGTTATTCCCATCAGAACAACGTGGCGTTGCCCGAAGATCGTTGCAGCGATTCCCGCGGCCGCTTCCTCAATGGTCGGCTTCCAATCCAGGCCCTGATCATCGGGCACAGCGACCGCATAACCATGAGCCAAACGCACAGCAGCCCCTTGCTCGACCAGCCGAGCGATCTGAACACGCGGGTAGGCAAACACCCCAGCGAGGTCTTTCGGCCGAACCGTCCGCATCGGAGCCTGCGTGAACTCCATTGGCGTCCTCGCCATGAATACCTCCTTAGGTACGCAAATCATAACCTTGTACAATACGTTTTGCATACTCAAAGGCTACAGCTGGTGATGCCTGAGCATTCACTGCGGCTGGGCAGCCGACGTAGACGAATTGGCTTTGCCCCGCGGCTTCCCACTGCTCTTGTCGCGATCAGCACGATCGGACCCTGCGTCATTTCGCCGCGTAGGCCCCAGCCAAACGCCCTTGTCCCGATTCGGCGCTGACAAAGGTGCCACAGGGGGATACGACGTCCATTCATGCTGGGCACGGGAGGCTCGCAATTGACGCTACGGATCCCGAGGAAGTTCGCTTCATCGTTGCTTTGCGCATTCCGGGCGATGACTGTGGGGCCACAATTCGCGCCGACCGCGAATATCCACGCAGCGATCTCGGCTATCAGAATCCACCCAAAACGTGCGTCAGTCAGGCTTGGGTGAGCGAATCTTTGGGCACGTAGAGGGCACGCACGCCGTTTGTCTCACACGGTAAGCCCCAATTTTGCCTGCAATTACGGAGAAAACTGCGTTGTGCCGGTGACAGGACTTGAACCTGCACGTCCGAAGACACAGGTTCCTAAGACCTGCGTGTCTACCAATTCCACCACACCGGCCCGAGCCAACAGTAGGCAAGAGCAACTCGAGAATCTTGCTTCCGTGCGCACCGCATAAACGACGGTGAGACGCTGCGCAGGAACTCGAAGTTCAGTCTAACTTGAGATCCTTGCGTAACTTTGCCACATGGCCCGTGGCCTTGACGTTGTATTGGGCCAGTTCGATGAGGCCCGTTTCGCCGACGACGAAGGTCGAACGGATGACACCCTCTACGATCTTGCCGTAGAGCTTCTTCTCGCCGAAAGCGGCATAGGCCTTGAGGACTTCGCGATCGGGATCGGACAGCAACGTGATGGTCAGTCCGTCGCGTTCGCGGAACTTTGCAAGTTTCTCGGGCTTGTCCGGCGAAATGCCGAGCACCGTGAAGCCCTCCCTCTGCAGACGATCGATCGAATCGCTGAAATCGCAGGCCTCCTTCGTGCATCCGGGAGTCATCGCAGCAGGATAGAAATAGACGATGGTCTTCTTCCCACGCTGGTCAGCAAGGCTGACACTCTCGCCGGTATCCGAGGTGAGGGTGAATTCCGGTGCCTGATCGCCGGCCTGCAGTCGTTCGCTCATAGGCCCTATCCTTGCCTATGGGCGGCAAACGCCCACCAACGAGACCCGTTCCCCCAATCACTTCGTGCAGGGGATACCCAGAGTGAGGCGCGACGTGGCCACAGCCGAATCCGATGATCTGGTCGACGAAATCGAGCAAATTCGCTCGCGCTTGGCCGGGACGGTCGACGAATTGATCGATCGCACCAATCCGAAGAACATCGTGCGTCGTCGCATCGAGGACACGAAGGCCCACTTCGTCGATGAGACTGGTTCGCCCAGACTCGAAAACATAATTCCCGTCGTGGCCAGCGCCTTCGCCCTCCTCGGCGCGATCATAGTGATTCGTCGCTTCGTTCGTTGACATGACTGGATGACGCCCGCGATGGTAAGGCGACACTCATGAACGGACCGCGGGGATTCTCCTTGAGAGCCCTCACCGAGGGTCAGCGCGACCTTTCGCTTTCCGAACGTGTCCTCACGCTTCGAAGCCGTTGGCGGTTGGTCGTCCAGTTGGGTTTGGGTACGGGCCTCGCCTGGCTCCTGGCCGACGAAGTATTCGGGCACCCGCAACCGTTTTTCGCTCCCATTGCGGCTGTCATCGCCGTCATGGCCGGGGGAGGCCAGCGGCACCGGGCGGCGATCGAGCTGATTTTTGGCGTCGCCGTCGGCGTACTCGTTGGTGAACTGATCATCCATGTGATCGGCAGGGGATACTGGCAAATCTCCATCGTTGTCGTCCTCGCGATCGTGGTCGGCACGCTGCTCGGCCTCAAAGGTCTTGCCCTCACTCAGACGGTGACGTCGTCGATTCTTCTTGCCGCCGTCGTCCCGGTTGCCGGAGCGAGCAATCCCGCCGTGACACGGTTCCTCGATGCCCTCATCGGTGGACTCGTCGGTTTAGCTATGGCACTCCTCATCCCGCGCAATCCGGTGCGGGACATCGACCGCGAAGTGCAGTCGATCCTGCGCGCACTTGCCAGCAATCTCGGGCAGATTGCGCATGCGCTGCGCGGCCTCGACGCGCGTGGCGCCGATCGCGCCCTGCTTCGGGCGCGCAACATGCAACCGGCGGTCGAGGCGATGATCGCCACCTCGACCAATGCGCGCGAGATCGCGCGAATGGCGCCGTTGCGTTGGAAACAACGTGATCACGTCGAGGCGTATTTTTCCTCCCTTACCAACATTGACAACGCTATTCGCGATTCGCGCGTTCTCGCCCGACGTGTTGCCACGATGCTTCGCCACGGCGAGGCTCCACCGACGGATCTGGCTATCGCCATCGACGCTTTAGGCAAGGCCGTCGGGATCTTCGGCAGCGACCTGAGCGAATACGATGCCTTCGACGGGGCCCAGGATCAGCTCATTCAGGCGGCACGGATGGCGACGTTGGCGTTGCCGGCTGCGGCCTCAATCAATACTGTGGCCACTATCGTTCAGGTGCGTGCTCTTGCCGCAGACCTGCTGTATGCGAGTGGCTTCGATCGCGACGAGATCGACGAGCGCCTCGACTTCGATTAGGTGCTGCAGGCTCGTGGCGCGATGGCCAGCGGCCCGTGAAAAGTACGCTACGGTAATGGAACACATTGTCGAACAAGGAGGTGGAACCGTGAATATCAGATCAGCCAACACAACCATGAACCGTGGATTTGTGACGCTTTCTGCCGGTCCGACCTCCGAAGCAGTGCCCCTGATCTAGCCATATTCACCTGGCTATTTGAGCCGCTTCGGATTCATTCCGAGGCGGCTCTTTTGTATGTAAGCACTGTGTATGTAAGCACTGTGTATGTAAAAACACTCATCAATCAACCTCCTCAAGAAAGGAGCGCGCTATGGCTACTCCCGCTGTGAAAACTCAGAATGCAACCCGAATCATGCCCGCCGGAATCACTCAGAAATCCCATCCGATGACTGGAAAGGATCGAAGGGAGGTGAACAACGTGGCTCTGTTTGATATCCGCCGCGACGCCAACCGCGCCCCGGAGGGATTGTCCGAAGCCGAGAAAGCCGTGCGGTTGGAGTCAGCGCTCCGCCAACGCCAGCATGAAGCCCACAAGGCGGCCCTGATGGCTTCTCTTTATGGTCTCCGCAGCAATCGCTGAGTGAGATCCCGCAACTGGGAACGAAAGAATCGACATGAGCTGCGGATATCCGCACCTCATGTCGATTCTTTCGTCCCTGCCAGTTGCTAGCGCGCGCTTATAGCTTGGCTGAACGCCAGTATGCGTTCGGCGTCCCGCACGTGGAGGTTCTCGATCATGCGGCCGTTGACGGTGACGACGCCTTTGCCGGCCGCCGTGGCTGCCTCGAATGCCGCGATGACTTCACGGGCGTATTCGATTGCCTCCGGCGACGGCGCGAAAATCCGGTTGGTCGGGTCGATCTGCGAGGGGTGGATGATCGTCTTTCCGTCAAAACCGAATTCCCGGCCCTGCTCACATTCGGCGTCGAAGCCTTCGGCGTTCTTCACGTCGTTGTAGACGCCATCGAGGATGGCCTTGCCGGCTTCTGCAGCGCCCATGAGTGCTTGAGACAAAGCTGTCATGAGTGGAGCGCGACCGGGCACATGCGAGGCATGGATTTCTGCGACGAGGTCGTTCGTGCCCATGACGAGCACCGCGAGCCGGTCGCTGGCGGCGGCGATTTCGTGGACCTGGCGTATGGCGGTGGGCGTCTCGATCATTGCCCAGATGCGGGTGCTTTCGGGGGCACCGGCCGCGACCATGGCAGCCTCGATTTGGCGGACTTCGTCGGCCGAGTTGACCTTTGGCACGAGAATGCCATCGGGTCCGGCCTTGGCGGCGGCGGCGAGATCATCGCCATGCCATTCGGTGTCAATGCCATTGGTCCGGATGACGAGTTCGCGATAGCCATAGTCGCCGGAGCGGGCGGCAGCGCATACGCGATCGCGGGCATCGGCCTTGCTGTCGGGCGACACCGAATCCTCGAGGTCGAGGATCAGGGCGTCGACGTCAAGGGTCTTGGCCTTTTCCATCGCGCGCGCGTTGGCGCCGGGCATGTAGAGGACGGAACGGCGCGGGCGCAGGATGGGTGAAGTCATAAGTTTCTCCGGTTCAGAAACCGTAGGAGGCGGCGAGATCGGGATCGCGCTCGGCAAGTTGTTTGGCCAACGACATCATGACCTGGCATTGCTTGACCGAGGCGTCGTCCTCCATCTTGCCGTTGAGCATGACCGCACCGGTGCCGTCTCCCATCGCCTCGATGACTTCACGCGCGTGCTCGACTTCGGCCGGTTCGGGGGAGAAGACGCGTTTGGCGATGTCGATCTGGATCGGATGCAGGCTCCATGCGCCGACGCAGCCGAGGAGGAAGGCGTTGCGGAACTGGTCTTCGCACCCCATGACGTCCTTGATGTCGCCGAATGGCCCATAGAAGGGGAGGATGCCGGCGCCGGCGCAGGCATCCACCATTCGGGCAATGGTGAAATGCCACAGGTCCTGCTGGAATGCCGTCCGGCCCTCATTGAGGTCTTCGCCGGTCGGATCGGTGCGGACAAGGTAGCCGGGGTGACCACCGCCGACGCGAGTCGTTTTCATCCGGCGACTGGCGGCGAGGTCGGCCGGCCCCAGGCTCATACCCTGCATGCGCGGGCTGGCCGTGGCGATCTCGTCGATGTTGTTGACGCCGAGCGCGGTTTCGAGGAGCGCGTGGACGAGGATCGGCTTTTTGAGGCCGGCGCGGGCTTCGAGTTGGGCGAGCAGGCGGTCGACATAGTGGATGTCCTGGGCGCCTTCGACCTTCGGCACCATGATGACGTCGAGCTTGTCGCCGATCTCGGTCACCAGGGTGATGAGGTCATCGAGGGCCCACGGCGAGTCGAGACTGTTGATGCGTGTCCATAGTTGCGTGGTGCCGAAATCGGTGGCCTTGGCGATTTTGACCAATCCCGACCGGGCGGCTTCCTTCTTGTCGGTTTTCACCGCATCTTCGAGGTTGCCGAGGATGATGTCGACCTTTTTGGCAATCTCGGGGACTTTGGCCTGCATCTTCTCGTTGCTCGGGTCGAAAAAGTGAATCATCCGCGACGGAGGGAACGGGATTTCAGCGGGCGGTTTTGGTGCACCTACGGCAAGGGGCTGGAAGAAAGCTCTGGGATTACGCACAAAACACTCCAATATCGCGAAGAAGACTTTGCTCAGTATGTCGAGTTGCGTACGTCACGACTGCACCGGGACTGGACTCATGGCTCTTGGTGCATGAGCGCTGCCACCGACATTTCGCGAGGACCACCCTCGGCGTTGAGGCCGTTGACGACTCCTTTGCGGTCGTCAACGGAGCGGTTCTGGCTTAGTTTGGCCTTTGCCTCGACGCGTTCCACGGTCATCTCGAGCCCGACGATCGCCTTGAGTTGGCCGTCGACAAACTTTGTCGGTGCGTCTGTGACCGCCCACGGTTCGGTGCGCGGCTGTTCGTGGCGGTCGGTGAGTTCGGTGACTGCGTGGCGGACCCATTCGGGGTCATCGTGGACGGTGATGGTGCCGGTCAGGTGGACTGCGGTGTAGTTCCACGTCGGAACGACCCGGCCGTGTTCGGCCTTGCTCGCATACCAGGCGGGGGAGACGTAGGCCTGCGGGCCGGCGACGATCGCGAGGAATCGGGATCCGGACTGGACGTGTTTCCAGTGGTCGTTGGCTCGGGCCAAGTGAGCGATGACCGTGCTGCCGTCCTCGCTCCACAGGATCGGTAAGAGTGTTGCGAGCGGGGTGCCGTCGGGGCCGACGGTGACGATTTGGGCGGTGCCGATCGAGTCGATCATGCGTCTGATTTCGGCCTGGTCTTCGAGGACATTGAAATGCGGGATGTACACGGCTATGAGGCTAGTCATCACTCTTGGCGAGTTTGCGACGAGCCGACAGGAGTTCGATCTCGGGTCGCCCGGACACGAATTGCTCGACAGCGTCGAGGACGTCGATGACATGTTTGCTGTCGCCGGCAATCAGACTTGCGCCGATGCCGGCACGGCGGTGCAAGTCGAGGTGGTCGGTCTCGGCAGCCGCCACCTCATATTTGCGCTTGAGCTCGGCGACGATCGGCCGAATGACCGCTCGCTTTTCCTTGAGCGAGTGCACATCGCCGAGCAACACATCGAATTCGATCCAGCCGATCCACATGACCCCATTGTCCCCATCCATCACAATTACGAGCTTTTGGCTAGTCATTGTGGATGGAAAAGATGGTCATTCCTAGTGATATTTCGGCCTTATTGAGCGAGAACTTCAGGTTTTTTCATACGGTTTTTGAGGGGAAGGAACTAACCAGCACAAGGACGGAACACCGTGCAGAATCAGTCCCAATTCGATCACGATCACGATCACGATCCCGGTCGTGGCCAACGAGGCATCGCGCGAGGTCATGCGCCGTGCACTCTGACCCCCACTCGAAACAATCTTGCGCGCCATCCCTCGGGCTGGCGCGTTTTTGGTATCCCCAGGGGCGAAACGTCCCCGATCGGCCTTCCCGGTTCCTGGGTACCGCTCCCGCGCCGGGCAGACCAAGCGGGTTTCGCTTGCGGGAGATCCCCGCCGAGACGCCCCTTCCAGCGCCCGTTCTCGTGACATCGGGGTGCTGAAAAGTTCCGGCTATTTGCGCTGCGAATCGCGGCGATACCGGTTGTCCAAAGGGCACATCAGGGCTCAAGTTGCCTCTTCCAAGGCATCCCCACATCAGGACCATCACATCGGTACCCATTAAGGGAGTAATGAGATGAAGAGAATAATTGTGGCGCTGGCGATGGTCGCCGCCAGCGTATTTGTGGCAAGCCCCGCGCTTGCCGAGGAGTCAACGACCGACACGACAACTTCGCAGACATTGGTAGATCAGGCGGCAGTAGAGCAAGCGGCTGCCGATGCGGCTAAGGCTGCGGATGCGGCTAAGGCTGCTGAGGCTGCGGATGCGGCTAAGGCTGCTGAGGC
>JACMOZ010000205.1 GCA_014377785.1 Aeromicrobium sp.
AGCCCCCACGCAAGCAAGAAGAGAACCCCGGACACAACCCCCCCCAGACCGCCCCGCCCACCGCCGCCAACGCCCAAAGCCGATTCGATGTACGACGTCTTCCTCAAAACCCCGGCGGCGCCACCGGCCGCCCCCCCGCCGGGGTTTCGAGCAACACGTCGTACATCGAATGGGCTTCGGGCGTTGGCGACGGTGCGCGGACCGGTCTGGCGAGCGTCGTGACCGGTGTTCTCTTCTTGCTTGCGACGGTCTTCACGCCGCTCGTCGAGCACATCCCCAACGAGGCCGCCGTTCCCGCGCTCGTGCTGGTCGGATTCCTGATGATGAGCCAGGTCAAGAACATCAACTGGGACGATTCCGAAATCGCCATTCCGGCCTTCCTCACCATCGTGTTGATGCCGTTCACCTATTCGATCAGCGCGGGCATCGGCGCCGGGTTCATCGCCTTTGTCGTCCTCAAGGTCGTGAAGGGCAAGACCAAGGCCATCCATCCACTCATGTGGATCGTGGCGGTGCTGTTCGTGGTCTACTTCGCCATCGATCCAATCTCCCGCTACCTCAACTGACCCCTCGTCGCCGTTTTAGCCGAGCGGCGCAGATTTGGGGTACTCGCAGTCGGAAATGCCCCAATCTGCGCCAGTCGGTCACAAATCTGCGCCAGTCGCGGATTGGTAGGCTGGCCGTATGCAAATTTCGCTAGGAGACAAGTCCCCGCAGGTCGCCGCAGATGCCTGGATCGCCCCCAACGCCACCCTCGTCGGTTCTGTCGTCGTCCATGCGGGCGCCAGCATTTGGTATGGCGTCGTGCTGCGCGCCGACAACGAGCCGATCACGATCGGCGCGCGGTCCAACGTCCAGGACAATTGCGCGTTCCATGTCGAGAAGGGCGAGCCGGTCACGTTGGGAGAGGGCGTCTCGGTTGGCCACGGTGCGATCATCCACGGAGCGACTGTCGAGGACAATGTGCTCATCGGCATGGGCGCGATCATCATGAACGGAGCCGTCATCGGCTCGGAGTGCCTCATCGCCGCCGGCGCGCTGATTTCCGAGGGCGTCGTCATCCCGCCCCGCTCACTGGTCGCGGGGGTTCCCGGCAAAGTCCGTCGCGAACTCAACGATGACGAGGTCGAAACGATTTACAACAACGCGCGGATTTATGAAGGACATCGCGACGTGCACTCTGAGGGCTTCGGTGCGTGAGTGGCTCCTCAGCCCGAGTGAGTGACTCCTCAGCCTGAGTGAGTGACTCCTCGGCGTTGGTTTAGAGGTGGGCGACCACCCAGTCGATTGACTTCGTCAACGCGGTGATGTCGTCCGGGTCGACGGCAGGGAACATCGCCACTCGCAGTTGATTGCGGTCGAGTCCGCGATAACCGTCGATGTCCACGATGCCGTTGTCGCGCAGGACGGCTGTGACAGCCTTGGCGTCGACGCCTTCAAAATCGATAGTCCCGACGACGTGTGAGCGGTCGGTCACCTTGGCAACGAATGGCGTCGCATAAGTCGACGACTCGGCCCATTCATAGAGGCGTGTAGCCGAATCCTCGGTGCGCCTGGTCGCCCAGTCGAGTCCGCCCTGATCGAGGATCCAGCGGACTTGCTGGTCGATGAGGAACAGTGAGGCCAACGGCGGGGTGTTGTAGGTCTGATTCTTGAGTGAGTTGTCGATCGCGGTAACGAGGTCGAAAAACGGCGGGATGAACCTGCCGGTGGCCTTGATCTCCTCGGCACGGGCGATCGCGGCGGGGGAGAAGGCGGCGAGCCAGATGCCACCGTCGGAGGCCAGTGCCTTTTGCGGGGCAAAGAAATAAACGTCGGTCTGGGTGATGGCGACGGGCAATCCGCCCGCTGCCGACGTGGCATCCACGATCATAAGGGCGCCGTCACCGGCACCCGCTACTCGTTCGACCGGCACCATGACTCCGGTCGACGTCTCATTCTGGGCCCAGACGTAGGAGTCGACGCCGGCTTCGGCGACCAGCGTGGGATGAGTGTCGAAGTCACTTTCGATTACCGTCGGAGCATCGAGGAACGGCGCGGCTTTGACCGACTTGGCGAACTTCGAGGTGAACTCGCCGTGGACCAGGTGTTGGCTCCTGGCGCGGATGAGCCCGAACGTCGATGCATCGAAAAAGGCTGTGGCACCGCCGACGCCCAGAATGACTTCGTAGCCGTCGGGGAGCGAGAGGAGTTCGGCGATTCCGGCGCGAACGCTGCCGACGAGGTTCTTGACCGGGGCTTGGCGGTGCGACGTGCCCATCAGGGAAGTGCCGGTCGCGGCCAGCTTGTCCAGGGCAACGAGCGGGACCTTGGACGGGCCCGAACCGAATCGGCCGTCCGTTGGCAACAGTTCAGCGGGAATCTTCACGAGTCCAGTTTGTCAGGCCATCCCGGGGGCGGTGACCTAGCGTCCACCTGTCGCGTTGATGTGGGCGCTCACTCACCGTCTCCTGTGGGCGTGCCCTGCGTCACGTTTCTCACACTCTGTGGCACCGGGCTGCGCGGACTCCGTACGATGCCCCTATGGCAATTGAATCGGCGGCTCCGCAAGTCGCACTGGCTGAAGGCGCCGCGCATACCGTCGCCGAATGGGAAAAGTCCGCAGCCGCCGTCTTGCGCAAGTCCCACCGACTCGCCGATGATGCCCCCGACGGGGATGTTTGGGCCAAACTGACAAAAACGACCCTCGACGGCATCGACATCGCACCCCTGGGCACGCCCGAACTGTCCGCCGGCCTCGCCGATCCGGGGTTGCCCGGCCAGGCGCCGTTCGCCCGCGGGACGACGGCTGCCCGCGAACTGCAGGCCTGGGATATTCGCAGCCACTTCATCGACCCCGACATCACGATCACCACGAAGCACGTCATCACCGACCTTGAAAACGGCGTGAACTCGTTGTGGTTGAGCGTCGGCACCGGGGCCATCGCTATCGACGCGCTGCCGGTGATCCTCGACAAGGTCCTCCTCGGCCTCGCATCCGTCGTCCTCGATGCGCCGTACCAACCTGTCGTAGCCGCGGAGGCCTTTGCCTCCCTTATCAAGAGCAGAGTCATCAAGGACAAAGGCATCGAGGTACATCCGGGCACCAACCTGGGCGCCGACCCGATTGGCAACGCCTTTCGCGGTCATGGCGAGATGTCGACCGATGTCATCAAGCCCATCGCGGACATTGCCGCGTCGCTCAAGGTTCGCGCCATCGTCGTCGACGGCACCGCTGTCCATGACGCCGGCGCCTCCGATGTGCAGGAGCTCGCCTACACGCTCGCCGCGGGTGTCGCCTACCTCCGCGTTCTGGTGGCAGCCGGCTACACGGCCGATGAGGCCGCCCATCTGCTCGAATTCCGTTACGCCGCCACCGACGAACAGTTCTCGACGATTGCGAAATTTCGTGCGGCCCGCCGCCTCTGGAACCGCATTGGTGAACTCAGTGGTGTCGGTGCGAGTGGCCGCGCCCAACTTCAGCATGGGGTGACGTCGCGCCCGATGATGAGCAAGTACGACCCATACGTCAACATGCTCCGCACGACGCTCGCGGCCTTCGCCGCCGGGGTGGGAGGCGCCACCTCGGTGACTGTGTTGCCCTTCGATTCCGCGCTCGGGCTGCCCGAAGCGTTCAGCCGCCGCATCGCCCGCAACACGTCATCGCTGCTCATCGAGGAAGCCCACGTTGCCAAGGTCATCGATCCGGTTGGCGGTGCGCATGCGGTCGAAAAACTGACTGACGACCTGGCCCGCGCGGCGTGGGAAGCCTTCGGCGCAATCGAGGCCGCCGGAGGAGTCGCCGCGGTGATTGCTGACGGCAGTCTCGCC
This sequence comes from Aeromicrobium sp., assembly GCA_014377785.1. Classification (GTDB taxonomy): domain Bacteria; phylum Actinomycetota; class Actinomycetes; order Propionibacteriales; family Nocardioidaceae; genus JACMOZ01. The sequence goes on from JACMOZ010000205.1 coordinate 3,811, forward strand.
GCGCAGATCGCCGAGACGGTCGCGCGCCGGACCCAGGAAATTGCCACCCGCAAGCGCCCGTTGACAGGGGTGACCGAGTTCCCCCACCTGCACGAGGAACTCCTCGAACGCCGTGCATATCCCGACGGCTTCCCCGATGTGGCCCGTTATGGCGCGGACTTCGAAAATCTCCGCGACGACCCTGCCGGGACACCGGTCTTCCTCGCCACGATGGGCCCGGTCTCGGCTCATACGGCACGCGCGTCGTTCGCTGCCAACCTCTTTGCCGCCGGCGGAATCGACAGCGTAATCGCTGGTGCCACCGCAAAAGTCGAGGATGTCATCGCCGCTTATGACGGCTCGCTCGTCATCTGTCTCGCCGGCAACGATGCCGTGTATGCCGAATGGGGTGCTGAACTCATCACGGCGCTGCGCGCAGCCGGAGCCCAGTGGGTCATCCTTGCTGGCAAGGCCGGGAAATTGGATGTCGATGAGACCGCCTCAGCCGGCGTCGATGCGTTGGCCTTCCTGCATACAACGCGAGCAAAGCTTGGAGCTTCCGCAGGAAAAGAGGCGGCGAAATGACCATCCCCGAGAGCTTCGCCGGTCTGCCGCTTGACCCCGAGCAGCCCTACTCGAGCGATGTGGCAGCCTTCACCAAGGCGGCCGGCCAGGCCGAGGACTGGCCTGCGCCCGAGGGTATCGGCGTCAAAGGCCTTTACACAGCCGATGACCTTGAGGGGCTCGACGCCCTCGACACCTACCCTGGGCTGACACCGTTTTTGCGCGGACCCTACCCGGCGATGTACTCGACGCAGCCCTGGACGATCCGCCAATATGCGGGCTTCTCGACTGCCGAGGAGTCCAACGCGTTTTATCGCCGCAACCTCGCAGCCGGCCAAAAGGGACTCTCGGTTGCCTTCGACCTGGCGACCCACCGCGGCTACGACTCGGACAACCCGCGAGTCGTCGGTGACGTCGGTATGGCCGGTGTCGCGATCGACTCGATTTATGACGCTCGCCAACTTTTCGACGGTATCCCACTCGACGAGATGAGCGTGTCGATGACGATGAACGGGGCGGTACTGCCCGTACTCGCCCTCTATATCGTTGCGGCCGAAGAACAAGGCGTCCCGCCCGAGAAGCTCACCGGGACGATCCAGAACGACATCCTCAAAGAGTTCATGGTCCGCAACACCTACATTTATCCGCCCGAACCGTCGATGCGCATCATCAGCGACATCTTCGCCTACACGGCCGCCAGGATGCCGCGCTACAACTCGATCTCGATCTCGGGTTATCACATCCAGGAAGCCGGGGCGACGAACGACCTCGAGCTGGCTTACACGCTCGCTGATGGCGTCGAATACATCCGTGCCGGTCTTGCCGTCGGACTCGACATCGATGCGTTCGCGCCGCGACTCTCCTTCTTCTGGGCGATCGGTATGAACTTCTTCATGGAGGTCGCCAAACTGCGTGCCGCCCGCGCGCTGTGGGCCCGCCTCGTCGCGGACTTCGGTCCGTTGAACCCGAAGTCTTCGAGTCTGCGCACCCACAGCCAGACGTCGGGTTGGTCGTTGACGGCTCAAGACGTCTTCAACAACGTGCAGCGCACCGCGATCGAGGCGATGGCCGCGACGCAGGGGCATACGCAGTCGCTGCACACCAACGCGCTCGACGAAGCGATCGCGCTGCCAACCGACTTTTCCGCCCGCATCGCCCGCAACACGCAGTTGCTGCTCCAGCAGGAGACCGGCACGACGGGCATCATCGACCCGTGGGGCGGCTCCTACTACGTGGAGAAGCTGACCCACGACCTCGCCAACCGCGCTTGGGCGCACATCCAGGAAGTCGAAAAGGCCGGCGGTATGGCCAAGGCGATCGAAGCCGGCATCCCGAAGATGCGGATCGAAGAGGCTGCCGCCCGCACCCAGGCCCGCATCGACTCCGGGCAGCAGGCTGTCATCGGCGTCAACACGTATCGCCTCGCCGACGAGGACCCGATCGAGGCCCGCAGGGTGGACAACAAGGCCGTCTATGCCTCGCAGATCGAGAAACTGAAGAGACTTCGCGCCGAACGTGATCAGTCCGAAGTCGATCGCACGCTCGATGCCTTGACCGAAAGCGCCGCCCGCGGAGCCTCCAAGGACGGCTCGCTCGAGGGCAACCTGCTCGCGCTGGCGATCGACGCCGCCCGGGCCAAGGCCACTGTCGGCGAAATTTCCGATGCGCTCGAGAAGGTCTACGGGCGACACAAGGCCGTTATCCGTACGATTTCAGGTGTGTACCGCACCGAGGCCGGCAAGAGCGGCAACATCACCAAGGTCATCGAAGCCACCGAGGCTTTCGAGAAGGCCGAAGGTCGTCGACCCCGCATCCTCGTCGCCAAGATGGGACAAGACGGTCACGATCGCGGCCAGAAGGTCATCGTCACCGCTTTCGCCGACATGGGTTTCGACGTCGATGTCGGCCCGCTGTTCTCCACACCCGAGGAGGTCGCCCAGCAGGCCGTCGACGCCGACGTCCACATCGTCGGCGTCTCTTCGCTCGCCGCCGGGCACCTCACGCTCTTGCCTGCCCTGAAGCAAAGCCTTGCCGACCTTGGTCGCCCCGACATCATGATCGTGATCGGCGGCGTCATCCCACCCGCTGACGTGCAGACTCTCAAAGACATGGGTGCGGCCGATGTCTTCCCGCCCGGCACCGTCATCGCCGATTCGGCGCTGGGACTGCTCGACAAACTGTCGAAGAGCCTTGAGTCCTGATGGCAGCCGACGTCGCGCAACTCGCTGACGGCGTACGGTCGGGCAAGCGCGCCGCGATTTCGCAGGCCATCACGCTGGTCGAATCCAGCCGTGCCGACCACCGCGCCGCTTCGCGTGAACTCCTGGCGATCCTGACGCCCGAGGCTGGACAGTCTGTCCGGGTCGGCATTTCCGGCGTCCCCGGCGTCGGCAAGTCGACATTCATCGAAGCCCTGGGCATGTGGCTCGTCGGCCAAGGACACAAGGTCGGCGTCTTGGCTGTCGATCCGTCCAGCACCCGAACGGGCGGATCCGTCCTCGGCGACAAAACGCGTATGACCGAGTTGTCGGCCAGCCCGAACGCCTACATTCGGCCGTCGCCGAGCACCGGCACTCTTGGTGGTGTTGCCCGTGCGACCAGCCAGGCCATCACGATTCTTGAGGCGGCCGGCTTCGGCGTCGTCCTCATCGAGACCGTCGGTGTAGGCCAGTCCGAAGTCACTGTCGCCGGCATGGTCGACACCTTCCTGTTCTTGACCCTTGCGCGAACGGGCGACCAGTTGCAGGGCATCAAGAAGGGCATCCTCGAGATCGCCGATGTCATCGCCGTCAACAAGGCAGATGGCGATCGCGCAGTCGAGGCCAAGGCCACTGCCAAAGACATGGCCGGCGCTTTGCGGCTTGTGTATGCGGGCGCCAAGGGCTGGGTGCCACCGGTCGTCACGTGTTCGGCACTCGAAGACATCGACATCGATACGGTCTGGAACGAGGTCGCCCGGCACCGCGAATTCCTCGGCAACGAAGGCCTTGCCCAAAAGCGGGCCGAGCAGCAACTCGACTTCACCTGGGCCCTCGTCCGTGACGAACTCGATCAGCGCTTGCGCCACAACGAGGCAGTCACGGCGATCCGGGCAGAGGTGCGTGAGGCCGTCCTGGCCGGTGAAATGCCGGCCGCGACAGCTGCCGACAAGATCCTCGCCGCCTACGACAAAGACACCGGCACCGGCAGCGCCGGTTAGGAGCATCCGCTCAATCAACGAAGAGGCGGATCGACGAATGATAATGTGTTTATGGTCACAAAGAACTATGTGGCACTAATTCGTTCTAACTAGTCCCCTCGCTATGAGGGATGCATAGTTGACGCGTTGACAGCAAAGGGTGCGGACGTCCTCGGGGGATGCCCGCCCCCTTTCTCGTGCGCCCGGATGACCCCTCTCGGTGGTTTGATCAGTGTTAGTTGCATCACACTAAAACGGGGGTCACCATCATCATGCGTCATTCCACTCGCCGAATCCTGTCCGTCATCGCCACGAGCTGCGCTCTCGCAGCAGGGCTGGTCATCCCGGCTTCCGGGGCCAGCGCCGCCACGCGCGATCCGGTCGTCCTCGTCGCCGGCACCTTCTCGGCAGGCTTCGCGATGGAGCCTCTCGCCACCAGGATGCGCAATGACGGCTACGACGTCACTATCTTCGAACTTCCGACGCTCGGGACTCAGGACATCAACCTGACCTCGCAGGCTCTGGCCACTTTCGTCGACGGAGTGCGAAGCCGCAAGGACGCTGCCAAGGTCGATCTGGTGGGTCACAGTCAGGGCGGCATCGTCGCGCGTGCCTATGTCAAGAACTTCGGCGGGGCGTCGAGGGTCGACAGCCTCGTGACCCTCGGAGCGCCCAACCAGGGCACGTCGATCGCCAACCTTATCGACTTCTTCGCGCAGTGCGCGGGCGTTGTGGCCTGTGAGCAGATGAGCGTCGGCTCGTCCTTCAACAACAGCCTCAACGCCGGCGACGACACGATCGGCTCGGTTCGCTACACAACCGTACGGACACTTCAGGACGAGCTCGTACGGCCAGTCGACAATGCCAAGCTCAATGTCGGCGCCGTCAACGTGCTGATCCAGTCGAAGTGCTGGGCACGGGTTGTCGGCCACGTCGGCCTGATCCTTGACGGCACGGTCTACTCCGCGGCGCGCCAAGCCCTCGAGGGCAAGACCAGCATCAGCCCTAACTGCTTCGCCGGCTGACCGAACCGCTGAGAGTGACGTTTGGTTGGAGACACGCCGGCTCTTTGCCGCCAAACGTCACTCCCAGCGGGGCAGCTAGTTGAGGTCGCTCGGGTCGGGGCCGACGCGGCTCCCGCGGTCCAACCCGGTGATGGCCGCGACTTCCTCATCGCTGAGGGAGAAGTCGAAGACATTGAGGTTGTCGGCGATGCGCGAAGGCGTCACCGATTTGGGGATCACGACATTGCCGAGAGCGAGGTGCCAGGCAATGACGACCTGAGCCGGAGACGTGCCGTGGTTTTTCGCGATGGCGATGATGGTGTCTTCGCTGAAGACTTTGCCCTGAGCGAGCGGGCTCCACGCCTCAGTCGCGATTTCGTGTTTGGCGTGGAACTCACGCAATTCGCGCTGGACAAGTTGCGGGTGGAGTTCGATCTGGTTGATCGTCGGCACGCTCAGACCAAGGTCGAAGAGTCGCTGCAGATCTTCGATACGGAAATTGGAGACACCGATCGCACGGACACGTTTGTCGGCATACAACGACTCGAAAGCCTTCCATGTGTCGACGTAGGTGTCCTTGGCCGGCGTTGGCCAGTGGATCAGATAAAGGTCGAGGTAGTCCAGGCCCAGTTTATTGATGCTGGCTTCGAAGGCGGCAAGGGTCGAGTCGTAGCCCTGATCGTCATTCCACAACTTCGTCGTGATGAACAGCTCTTCGCGGGCGATACCGGATTCGGCTATGGCCTCGCCGACAGCTTCTTCGTTGCCATAGATCCTGGCCGTGTCGACATGGCGGTAGCCGGCTTCCAACGCGGTCTTGACGGCAGCCTTGGTCTCTTCGGGCGGCACTTGGAACACGCCGAAGCCGAGCTGCGGGATGGATACGCCGTTGTTGAGTTCGATGTTCGGAATAGTCATGACTCCACGCTACGTACACGCAACAACGTTCCCCCTGCCTGTGATGACTGGGGGAACGCTGTGAAGGTTGGGCTATTAGGCCCAGGCGGCGTTCCAGCCCTCGACTTCGTCGGCCTTGCGGGCGGCGGGGCCCACGTAGATCGCCGATGGGCGGATCAGGCGACCGGTCTGGTGCTGCTCGAGGATGTGCGCGCTCCAGCCGGCGGTGCGGGCGGACGTGAACATCGCGGTAAACATGTTCGGCGGGATCTCGGCGTAGTCGAGGACGATGGCCGCCCAGAATTCGACGTTGGTCTCGAGCACGCGGTCGGGACGGCGTTCGCGCAGTTCTTTGAGGGCGGCCTGCTCGAGCGCTTCGGCTACTTCGGCACGCGGGGCCTTGAGCTCCTTGGCCGTGCGACGCAGAGTACGCGCACGCGGGTCCTCAGCGCGATAGACGCGGTGACCGAATCCCATCAGGCGTTCGCCGCTGTCGAGGAGCTTTTTGACGTAGGCGGTCGCGTCACCGGTCTTTTCGACTTCTTCGATCATGCCGAGCACCCTCGAGGGAGCACCACCGTGAAGTGGCCCGGACATGGCGCCGACGGCTCCGGAAAGGGCGGCCGCAACGTCTGCGCCGGTGGAGGCTATGACGCGGGCGGTGAAGGTGGAGGCATTCATACCGTGTTCGGCGGCCGAGACGAGATAAGCGTCGATGGCTTTGGCGTGGTCGGGATTCACTTCGCCACGCCAACGCATGATCATGCGCTCGATGATCGTGTCGCATTTGTCGACTTCGGCCTGCGGGATCATCGGCTTTCCGAGGCCGCGGGCGGCCTGGGCGACATAGGACAAGATCATGACCGCGGTGCGGGCCAGGTCTTCACGGACTTCGGCGCCATCCTCGATGTCATACAACTGGCGGAGTCCCCACGCCGGCGCGGTCAGTGCAATGGCGCTCTGCACATCGGCGCGTATGTCGCCCGAATGCACGGGGATGGGAAACGGCTCGGCGGCGGGGAGACCCGGTTCGTATTTGCCGTCAACGAGCAGACCCCACACCTTTTCGAAGGGAACGCGTCCAACCAAATCGTCTATGTCTACTCCGCGGTAGCGAAGGGAGGAGCCTTCTTTGTCCGGCTCGGCGATCTGGGATTCGAACGCTACGACGCCTTCAAGGCCATGGTGAACTTCAGTCATGCGGCTCATTCTGCCCTGCCCCGGCTATGGTGTTCTTTGTGGACCCGGAATTGGCGCGGATGCGCGAAGAGTATGCGCAGTCGGGGCTTCATGAGACCACCGCCGGCAACGATCCGTTTGTCTTGTTCGCGAAATGGCTGTCCGATGCGGTCGCCGCCGGGATCGTTGAACCCAATGCGATGGCCCTTGCGACAGCTTCGGCCGACGGCAAGCCGTCCGTGCGGATCGTCCTGTTGAAGGGCTTTGATCTCGCGGGCGCGGTCTTCTACACGAACTACGACTCGCGCAAGGGTCGGGAACTCGAAGCCAACCCTCATGCGGCCGCGGTGATGCTGTGGCATCCGCTTCAGCGGCAAGTACGCATCGAGGGCGCGGTCAGTCGTGTCGACCCGGCCGAGTCCGACGATTATTTTGCCGACCGCCCGCGGGGATCCCAACTGGGTGCGGTGTCGTCCCCGCAGTCGCAAGTGGTCTCCGGCCGATCCGAGTTGGAAGTACATTTCGACCGGGTCGAGTCCCATTTCGCCGGTCGATCGGTCGAGCGCCCCGAGCACTGGGGCGGTTATCGCATGGAAATCCATACGATCGAGTTCTGGCAAGGGCGTCAAAACCGTATGCACGACCGCCTGCTGTTCGAGCGCAATCCGACTGGCTGGGATGTCGAAAGACTGGCTCCCTGATTTTCCGAAAGGGCGGTGACTTAGGCACCACCCAAGCCCCTTGCGTGGTGCCTAAGTCACCGCCGCGAGGCCGGTGTGGTGCGTAACTCACCGCCGGCCGCAACCGGACGTTCATTCCCAGTCTTTATGCAGCCGAACAGGACGTGACGTCGCACGAGAGGGCTCTGGACGCACGTCACCGCCGCCCCTCTTGGTCGCCGCTCATCGGAGACTTCCAAGTCTGAAAGCCCGAGCAAAAATGCTCTACCTGAAAATGAAGTATGCCGCGATCGACGCGGGTACGACCCCGAGAACGAGCAAGGGGGTTGCGAGGGATCGCTTGTGGACGATGCGTATCGCGCTGAGGGCGAGGACGCCGATGACCCCGGCCATGATCATGAGACCGATGGCCGCCCCGCGGCGATCATTGTGGAGTTCGGCATAGCTGGCGGCGATCAGGCCGCCGATGGGGAAAGCGGAAATCGCGAAGACAAGAAGCGAAATGACCCAACGCTGGACCTGTTCGGTCGTCATGTCGTTGCGACGGTTGGGCTTTGGTGATCCTTCGGTGCTGGTCATTTTCCCAGTATGCCCGACCCCAACTTTTGAAGCCGTGTTGACAACGCCAGGGGTGTTTGGAAGGGCTTCAAAAGTTGGTGCTGGTTGAGGGAAAGTCCAAGATGTCGATGCCGATCCAGATCTGTTCGGCGCGGCCGAGGAGTTCGCCTTCGAGCGAATAAAGCGCGGTGTTGGTGAAGAACTTCCGCCGTTCGACCCGTTGAAGACTGCCGACGGACAGACACGGTTCGCCCACGCGTGGAAGCCGAAAGACCTCGGCGGTCATCCGACCGAGCACTATTGGCTGCTTATTGAAGTCTGCCGCCCAACCGCCTGGGCAGTCGAGCGCCGCCCACATGATGGGCACGGCGAGTCGGCCATCGGATTCGCCGAAGCTCCGGTGCGGAGTCCACGGTGCGGCGACTGTCGATTCATCGATCGGGCCGGTGAAAAGCCGCAACCCGTCGCCCTCTTCGCGTTGAGTGCCACACGTGAAACAGCGGTCGAACGGATGCCGGTGATAACCCGGATAGGCAGCCATACCGTTTTGGGCAACGTCTGGCGCCGGGCAGGACAGCACGTCATCGGCGAACGCACCCGGCTCGGCCGAACCGATAACGGTGTCGGGCGGTTCGATAAGCGAAACCGTGTCGTCGCCGCGGTGCCAGGTCAGCGCAAGATCGAGCGGTGGAGGCTTGCGAAGCGATGACGTTCTGGCTCCGGCGGCGCTTGGCAGTTGCGCCGCGATCAGGCCGCAGACATAGCCGCCATTTCCCGAGCTATCGGGTCCGTTGAACTGCGCCGCAATGATTGTCTGCTCCATCGGGTCACCGTATCCCGGTGCGGATTTCCTGGTAACGGGCCAGTGATTCCCGGCGTTCCTCGGCGTGATCGACCAAGGGCGGCGGACAACCCACGGGGGGCTGGGGGAAGAGCCACGGTTCGTGGATTTCCTTCGCGCCAAGACCGGCCAGTTCAGGGACATACCGGCGTATGTAGTCGCCGTTCGGGTCGAACTTCTTGCCCTGGGTAATCGGGTTGAAGATACGAAAATAGGGCGCGGCATCGGTTCCGCAACCGGCTACCCATTGCCAGCCGTGTTGATTGGAGGCCAGGTCGGCGTCGACGAGATGGGCGAGGAAATGGCGGGCACCGTGTTGCCATTCGAGGTAAAGGTCTTTGACGACGAAACTTGCGACGATCATCCGTACCCGATTGTGCATCCATCCTTCGACGAGAAGCTGGTGCATACCGGCATCGACGATGGGGAATCCGGTTTCACCGCGTTTCCAGGCCCCGAAGTCGGCATCGGGTTCGTCATAACGCATGGCTTCGAATGACTTGTTGTAGTAGCCGGTCGCCGATCCGGGATGGTGGAAGAGGACGTCGGCATAGAACTCGCGGAAGGCGAGTTCGCGGCGATAGGCATCGTCGTCGGGTCCGAGTCCGGCCAGCAAGGTGCGCGGATGGATCTCCCCGATGGCAAGCCGAACCGACATGCGGGAAGTGCGGTCGAGCCCCGGCACATCACGGACGGCGGCATAGTCCGACAAGTCGTCCTCGCGATAGTCCAGCCACTGCGAGCGGGCGGCCCCCTCACCGGCGCCGGGGAGCGTCATTGTGTTCGGCGGAATGACGTCCGGCAAGGATTCGCCATCGTTCGGCAACAGCCAGTCGACGTCGACGGAATCTGCTGGTCCTCGCCAGCCGTGCTCGAGCCACGCCTTGTAGAACGGCGTGAAGACCCGATATGGGGTGCCGTCGTCCTTGACGATGCGACCTGGCGTGACGGCATAACCCGAGCCGGTGAGAGTCAGGGGCGTCAAGGCGGCGACAGCGTCATCGCGTTCGCGGCCGGCGGGGGTAAGGTCCGCAGCCGCGTGCACGGTCGCGCCGCCCCTTTGGGCAGCCAACCGTGGCACCACGTCCCGGGGATCGCCGCGCAGGACGACCAAGCCGCCGATCCCGTCACTCAGCTTTTACAGACTGCGGCTCAGCTGGGCCTGCTGCGGCACACCGACGGCATCCCATTCGGCGGGATCGACTACATACAGCGGGACGACAGTGCCGCAACCCTACTTCGCCGCAGCACAAAGAGCTGGATTGTCCGCAAGGCGCAGATCGTGCCGGAACCATAGAATCGGGGAAGCCATGAAGCCATTGTGAAGTCGGGTAGGAATTCTTGTCCACAATGCGACAGAATAGGCACCGTGAGCGACCTGATCGATACCACTGAGATGTACCTCCGTACGGTCTATGAACTCGAGGAGGAGGGCATCGTCCCGCTGCGTGCGCGCATCGCCGAGCGACTCCACCAAAGTGGACCGACCGTGAGCCAGACGGTGGCCCGGATGGAGCGTGACGGTCTGCTGGCGGTCGAAGGCGATCGCCATCTTGAACTGTCGCCGAAGGGCCGCCAACTCGCGACCCGGGTGATGCGCAAACATCGACTCGCCGAACGGCTCCTCACCGACGTCATCGGCCTCGAGATCGAGTTCGTTCACGAAGAGGCCTGCCGCTGGGAACACGTCATGTCCGAGCAGGTCGAACGTCGTATCCTCGAACTTCTCAATCATCCGACCGAGTCGCCCTACGGCAATCCGATCCCCGGACTCGCCGAACTCGGCGAGACCGAGACGGATCAGGAATTCCTCGAAGGCGTGCAGCCCTTGACGCGGGCCGTGCGCGGGGCCACCGAACCCATTCGGGTCGTGGTGCGACGAATCAGCGAGCCGCTGCAGACCGATACCGAAGTCATGTCCGTGTTACGCCGGGTCGGCGTGTTGCCTGGCAACGATGTGTTGGCCACTATCGGCCACGACGGAGTTGTCGTCGCACGTCAGGGTGAGACCGCGGAGATCGACGCGGACGCAGCCATCCACATTTTCGTCTCCAATTGACCACTAACGTCATAGCGAACGAGGCTCATAGACCTCGTTCATTATGACCTTGCGAGCACTATGACGTTAGGCGCTACTTGCGGGGCGGGAGTGGGACGAATCCGCTCGTCTTGCGCACGTATTCGTCGTAGCCGGGCTTCGATTTCTTCATGCCCTTCTCGTTGAGGGTGGCGCCGGTGACCCGTGCCAGGAAGAATGTCATCGCGATCGGTCCGAAAATCGTGGCGAGTCCGGCCCACGACGAAGCGGCGACGAGCCAGATCCCCCACCAGATGCAGGCATCACCGAAATAGTTGGGATGCCGGGTGTAGCGCCACAAACCCTGGTCCATCAACTTGCCCTTGTTGGACGGGTCCCTCTTGAATGCTGCCAACTGGCGATCGCCGGTGGCCTCGAAGAACAGGCCGATCGCCCAAACTGCGATGCCGGGGCCTGCCAGCCACCAGGAAATTTCTTCGTTGTTGACGCCCACCATCACCGGGGTGGCGACGATCCACATCGAGATGCCTTGGGGAAGAAACACCCGCCGGAACGCGATCTGGGCGAATGAGCCGGTGGAGCGCGCCGTGAGGTCGGCATAGCGCGGGTCTTCGGGGAGCGAATTGTTGCGCGTATGCAGGTGCCAGGCGAGCCGGCCGCCCCAGAGAGCCACCATGACCAACAGAATCCAGCGCAATGCCGGGTCGCCGTCGCCGGCAAAGGCGACGATCGTCGAAGCCAGCGCGATGACGACGAAGCCGAGACCCCAGGCCGTGTCGACGATTGTGAGTTTTTCCTGCGAGACCGCGATACGCAGGCACAACACCATAAAGGTGGTCATGGCGACGAAACCGATGACCAACGTCAGGACGGTCGCGCCCAGGTCGTTGCTCATGAGGCGAGCCAGTCCAGTGGGGTTGCCGGCATGTCGCTGACACCGGTCCTTGACGGCTTGACCGCGAGGATCTGGTCGACGCCCATCCGGTTCTCCTCGAAGGCGAGCGCACCGCCGGCGAGATAGAGCCTCCAGACCCGCGCATTCTCTTCGCCGACGAGGGCAACAGCGGTCTGCCAGTTCTCCTCGAGGTTCTGGGCCCAACCGGCAACAGTCTGCGGGTAATGCTCGCGCATCGCCTGGACATCGCGGATCTCAAGGCCGGCATCGGCGATGAGCCCGAGAGTCTTGGCCAGCGGCTTCATGTGCATGTCAGGGGCGATGTAGGTCTCGATGAAAGGGCCCCCACCGGGTTGGTCACCCTTGGCGTCGTTGCTGCGCGACATCTGCTGGATCAGCGCGCGACCACCGGGACGGAGGTAGCGGTAGATCGCATCGCAGAAGACGACGTATTCCTTGTCGCCGACGTGTTCGCCCATTTCGATCGAGGCGACGGCATCGATCTGTCCTTCGTGAACTCCGGCCTCCCCGAGATCGCGGAAATGCCGCAGACTCACGTCGACCCGATCGCCGAAACCGCGCTCGGAGGCACGCTTCATCACGAAATCACGTTGTTCGGACGACAATGTCACGCCGGTGACGTGGACGCCATAGTGCTCGGCGGCATGAAGAGTCAGTGAACCCCAGCCCGAACCGATGTCGAGCATCCGCATACCGGGCTTCAGGCCGAGTTTGCGGCAAATGAGCTCGAGTTTGGCGGTCTGCGCCTCTTCCAGAGTCATGCCCTCGCGGTGGTGGAATCCGCTCGAATAGGCCATTTGCGGATCAAGAATGAGCTCATAGAAGTCGTTCGACAAGTCGTAATGGTGCGAAATCGCGGCCCGGTCGCGTTCGCGCGTATGCAGCTCGCCGGACAGTTGCGACTCGGCTGCTGGAGCCGGTGGACGTCTGCCGATGGCACCCATCCGTACGGCGAGGAGGGCACCCTTGGCGATTTGCCTGTAGCCGAGCCGGGGCCCGGCAGCGTCGGGATCGACCTCGCGCGCATTGCGGACCGACGCCCACATGACGCGGAGGCCGTCGGCGAGGTCGCCTTCTATGTCGAGGTCCCCCTGGACGTAGGCGCGGGCCATGCCGAGTTCGCCAGGTTTCCAGATGATGTGGCGCAAGGCGCGCTTGTTGTTGATGACGACGACGGGTGCCCCGTCGACGCCCGCTTCGGAGCCGTCCCAGGCACGGAGCCGGATGGGCAGCTTCACGTTGAGCGTCTCTTCGACAAGTTTGAGAAGTTGATTCGCTTTGTTCACGGGTCTAGTTAATCGCCTTCCCGGGACTTTCGCCATTCCATCTTTACCGCTGCTGGCATGATATTCACCATGGATGAGGACACTCGATTGCGCGACTGGATCAGCAACACGGGTTCTTTCGTCCTCGGCTGGGCATTGGTCGTCCTGGGCATCCCGTTGATGCCGTTGCCGGGTCCGGGGGTTATCGTTCTCGTCGCCGGCGTTGCGTTGCTGGCACGGCATTACGTCTGGGCGCAAAAGTTACTCGACCCGCTGCGGACAAGGGCCATCAGCGCCGCCAAAATCGGTGTCGAGTCTCGGCTCCGTATCACGATGAGCGCCCTGGGCGGCTTGTGGCTGTTCCTCTTCGGCATCGTGTGGTGGATCAGCCCGACGATTCCCGAATTCGATTTCGTGGGCTACGGCTTTGGGCCGAAGTTGCCCTTCGCCGGTTGGGCCGTCGGCTTCGGCCTGGTCGTGTCCGCCCTCGCCGGCTGGAGTCTCCTCGCCTACAGCGCCAAACGCTGGCGCTGAGCGCCGCCAACCTCACCCGCCCCAAGTTGCGGGAGGGGCGGCAACAAGGTCAAGCTCGCCGCCGAAGCCGAAGGGCTGACGCTGGAACCGGTTTACACCGCGAAAGCTCTTGCAGCGATCCGTGAACTGGACTCGAACCTGCCCGGTCCGGTCCTCTACCTGAACACGCACGGCCCGCGGTCAGGGATTGCGTAACTTCTCGCGGGGGGCGACAGCTATCTCTGACGCCATGCCCTTTGCGACAGGAACAAAAGTGAAACGAATAATTTTCCTCGTCAGCCTTGCACTCGCAACGACGGTCATGTCGGCGCCGGCTGCCCAGGCTGAACCTCCGGTCCCGGCATGGGCACAACAGGCATCGAGCCTGAATCTCAGTCCCGCCGCCATCGTGGCAAAAGCGCCCAAAGGGAAACCGCTCAAAGTCGTCATCACCCGTCGCACCGCCAACGGGCCGGTCATCGACAGTTCCATGGAGTCTTCGGCGGCTGATGCCAAGCGCCTCATCGCCTCCGCGCAGGGCAAAGACTCGACGATCGGCATCGACATGGCTCAACCGGTCCACATGGCGGTCACCAATGACACTTACCGTTCCAGGCAATGGGCGTTGACGACTTTGAGGGCCGAGCCAGCGTGGAAGTTCTCGGTCGGCACCGGGGTGACCGTTGCGGTGGTCGATACCGGTGTTCAAAGCAATCATCCGGATCTGGCCGGAAAGGTCCTAAAAGGCTATGACGCCCTCGCCAAGGGCACCTCGGCAGCCGACGAGAACGGCCACGGTACGCATGTCGCCGGCATCATCGCGGCCATAGCCAACAACGGTCGCGGCGTCGCGGGGCTGACCCGCGGCACGCGCATCTTGCCGGTCCGCGTTCTCGATGCTCAGGGCGGAGGGGACACGGCAGGCGTGGCTCAGGGCATTGTCTGGGCGACCAATCATGGCGCGCAGGTCATCAACATGTCGCTGGCGGCACGACTCAGCGACAGTGCAACCCGCTCGGCGGTGGCTTACGCCATTTCGCGCAATGTCGTGGTCGTCGCGGCTGCCGGCAACGACGGTTGCGAATTGTTCGGTTCGCCTCCCAGCTATCCGGCTGCCTATCCGGGCGTAATCGGAGTGGGCTCCATCGACTCCGGCAACGCCAAATCGCGTTTCTCCGATTGCGGCAGTTGGGTCGACGTCACCGCGCCCGGCGGAGGGATTTGGTCGACGATGATTCGCAACTCCAACCCCAAACTGGATTGTGGAAGGACGGCCTACTACTGCGAACTTGCTGGCCCGCATCGATTCACGCATTTCCTTGAGAGCGCCGACGCACGCGACGATTGCCAGCGATCCGGTTGCCGTGACCGGTCGCCTGACGTTGGCTGACGGCGCGCCAGCCGCGAATTCCCGTGTGGCGGTACGCAGCTTTTTTTCTGGCAAGAACCATGCATACGCGTTGACCACAGACTCAACGGGCGCATTCTCGGTCAGGGTCGCTTGCCGCACATCGCCACCTTCAGGGCGACATATTCCGGCGGAGCGAGGGTCGCCAAAAGTTCGACGTTCCGCACCTTCAAGCTGGTGCGTCCGCGCTGGGCCTACCGGCAGACGAGCACGCGCGTCTATGTCACCAACTACTCGATTTACGGTCAGCAACTTCTGTTGCAAAAGCGTTCCGGCGGCAGCTGGAAAACCACAGCCAGCGTCAAAAGGACGAAGAAGAGTTGGTCCGCCAGAGCCGGCAAGGGCACCTGGCCACTGCGCAGTGTGGCCAACAACAAACTCACTCTTCGTGCCTCCACAGCATGGACAAACTGACGGCCTGATTGCTTGCGGCATCGGTGGCGTAGTTCGCCCCGATGGCGCAGGATGAAGTTATGAGTGAAAAAACCTGTGACGTTGTCGTTATTGGAGCCGGCCCCGGCGGCGAGGCGCTCGCCGCCAAGTTGTCCACCGAAGGACTTGATGTTGTGTGCGTCGAGGCAGAACTCGTCGGCGGTGAGTGCCCCTATTGGGGCTGCATACCGTCGAAAATGCTCATTCGCGCCGCTAATTTGCTCGCCGAGTCCCGACGCGTCGAAGGTATGGCGGGCAGCGTAAGCGTCCGGGCCGACTTCTCGCTCGTGGCGAAGCGCATCCGCGAAGAAGCCACCGACAACTGGGACGACACCGTTGCCGTCAAGAGACTGACCGACGCTGGCGTGACGTTCGTCCGCGGACACGGCCGGCTCGTCGGAGATCGCAAGGTTGACGTGAATGGGGTCGTTTATGTCGCCTCAAAGGGCGTCGTGCTCAACACCGGGACCCGGTCTACAGTGCCGCCGATCGACGGCCTGGCAGACACGCCCTATTGGACAAATCGCGAAGCGCTCAAGACCGAGACCGCGCCGGCCTCAATGATCGTGATCGGCGGTGGAGCCATCGGTCTCGAGCTCGCACAGGCGTTTTCGCGTTTCGGCACTGTCATCACTCTGATCGAAGCCGGCCCGCGCATCCTCGGTCCGGAGGAACCCGAGGCCAGCGCCATGCTCGAGGGCGTCCTGATCGCCGAAGGTCTCGACATTCATACTGGTGTGACCATCGACCACGTCGAACACCACGATTCCCGCTTCGCCCTCACGTGTGGCGACTCAATCTACGAGGCGAGTCAACTGCTTGTCGCCGCCGGCAGAGAGTCGCGACTCGACGACATCGGTCTCGACACCGTTGGCCTTGACCCGTCTGCCCGATTCCTCGACGTGGATGACTCCATGAGGGTCAAGGACGGCTTGTGGGCGATCGGCGACATCGTCGGCCGCGGAGCATTCACCCACGTCTCGATGTATCAGTCAGCGCGTGCGGCCAATGCGATCCTGGGCGAGGAACTCGGCGACTACGACTTCGGTTTGCCTCGCGTGACATTCACCGATCCCGAAGTAGGCGCCGTCGGGATGACCGAAAAGCAGGCGCGCGACGCCGGCATCAACGTCAAGATTGGTCACGCGGATATTCCCGAAAGCAGCCGCGGTTGGATACACAAAGCGGGCAATGACGGACTTATCAAACTCGTCATCGACGCCGATCGCGATGTCCTGGTCGGCGCCACGAGCGCTGGGCCGATGGGCGGTGAAACCCTCTCGGCTCTTGCCGTGGCGGTGAGGGCCGCAGTCCCGCTGGCAACCCTGCGCAATTCGCTCTGGGCCTACCCGACATTCCATCGCGCGATCGAAACCGCACTCTGAGGTTCCGACTTCGCAGCAGACGGCGGTGTAAATCGATTGCAGGCGTCGGATCTGCTGAGCGAGTTGCACCGTTTCGTGCCTCCCGACGCACGCGTTGCCGCCCATTTGCCATTCGAACTCCAATCGAACGGCTAAGAATCACCGTGCCCCCGGCATGACTCCGTCGCGCGCTGGGCGCGCTCCTCCCCGAATCATGAGCGCCGGGGGAGTTACGAGACAGGCTCGCGATCTTGAGTGCCCCCGGCATGATTCGAACATGCGACACATGGTTTAGGAAACCAATGCTCTATCCCCTGAGCTACGGGGGCTCAGGTAAAAAGCAAGGTTATCGGGTCGCCGGGCTTCCTGAATGACGGCCCGGCGGGGGACAATAAGAATATGGGAGACCCCAAGCCGATCGAGACCTGGTTGACCGACATGGATGGCGTCCTCGTGTATGAGGAAAAAGCCATCCCCGGTGCCGCCGCATTCATTTCTGCGCTCACCGAATCCGGCAAGAAATTCCTGGTGCTGACCAACAATTCGGTCTTCACCCCTCGCGACCTGCGTGCCCGGCTGCGTGTCGCCGGCATCAACGTGCCTGAGGCGGCCATCTGGACTTCGGCGTTGGCAACGGCGAAGTTCCTCAGCGAGCAACGTCCCGAAGGTTCGGCCTACGTCATCGGCGAGGCCGGCATGACAACCGCGCTTCACAACGTCGGCTACATCATGACGACACAGGATCCCGATTACGTCGTGCTTGGCGAGACCCGCACCTATTCCTTCGAGGCGATCACCCGTGCCATCCAATTGATCGAGTCCGGTGCG
This sequence comes from Aeromicrobium sp., assembly GCA_014377785.1. Taxonomy (GTDB): domain Bacteria; phylum Actinomycetota; class Actinomycetes; order Propionibacteriales; family Nocardioidaceae; genus JACMOZ01. The sequence continues at coordinate 21,455 of JACMOZ010000205.1, forward strand.
CGCTTCATCGCGACGAATCCCGATGCCACGGGTCCCTCACCGGGCGGCTCTCTGCCCGCCACGGGGTCGGTCGCTGCGCTGATCACCAAGGCCACCGGAGTCGATCCTTACTTCGTTGGCAAGCCCAATCCGTTGATGATGCGCAGCGCCCTCAACCAAATCGAGGCGCACTCAGAAACGACGGTCATGATCGGCGACAGGATGGATACAGACATTCTGTCCGGCCTCGAAGCCGGTCTGCGTACGATTCTCGTTTTGACCGGTTCGACCGCGGCGCACGAAGTGGGACGCTTCCCCTATCAGGCGACCAAGGTTGTCAATTCGATCGCCGACATCGTCCCCATGATCACGGCCTAAATTCGCTCACCTTTGCGCAATTGTTATCCTTTCGTAATCATTCGAAACAGATACAAACGCAAAACGACAAATTCCCCTGCAGCACTTCGGGTGCGGGGGAACCTCCATAAGGGAGTGGCGGAGTGAAGGTTTTCCTCACCGGTGCAACGGGCGTCATGGGCTTATCGGCCATCAACGCATTGCACGAGGCTGGCCACAGGGTTGTCGGATTGGCCAGATCGGCCGGCAAGGCAACCGAGGTGGCAAACGCGGGCGCACAGCCCCATCGCGGCGATATCTTCGATCGTGAAAGTCTTCTGGACGGTATGCACGGCTGCGACGCCGTGTGCAATCTGGCCACCCGCGTCCCGATTGGCAACGCCGCACTGTTGCCCGGTGCCTGGAAGGCCAACGACCGCATCCGTAGCGAGGGCTCACGCGTCGTCATCGACGCCGCCCGCGAAGCCGGGATCGGCAGAGTCGTCCAACAAAGCTTGAGTTTTATCTATGGCGACCACGGCGACGACTGGATCGATGAAAACAGCCCGATCGACGTCACTCGTTATGCCGAACCGGTTGTCGTCGCTGAATCCCAGCTTGAAAACTTCGCCCGCAACGAAGGTGCCGGAGTGTCGCTCCGTTTCGGTTTGATCACCGGCCCGGACGGCAATTCCGCCTGGCTGCTCAATCGGGCCAGGGCCGGCAAGGCAACAGGCATGGGCTCGCGCGACGGCTGGTGCCACGTCATCCATCCCCACGACGTGGGCACAGCGGTCGCCGCAGCACTGACCGCTCCCAGCGGCATCTACAATGCGGGTGCCGAACCGATCCAACGCAAAGACCTCGTGGACGTCTATGCGCAGGCTGGCGGTCGCAAAGAGGGGAAGTTCTATGGCCGCGCCGTCATGAAACTTGCCGGCCAGAAAGTCGAACTCATCACCCGGTCTCAGCGCGTGAGTTCCCAACGGTTCAGCGAACGTACCGGTTGGTATCCGCAATACCCCAAACTCACCCCCGATTGGTTCGATGCACTTGAGAGTCGGCACAGTTCGTGAGTGTGGCCGGCGAGGAGCCCGAGGACACCGGGGCGAAGACCGAACCCGACGCCAAAGAGAGGGCCCGTCGCAAGAGAGCGGCAGAACTACTCGGCGACATACTGCCCACCATGACCCGGGACGAGACGGCAGAAGGCTGGAACGAAAAAAGCGGCACGACCCGCGAGGAAGAATTCCTGCGCGACGTACCGCCTCATCACGGCTAGACCGTTGGGCCGGTGGGTTTGGCACCACGGTCTCTGATCGCCGGTGGGTTTGGCACCACCCAAGCGCGGTCGGTGGTGCGTATGTCACCGCCTACGGCTAGCGGGAGTTGAGCGCGTCCCGGATTTCGCGGAGCAACGCGATGTCCTCAGGCACACCCTCGGGCTCGTCAACAGGACCTGGCTTGCGCAGTGACTGAAGCTTCTGCAACGGGAGGACGACGGCAAAGTAGATTACGGCCATCGTGGCGACGAAGACGATCAGCGCATTGATGATCGCGCCGACGTTGATGAAGGTCGTGTCGTTTTTCGATAGAACATTGAAGCCCAATCCCTTTTCGGCATCGCTGCCCGCGATGGAGGCGACGAGCGGGTTGATGAAGTTTTTGCCGAAAGCGGCCACGAGCGTAGTGAATGCAACACCGATGGCGATGCCGACCGCGAGGTCGACGACGTTGCCGCGCATCAGGAAATCCTTGAAACCTCTGATCATCGTTCCCCTTGCAAGTTGATGTGGAGGGCAACACATTACCGCGATCGGAGGACCGGTCAAGGGACTGACAAAACGCTCATTCGTGCACGTAGACCGGCTGTTGCGAGTTGCAGACCCACTTCTTCGGGCACGGCAAGCGCGAGGGCAACTGACTCGTCGCGATCGGTCAGCCGAGGGAGTGCGACGATCACGGCCCGCCGGGCGATGATCGTCGATCCGGCTTCGCCCTGCGGATCGGAACCGACGACGTTGACGTGGTCACCGACGCGAAAGGAGGCGAGTTGAGTGGGCTCGGAAATATTGATGGTTGCAAGGACAAGCCCCTTGTCGTAACCGTCGAGCAAACCGGGTTCGAGCAACCGGTAGTCGGTGAGGGCTTCGCCTTTGCGTACCGGAGCCGCGATCCGTCGTCCGACGAGTTCGTCCGGCGAGGACCAGGAATGGGAAGCCTGGCTGCCCGATGGCAGGGTCACGGTATGCAGATCGCCGGCGCGCAGTGATGCACCGCTGACAAGATCATGGCGGGCGACAACGACCGGAGTGCCGGCTGTTGAGGGTTCCAGCGCGCTCAGCGCGAACAAGACGGCAAGTCCCGCGAAGCACGCGGCGATGACTCGTCGATGGTAGAGAATGAAGCGCCCGATGGCCTTCTCATTGGGGACTGGCATGGTGGGGACTTTATGCCGGATCCGGCATCGCCGCCCGTGTCTGTCCACAGGTTCAGAAGGAGTGCTCAGGCGGCGGAGTCGGCGCCTGACTTCGTTTTGGCTTCGCTCTTCTTCTTCTCCGCAGACTTCGAGTCCGCCGGCTTCGAGTCCGACGCGGGTGTTGCGGCCGGGGTGCTGGACGTCGTTGTCGATCGGCTGTCGTTGCGATAAAAGCCAGAACCCTTGAAGACCACGCCGACGGCGCTGAAAACTTTCCTGAGTATGCCGTTGCAGTTGGGGCACACCGTCAAGGCGTCTTCGGTGAAAGTCTGCTGGACTTCCAGTGCTTCACCGCATTCGGTGCACTGATATTGATACGTGGGCACTACTTAACTCCTGCTCGTTTTGCGTTGCCCCTCAAGGGTACAGTTGGCCCATCGTGACTGATCCCGTCCCTCAGACTGACCGTGTCCCTCCGAGAGTTTCGCGATGACCGAATGGCTGCTCCTCGGCCTCTCACTCCTCCTGATGTTGGCTTGTGGCATCTTCGTCGCGGCCGAGTTCTCTTTTGTCACAGTCGACCGAGCCAGCGTTGAACGTGCTGCCGCCCAGGGTGGGTCCCGATCCGTCGGCACGCTCAAGGCACTTCGTTCGCTTTCGACCCAGCTCAGCGGTGCCCAACTCGGAATCACGGCCACCAACCTGGCTATCGGTTATCTCGCCGAGCCGGCCCTCGGCGCCTTGTTGGCGGAACCCTTGGAAGGCGCAGGGCTTGAGGGTGACTCGGCCCGTGTGACCTCTTATGCCATCGCGCTCGTGCTGAGCACCTTTGTGACGATGCTTGTCGGCGAACTCATACCCAAGAACATCGCCCTCGCTCTGCCGGTGCAGACCGCCGGGATCACGCAGTTGCCTCAACGGATCTTCACCAAGGCCATGGCTTGGCCGATTATGTTGCTCAACGGCCTCGCCAACGGCATCCTCCGATCCCTGGGAGTCGAACCTCAGGAAGAATTGCGTTCGGCGCGCTCTCCGGTCGAACTCCGCTCGCTTGTCCTGCGCTCGGCCCAGCAGGGTGCGCTCGAGGGGAACACCGCCGACCTCGTTGCCCGCAGCATCGCCTTCGGCGACCGGACCGCCGCCGACGTCCGTACGCCGCGCGTACGCGTGACGTTCCTCGAGGGACGTGACACCGCCTTCGACGTGATCGAAGCGGCCATGAAGACCGGCCACTCCCGGTTCCCGGTCATCGGCAAAAGTCCTGACGACGTCCTGGGCGTCGTCCACGTCAAGCAAGCCGTCAGCGTGCCGCCCGATCGCCGCCGCAGCGTGCGTGTCTCCGACATTGCCGATCCCGCGACGACGGTTCCCGACAGCATCGAACTCGATCCGCTGCTGTCGTTGCTGCGCGAACAAGGAATGCAGATGGCCGTCGTTGTCGATGAATACGGCGGCACCGACGGCGTTGTCACGCTGGAAGATCTCGTCGAGGAAATCGTCGGAGACATCGCCGATGAGCACGACCGATTGTCGGCGCGCAGCCGTCATCGCCGCGACGGCACGTGGTCGCTGTCCGGGTTGCTGCGGCCCGATGAGGTTGAAGAGCAAACCGGCGTCGCCCTGCCCGAGGATGACGACTACGAGACGATCGCCGGCCTCATCAACCAATACCTCGGCCGGCTGGCCAACCGCGGCGACGAAGTCAGTCTTACTCTCGACCCCACGCCGGACATGGTGGAGGACGATATCGAACCCGAAAAGGTCCGCCTCATCGTCGAACGGATGGACGGCCACCGCATCGATCGGGTGTCCCTCACAACCGACGACGCGGCGCCGGACTCCCAGCCACCGGGAGAGGGCGGTGACGACTCGTGAATCCCTTGTACGGCATCCTCCTGACCGTTGTCTTGTTGGCGCTCAACGCGCTGTTCGTGGCTGCCGAGTTCGCCCTCATCTCTGCCCGTCGTACGCAGATGGAACCGCGCGTCGCGGCTGGTTCGCACACCGCCAAACTGGCGCTCAAGGCGATGGAAAACATCAGTCAGGTCATGGCGGCGGCTCAACTCGGCATCACCATTTGTTCACTGGCACTCGGTGCGGTTGGCGAACCCGCGATCGCGCATTTGTTCGAGCCGGTCTTCTCCTGGGTTTCGATGCCCGAAGCCTTCGTGCATCCGGTCTCGTTCGTCATCGCCATGACGATAGTGGTTTTCGCGCACGTCGTGCTCGGCGAAATGGTGCCCAAGAACCTTGCGCTGGTCGGTCCCGATCGCGCCGCGCTCATTCTCGGCCCGTTCATGCTGGGGGTCGTCGCCGTACTCAAGCCCTTTGTCGTCGTCCTCAACAGCATCGCCAACCTGACGGTGCGGCTGCTGCGCATCGAGCCCAAGGACGAAGTCGCCTCGACATTCAGTCATGACGAGGTCGCCGGCCTGGTCGAGGAATCGCGCCGCGAAGGACTGCTCGACGACGATGAATACGGACTCGTCTCGGGTGCTCTCGACTTCTATGCCGGCACCGTCGCCCAGGTGTTGTTGCCTCGCGCGAGTCTTGTGACGATCCCTCCGAGCGCAACCCCGGTCGACGTCGAGAAGGCCTGCGCTACCACCGGCTTTTCGCGGTTCCCGGTGGCCGACGAGGCCGGTGACATCACCGGTTATCTCCATATCAAGGACGTCCTGGAGACCGATGACAATGCGCGCACCGACACAATCGCCGACAAATGGCTGCGGCCGCTGGCGACCGTCAGCATCGAATCGGGTCTCTACGAGGCGTTGCGAACGATGCAGTCACGCGGTTCGCACATGGCGCGGGTCGCCGACGCAAACGGGTCAGTCGCCGGTGTGATCATGCTTGAGGACGTGTTGGAGGAACTCGTGGGCGAGATCAGGGACTCCAAACGTCGGGCCTGACCAGTTGAGGGTGCAGAATGGCGCAATGCGTCGTTTCCTCACCGTCCTCGCTGTTTTCCTGTCCGTGATCCTGATCACGGGTGTAATTTTTGCGGTGGTGACGACGCGCAAGTCCTTCCCAGACACGTCGGGAGAGGCTTCCCTCAACGGCATTCACGGCAAGGTCGACATCTTGCGCGACGACATGGGCATACCGCAGATCTATGCCGATGATCCCGAAGACCTGTTTTTCGCCCAAGGTTTTTCGCATGCCCAGGATCGTTTTTTCGAGATGGACTTCCGCCGCCATGTCACGTCGGGCCGGCTCGCCGAACTGTTCGGCAAGAGCGCCCTCGAGACTGACAAATTCGTACGCACGCTCGGGTGGCGACGCGTGGCCGAACAGGAACTCGCTCAACTCGACAATAAAACCACCAGGCTGCTGACGGCCTATTCGCGCGGCGTCAACGCTTACATCGAGGGCAAGTCGAGCAGCAAACTTTCTCTCGAATACGCGGTCTTGTCGCTGACCGGGCCCGATTATCGGCCCGAACTGTGGCAAGCTGCCGATTCGCTGGCCTGGATCAAGGCGATGGCGTGGGATCTGCGCAGCAACATGAGCGACGAGATCACCCGCACGTTGTCGACGGCCAAACTCCCGCCGGCTCAGGTAGATGAGCTGTATCCAGCCCAGCCCAAGGCCAACAAGCCGATCGTGAGTGACGGCTCGAATGTGTATTCCGGAAAGTTCCAGAAGGACAATCCATGCGGGACTGATTTGACCCGGCTTGGCTGCGACCCGAGGGTCGGCCTCGCACGCTCTGCCGTGGCCTCCCTCAAGAGCGCCGGCCGCGCGGCCGACAATCTCCCGGCGCTCCTCGGCACCGGCGACGGCATTGGCTCCAACTCGTGGGTCGTCGACGGCCAACATTCGACGACCGGCAAGCCCATACTGTCCAACGACCCGCACCTCGCCCCGTCGATGCCGGGCATTTGGTACGAAGTCGGCCTGCATTGCCGCATCCTCTCCAGCGAGTGTCCCTACGACGTCGCGGGCTTCTCGTTCTCGGGTCTGCCCGGAGTCGTCGTGGGCCACAACAACTTGATCGCCTGGGGCGTCACGACGATGTATGCGGACGTGACCGACCTCTATCTGGAGAAGATCACAGGTGAAACCTACGAATACGACGGCAAGCAGAAACCTCTGACAAAACGTACCGAGACCTTCAAGGTCGAAGGTGGCAAGACCGAGTCGATCACCGTACGCTCCACTCAGCACGGCCCGATCATCTCCGACCTGGACGCCGACCTCGCCAAAGTCGGAACGAAGGCTTTGGTTGGTGGCCTGGCCGGCAATTACGCCGTCGCGTTGCGGTGGACGGCTCTGACACCTGAACCGACGATCAAGGCGATCTTCGCCCTCGACACGGCGCAGAACTGGGAAGACTTCCGAGCGGCGGCCAAGCTGTTCACGGTGCCTTCTCAAAACCTCATCTATGCCGACAAAGAGGGCAACATCGGTTACCAGTCGCCGGGCCTCATCCCCATCCGAGGCAAGGGCGATGGCCGCTTGCCCGTACCCGGCTGGGACCCCGACTATGAATGGAAGGGCACCATCCCCTTCGATGCCTTGCCAACTGTCCTGAATCCCAAGGAGGGGTTCATCGTCACGGCCAATCAGCAAGTCGTCGGCGATCAGTATCCGCTCAACCTGGGCAAAGACACCGCCGCCGGTTATCGCTCGCAGCGCGTCCGCACGCTGCTCGAAAAGAAATCGAAGCTCTCCGTTGCCGACATGACCCGCATCCAGCTCGACACGTACAGCGCCAACGCCGAGCAATTGGTGCCATTGTTGCTGAAGGTTCCGTTGGAATCGGCGTACTACCGCCAAGGTCAGGACACGCTCAAGGGCTGGAATTACGAACAGAGCGCAGAATCGGGAGCGGCCGCCTATTTCAACGCCGTATGGCGCAACATCCTCAAACTCACATTCCACGACGAGTTGCCCAAGGGGGAGTGGCCCAATGGCGGCGAACGGTGGTTCAACGTCCTCGGGACGATCATCGAGCAACCGACGACTCACTGGTGGGACAACGTGACGACTTCGAGCAGGATTGAGTCGCAGGAAGAGATTCTGGCCCAGGCGATGCGCGATGCGCGGGACGAACTGACGAGGAAGCAGTCACGCGATCCGCACAACTGGGCGTGGGGAAAGTTTCACAAACTGACTTTGGTCAACTCCACGCTCGGGGATTCGGGCGTCGGCCTAATCAACTCCCTTTTCAATCGCGGACCGTACGAAGTCGGTGGTGGCAGTGGCCTCGTCAATGCGACCGGCTGGGATGCGACCAAGGGCTACGACGTCACGGCTGTACCGTCGATGCGAATGGTTGTCGACCTCGCCGATATGGACAAATCACGCTGGATCCAGCTGACCGGCAACTCGGGCCACGCGTTCCACCGCAACTACACCGACCAGACAAAGCTGTGGCTCAAGGGTGAGACGATGCCGTGGGCCTTCAGCAAATCGGCCATCAGGAAGTCGACGAGGGACACCATGACATTGATGCCCAGCGGCTCGAATTAGTCCCCGATCACCAAAGGCCGACATCATCAACCCGCGACACGCACAAATTCGGCGCGACACGCCGTGTAATACCTGTTAATTATGTGGCTGGTGTTCCCAATGGGGTTAAAGGACACTACTTTGGACTCATGCGTGTCTCCCCCCTGGCGCTCCGCGTCTTCGCGTGCGCCTGCTGCCTTGCCTTGGTCGTGCTGTCCCTGATCGTCTCTCCGGTTGCTCTTGCCGCCGACAGCAATCCGCCGACCGCGGCATCGATTCAGGTCAAGCTGGTCGAAGCCCGTCAGCAGCTGAATTCGCTGTACGACCAGGCCTCGGCAGCATCGGAACGGCTCAACGGTGCCGTGTACGAAGCGCAGCTCGCCAAGGTCGAAGTCACCCGCAACGCAAAGGCCGTGGCGGTGGCGGAAAAGAACCTGGGACGTGAGCGGGTTTCGGTTGCCGAACTCACAGTGCAGGACCTCCAATCGGGCACGGGCCTGTCGAACCTCGGGGCCTTGTTCGACAGTGCCGGACCGGGGCAGTTGCTCGACCGCTCGACGACATACTCGAGCACGCAGGAGGCAATGGCGGCACGCATCGACAGATTCACCGCGAGCACAGTGGTCTATAACTCCGCCGCTCACCGGGCAGCGACCGCCGCGAAGAAACAAGGGCGGGCACTCGCCAATCAGGTCAAGGCCAGGACCGCCATCGACAGTGCGATCGCCCGGGCCGAATCTGCGGTCAAGGCGGCCACGACAGAACGCGTGGTCCTCCTTCATCAACTTGCCAACGTGCAGGGCATCCCGCTCGCCGACGTCACCAGTCGGCAAGACAAGATCGATCGCACACTGGACGCGCAACCGGGCACTCCGGTCGCGCACGATCGCGTCGTCTCCGACCCGGGCAACTCGCCGAGCGCTCCAAGCCCTGATCCGAAGCCGAGCGATCCGCCGACCACAGCCGCCCCGAAGCCGCCTGTGATCAATGCGCCGCCGGCCTCCTCGAGCAAAGTCGAAACGGCGATCGCCTTTGCCAGGGCCCAGCTCGGCGATCCCTACGAATGGGGTGCCAGCGGCCCGAACTCCTGGGACTGTTCGGGACTGACCATGAAGGCCTGGGCGGCGGCCGGCGTCAGCATTCCGCACTATGCTGGAGCGCAATACACCTCGACCAAGGCCGTGCCAGTGAACGACATTCAGCGCGGGGATTTGCTGTTCTGGAGCGACGGCAGTGTGGCGTCGATCTATCACGATGCGCTGTATCTCGGCGGTGGGCAGATGATTCAGGCGCCCCGCACGGGCCGCAATGTCGAGATCGTCCCGCTCAGTTACTGGATCAAGCCCGACCTCGCCTCCCGACCGGGCTAAGAGTCCCTTTACCTCATAAGAGATGAGGGTCCTGAGCCCCTGTTCCTATGACGTAACAACGGTTAGGGAACCCGGAAGACTCCGGTCGGGGTCACGACCATGTTCATCGGGACATCGTGAACTTCGTGGGGGAGCGCGTCGGTGATTTCACCGGCAAACAGCAGCGCGCACAGCGGCGCCTTCGCAGTTGCCAGAGCCCGGTCGTAGTAGCCCGCGCCGCGGCCCAGACGGTTGCCGTCGACGTCGACGGCCAGCGCAGGCACGAGGACGAAATCCGCCGCTGCCAATGCTGTCGGGCCCAATCGTTCTCCTTCGGGTTCGGCCATACCGAGCGCCGTCGTGTGGCGAGGAGCGTCGGGTGAATAGTCAACCCAGTCAAGCTCGCCGCCCTCGAGACTGATGGGCACAATCACCTCGATGCCGCGGTCGAGGAGCCCGGAGATCGTCGGTGCGGTGCCGGGTTCGGAGGTCATCGATACATACGCGGCGATCCGAGAGGCACGGGCGACGATCGGTTGCGCGAGTATGTGGGCGGCGATGGCAACGGCTGCCTGTTGACGGTCATCGGCCGAAATGGCCCGGCGTCGCACGGCTGCCTCGAGACGCAGTTCCTGTTTGCCCATGGCCAAGACGCTAACGTATGGATCATGAGCTCAGAAGGGTTGGCGGCAGCCCGACAGAAGATGGCAGACGGCGGCGTTCCCCAGTTGGCGATCGACGTCTTCGCGCACTACTATGGTCAGCTGGAATCCGGCGGTGCGGGCACGATTCACGAAGCCGACATCGAACCGCTGACCGACATCGGCCATGCCGGGACGCTGAGCGCGAGCGAGGAAGACAAGCGCGCTGCGGCCGGCGTCACGGCGGTCATCAAACTCAACGGCGGCCTCGGCACGACGATGGGGATGAGCCAGGCGAAAACCCTTCTCGAAGTCCGCCCCGGCATGACCTTTCTCGACGTCATTGTCGGCCAGGTCCGCCAGGTGCGCCGGCAGTATGACGTCCCCCTGCCGGTGTTGTTCATGAACAGTTTCCGCACACAGGACGACACTCTCGCGGCGCTGGCCGGCTATCCCGATCTGGCCGTTCCCGGCCTGCCGCTCGACTTTCTGCAGAACCGTGAACCCAAACTCCGGGTTGACACGCTTGCTCCGGTTGAATGGCCGGCCAATCCCACCCTCGAATGGTGTCCGCCCGGCCATGGCGACCTCTACACAGCGCTGGCCGTCTCGGGGGTCCTCGACCGACTCCTCGCGCTGGGTTTCGAATACGCCAGCGTCTCCAATGCGGACAACCTGGGCGCCGCTCCCGATCCAGCGATGATGGCCTGGTTTGCCGCGTCCGGAGCTCCCTATGCGGCCGAAGTTTGTCGCCGCACCCCTGCCGATGTGAAGGGCGGTCACCTCGTCATACGTCGTGATGATGGCCGACTTGTTTTGCGCGAAACCGCTCAAACCGCTGCTGAGGACGCCGAAGCTGCGGCCGATCCGATCCGCCACCGCTACTTCCATACGAACAACCTGTGGTTCGATCTTCGCGTGCTGAAGGCCGCACTTGTCGCGCGCAACGGCGTGCTGGGCCTGCCGCTGATACGCAACGAGAAGAACGTCGATCCCGCGGATCCTTCGTCGCCTCGCGTCGTCCAGATCGAGACCGCGATGGGCGCGGCGGTGGAGGTATTCGACGGTGCGACGGCCATCGAGGTCAGCCGTTCGCGGTTCCTTCCGGTCAAGACGACCAACGATCTGCTGCTGTTGCGCTCCGATGTTTATGTCATCGAGGATGATTTCCAGGTGCATTCGCAGGGAGCAGATCCGCCGCTGGTCCGGCTCGACGACCGTTTTTATCGCACGATTGCCGAGTTCGATGCACGTTTCCCCGAAGTCCCCTCGCTTGTCGGAGCCAGGTCATTTACCGTGCATGGCGACTGGAAATTCGGCGGCGGCGTGACCGTGACGGGCGATGTGGTGCTCGATGACACGGGCCGGCCCGCGAGCGTCGCGCCTGCAACGGCATTAGGGCAGGGTTAGGCTGAAGCCCATGCCCTCGGATTCCTACGACCCCGGCGCAGAGCAACGCATGCTGCCGCTCGATCCCGCAGGCGATGCGGAATTGACCGAACCCGTCGACGCCGGCGCCGTCGCGAGCTATGGGCAGCCTCCCGAAGGCGAGCCAACCAAGGTGTCGCGCGAGCAGCCCCGACAAGAGCCGGAACCCGAGTCCACCCGCGGCCCCGAACGCACAGCCGAGCCCGAACCGCAGCGCCGGGTTCCGACCGCGGCACGGCCACGCCCTGAAAGCATCCCGGCGGGAATGCTCACCGTCGAGCAACACCTCGAAACGATTTTGCGCGGCGTCGGTCCGCTTGAGCCCTATGACCAGCCGATCGTCGAATCGCTGGGACTTCCGATCCACGAGGACTTCATCAGCCAGCACGATCTGCCGCGTTTCGACAACTCGGCGATGGACGGTTATGCCGTGCGGGCCCAGGACGTAACCGATGCGAGCCGCAACAACCCGGTGACGCTGCCCGTTGTCGGTGAAATTGCCGCCGGTTCGGCAAGACCCTTCGCCATCAGTGCGGGCACGGCCGTCAAAATCATGACGGGTGCGCCGATTCCGCGTGGCGCCGATGCGGTCATACCTCTCGAAGCCACTGACCAGGGCAATGCCCGCGTCGTGATCTACAAGGGCGCGCCCGTCGGCGCGTGCATCCGCCCGCGAGCCACTGATGTGAAGACCGGTGATTTGATGCTCCCGGCTGGGACGGTCCTTGGTCCGCGCGAAGTCGGTCTCCTTGCTTCCTTGGGCGCGGGACGGGTCAGGTCGCGGCCACGTCCGCGCGTCGTGATCATCTCGACCGGCACTGAATTGCGTGAGCCCGGCGGCCACCTCGAATACGACTCGATTTTCGACGGCAACAGTTTCATGCTTGCCGCAGCGGTTCGCAGTGTCGGAGCGATCGCCTATCGGGTGGGTGCCGTCGACGACAGTCCCAAGGCTTTCAGACGCATGCTGTCCGATCAACTGGTTCGTGCCGACCTCGTCGTCACCAGCGGGGGCATCAGCAAGGGCGACCATGACGTCGTCAAGGAGGCTTTGGCGCCGCTTGGGACGGTGAAGTTCAGCGAAGTGGCGATGCAGCCGGGCAAACCTCAGGGTTTCGGCACGGTCTTCGACGAGCAGACGCCGATCATCACGCTTCCGGGCAATGCCGTCTCGGCCTACGTCTCTTTCGAAGTCTTTGTGATGC
>JACMOZ010000206.1 GCA_014377785.1 Aeromicrobium sp.
GCGAAGAGGCCGGCGAAGAAGGTCAAGGCGAAGCGGAAGCCGCGCGTCGAAGGACCGAAGACGAAAACGCAGGCAGGTCTCAAGCACGGCATCGTGCACGGCGCCAGACGTTGCCACTCGGACTGCCCGAATGAGTTGGCCGGCGGGAAGTCGTGCACGCAGGTTGCGAATGAGGCACAGCGGGCGTCGTGGGCTAGGCGGAAAGCGGCCGGCACGTTCACGCACGGCACTATCACCGGGTACAACTCCGGGTGCCACCGTGACTCGCCCTGTCCGATGCCTGCCGGGGAAACCTGCTCAGACGTGGTGTACGCGTACCAGGAGAAGCAGGCGCGCGCCAAAGGGGTCAAGAAGCGCGAGAAGGCCAAGCACGGGACGGCGACTGGGTACACGTCGTACCGGTGCCATGTCAGCGCGGAATGCCCGTCGAAGGTAGCTGGCGGGATCTCGTGCAGCGAAGCACAAACCGCGTACCGGGCCGCCTATCGGGCCGGACTCAAGAAATCAGCGATGGAGAAGGCAGCATGAAGCCCCGTATTGGTGAGTTGTTCGCCGGCTACGGCGGTCTCGGCATGGGCGTGCAAGCGGTCATCGGCGGGGAAATCGCGTGGTTCTCAGAGTTCGACGCGGCACCTTCCAAGATCCTCGCGCACAACTTCCCGGGCATCCCAAACCACGGGGACATCACAAAAATCGACTGGTCAACTGTCGAGCCGGTGGATGTCCTCACGGGCGGCTTCCCGTGCCAGGACGTGTCGCTTGCCGGGGCGCGTAAAGGCCTCATGGAAGGCACCCGCTCAGGCCTCTGGTCGGAGTTCGCAAAAGCAATTGACGCGCTCCGACCGGGACTCGTCGTAATCGAAAATGTGCGCGGTCTACTCAGCGCCAAAACAGTCGAGGAAGTCGATGAAGAAGCTGGCGATTTGGAACCCGAGTCGGGAGGCGTGGGAGAACTGGGACGGGGAGATCGACCTGTTCTCAATGCATTCGGACGTGTACTCGGAGACTTGGCCGAGCTCGGGTATGACGCGGAATGGGTGGGCGTACGAGCTGCCGACGCCGGTGCACCCCATGGTCGATACCGGGTTTTCATTGTTGCTCAAGACACCAACCTCGCAGCTGGCGATAAATGGCGGCTCGCAACACCCGGACAAGCGGAAGGCGGGTGGGCACGGCCCGACGCTGGCCGACGAAGTGGAGCACCTACTGCCGACGCCGGTTGTGACGGATGCGGCGGGGACGAGGAATGCAACAGCGAACCGCAGCAACCCGAACTCGAGGCATCACGGCGGGTACACGCTGACGGATGTTCTGTTGCCGACGCCGACCGCATCGGTAGCGAACGATGGCGAGACGACGGCGACGTGGCTGGCTCGTCGGGAACGGGTGAAGCTGACCGCGAACAATGGCAACGGAATGGGGATGCCGCTGACGATCGCAAGCCTGTTGATTGGCGAGAGTACGGCCCTGCCATTGCTCGCTGGGAGGCCGTGATGATGCGCGCCGCCCCGTCCCCAACGAAGGCTGATGGCAAGGGCGGCAACCACCGCCTGTCGTCTGATTTTTGCGAATGGATGATGGGTCTCCCCGCCGGCCACGTCACGAACCCGGCTATCGGCATCACCCGGAATGAGCAGCTGAAGGCGCTCGGCAACGGGGTCGTCTGGCAGCAGGCAGCACTCGCAGTCGGGACACTCCTGGCGCGCACCAACTCTCACGAAAGGATCGCCGCATGACCGCCCACATCACAGGCAACATCCGTTCCACCCATCTGCCGGCGTCGTCTCGTGATGACCAGCCCCCAGAACATACCTGTCCAACATGCCGCACACCATACGGTCGCAGCTCGATCAAGTGCCCGAATGAACCGCTCACACCTGTTGAGCGCGCGATGGCATGGGTTGCCAAGCGGGCCGAAATGAAAGGGATGGACTGATGGGGCTATTCAACTGGTGCGCTAAAGACCCGGCAGTATTCACCGGTCTACACCAGTGGACGGCTTGGAGGTATCGGACGAGCGGGGACAACATTCGGACGTGCATCAACTGTGGATTCCGGCAGGTGCGCAATTGACCGCCGCCGACCTCCTGGCATCCCAGAATCGTGCCGCCCTGAAATCTCAGAGCGACTTCTACCGCGAACACCCACGAACAGACGACACGAAGGACGACGAATCATGAGCGAGAACGAAGACCTGATCCGGTTTGCACGCGATCTGGCAAACCCAGATTTCAGCCTGTCGGTTCCGACCGTCGCGAAGGGTGTGATCAACAAGCTACTGGCCGCCCTTGAACCCCTTCCTACTCCTCCCTCGCCCATGGCCGAACGCGACCCCGATGCTCGCGATCCGGAGTGGATAGTACAGCAGCGCATTGCTGGGTGGCCTGATATGCATCCTGAGGACTTCTGTCACAGGTGCGGAACTCGCAACATGCTCTGGGCGGCCGCGACCCGTGAGGTATGGCTGGCTGGAACATCGAAATGGGCAGCTGAGACCGGACGGGAGGGTATCTGCTGCCCTCGGTGCTTCGCTGATATGCACGCTGATCAGACTGGCCACAGCACCATCTGGATATTTTCGCCGCATGTCGCTGACCGGGCCGATGGAGAGTCAGGGCCGGAAGCGCTGGCGAAGAGCGATCTGATCGTCGCGGCGAAAGACTGGCTCGACTCGATTGACCGTGATGCCAGCGCTGAAAACGAGGTAGATGCTTCGATTCTTGAAGACCTGATCAAGGGCTACCGGCGAGAGCCTGAGCCGCGAGAGGTCACGACGGTCGAGGAACTGGACGCGCTGCCTCTGCGGAGTTTCATCCGGGAGTACGACGGATTCCACCGGCTCAAAGAGATCGACGGCGAATGGCTGCTCTGCATTCAGTCCGGTGGTCGCAGCTCGTCGAACGAGATCGAACTCCCCGCCACGGTCCTCTTCACCCCCAGTACGGAGCAGCCCTCATGAGCGCACTGGAAGAAAACATGCGCGCAATGTGCCGGTTGCTTGAGGGTGACGGGCACATGACACCAATTGCGACACGGCAGATTCTCGCGGTCATCGCTGCACACGAGAGCGAAGGAGAGACGGAATGAGCACATTTCTTGCAGTACTCGGAGTCATCGCGGTAATCGTCGTGATTCTCGCCGTGGTGGCATGGCCGCTCGTCGTGTGGATCGAGTTCGATGACTGGGCATTCCTCGTGAAGCTCGGCAACACCATCGGCGCGATCATCGTCCTGGCCGTGATGGTCGCATTCGCCATCGACTCAGGCGCGCTGTCCACCAATAACGCGGAACACTGCGGGCCGGGGACTAGATACGTGTCCGAGTCGCACTACAACCCCGCGACGAAAACCACGATCACGGACTGGATGTGCACAGCATGAATGACCAGCGCGAATGGGGAACAGCCGTACAGAACCCAGACGACAGGCTCCGTGTCTTCGAAGTCGCGGACAGCAAGGAAGCGGCACTCGCAGCATGTGGGGTCAACGCCAACGGGTCAACGATCGTCGCAGTGTCACGTCGCGGCAATGGCGGATGGTTGCTCTACACGCCCAGAACGGCGGTGCTCGATGACTGACGACCTCCTAACCGCCGTTCACGCTCTCACCCGTCCGACGCATCGCAAACTCCTCCAGGATGACCCGGATGACACGAAGCCGCCCCGTGTTGTGAAGGTGGTCGATAAGCCGCTGTTGGAACAGTTGGATGAGGCGATCCGGTCGAACATGGGCGGGTCAACACGGGGCGCATCTGATCCTGCTGCTAGAGCGGTCGCCAATTTGGGGGCGCTGATGAAGATGATGCAGATCAGTTCGCAGATCATGGACTGGGCGCGCATTGTTGGCAGCGTCATCGACAAGCCGTCCATGGTGGTCACCCTCGAACGGTGGCACGTCAAATACATCGGTGGTGTGCATGATGATGCGATCACAGCAGGTCACGCACGGATGCTCACCAGTTGGGCCGAACAGATCGAAGCCCTGCTAGACCCACCGCGCGAAATGGACTTCGAACAAAACTGCCCAACCTGCGGGTCCGACTGCTGGTGGTCGCCCGCAGACAAGGCCAGCTATCCGAGGCCCATCGTCGTCAAATACAGGCCGGGTGAACCAATCGACAGCGCTGAGGGGTTGTGTCGGGCGTGCAAGACCGTATTTGGTGCTCGCGAGTTGCAATTTGAGCTGGAAAAAGCCCAGATAAACAGCTAAAAGCGAGAGAAGTATGGGACAATAGAGAAGGCCCAGAAGCGGTGGAACGCTTTTGGGCCTCTAGCCCCCAATCAACGCTAATTTGAATGGAGGATACCGTGAATGGTACCCGAAAATGCAGTGTCCAGGATTGCCCGAGAGTCGTGGTTAGTCGGGGCTTCTGCTCCGGCCACTATCAGCGGCTTCTGCGGCATGGTGACCCTCTTGCGGGCGCGCCCGGACGCCGCAACATGCGACCTGACGCAGACAAAGAAGAAAGCGCCCTGCAATTCGACCACGACACCACACGACCCGTGACGGCACGCATCGGGTTCGTTCTGGGATCGACCTCGCCATGACCTGGGCATGGGGAACGAGTCGTGATTGCTACCAGTGGGAAGCGCCGCAAAGGCCCAGCCCTGACACGACACGCGCGCGGTGGAAGTTTCTGCAAGACCGCGCACTTGGACGAGAACGCAAACAACGAGCAATGGAGAAGAAAATGACCGAAGAATACGATTCCGCAGACGTGGACTGGCGCGAAACCGCACTGACCTTGCAGGCCGAGGTGACGCAAGCAAAAGCCGCATACGAGGGTGCCAGCATGGACCGTGACCATGCACTCGCAGTGATCAAGATGGTGAAGGATGCCGCATTCAACGGACTCGAAAACAACGACGGCGATACCGACATGAGCGCGCTATGGATCCTCGAAACGCTGGGTGGTTCAGTGAGCGCACACGAGGAACTGAAGGTCTACGAGCTCGGAGAAGACGGGGGTTCGTGGTTCGTGGAGAACGCCGAAACCTTTGAAGAGGCCGAGAGGGCGGTCCGATCTTGGCTGGACGAAACCCTTGGCGAACAGGCCGACAACGCGACTGACCGGGATGATGCCGAAGAGCTGCTAGAACAGGCCACGGCAACGATGGGCCGTTGGTGGGTCGCAACGGGCCACACGGAGGGCGAGCTGATCGACTACGAAGAACCGTCGAAATGGCTGAGCGGGGTGCGACTCGAATGACCGAGTATTGCTAAACCGCCTCAGGACTTGCATTCGCCTGCCGAATAGTGCATAGTTGGAATCACGCAGGTGAACTCTGAAATTCACCAAGAAAGGCCCTCACTCCGGTGGGGGCCTTTTTGCGTTTAACCACATAGAAGTGCCCCGCACAGCTACTAACTGCCGGGGCCTGACCGACTTATTAGGAGTCGATATGACGAATACTACCCCAGACGACGCCGGATACTACCTCGATGAATACGACGGCCCCCGATTCTGGGAACACGTCTCAATGCGAGGCGGTACCGGCTACCTAAACGACCCCCTCGCCCGACTCGGCAAAGACGCCGGCGAATGCTGGACTTGGCGCGGTTGGGAATCAAACGGATACGGGCGAATCAATATCTTCGGCAAAGGGACCCCAGCGCATGTCGTTGGATTCCTCGAGTACGGCGGCAAGATCCCCAAGGGATACAAGATCGACCATAAGCGAGAGCGCCGAACCGGCATCGCTTCATAAAGCAGCGTGGTCCCGGCTGGCTTACGGGGCATCTATTCCGTGGATGGTTCAGATAGTGGCGGCATTGCAAGGTCGCCATGATGATTCAGTGAAGTTCAATTCTTCACGACGGAGCACATAGCACTAACTAACCATTTTCGTCAAGTAACGAAAATGGTCCACATCTTCCGCGTCTCGTCCGCACCCCCGAAAGGCTACGACCTCCCCCGCCGATACGGTCCATTCGTAAGCGGGCGAGCGAGTCCTGGCCTACGCCGAAAAGGCGAATGGTAGACGGGGCGAGACGCGGAACACCCTGCACGCCCCGTCTACTCCACGGGGCGAGCCTTACTTAGTGCTAATCAACGTTGGGGGCTTTCTTGTCGCTGCTCGATGATGCGCTGTACCTGGTTGACCTGAACGACCGCGACCTGACCGCTGTTGCCATTGCATCCAAATGGGGACTAGGTAACTCGACCGTCAAGGATCACCGCAAGAAGATTGCACTCACCGCCGCTGAGGCAACACCTCACACGGCAACGATCGAAGCATCCAGCGATGGCAGCCGATCCGTGACCGCCGTTCGCAGCCGGCCAATCACCCTCGACGACGCACGCGCCTGGATCCGCTCATCAGGCGACCAGCCCGACGACTACACACTCAGCATCAAATCCATTGCATACGGCGTGGATATGTTCTCGAACAAAATGTCAGCCACGCCCAAGCACGGCATCAAAACTGAGCGCACCGAATACGGCATCGACCCGGTTGGCATCCTCGCTCAGCTCCGACTCGAATCCTCGATCACAGTCGGCCCCTACACCTTTGAGATCGACGGCGAGTCATCGGCATTCTGCATAACCATCAACGACGTACAGCTCGGCCAGTCATACAACGGCGGCTCGGCTGCCACGATCGCCAACTTCTACCGGTTCATCGAACTGGCCAAAGAACGCATATACGAGCTGCGCCTAATCGGTCGCAAGCTCGAGGGCCTAGTCGTCGTTATCGGCGGCGACCTCGTAGAAGGCTGCGTCATCTACCCGAACCAATCGTTCAGCCTCGACCTCGACCGCAAACAGCAGATCGAAGGGGTTGTGGCGCTGATCCTCCACGCGCTCGACTCCCTCGCCCCGCTATTCGAGTGGGTCAAGGTTTTGGCGTGCAAGGGCAACCACGGCGAACACCGCATCAACGGCAAGATGACAACACTCGCAGACAACGACGACACGCACTGTGTCGAGATGGCCAAGCTCGCACTCGCCCGTGACCCAAACATGCAGCACATTGAGTGGATCATTGCCGAAGAAGAAGCTGCCGTCTGGACTGAGGTTCACGGCTGGACGCTCGTAACAACTCATGGCGACGTGTTCGCAAAGGGTGTTAGCGGGGCAACCACGGAACGCAAGGCTCACGCCTGGTTCAAGAACATGGCCGCAGCAGTCAAACGCTTCGGACGTATCGGCCAGGCCGACGTGCTCATCACACACCACTTCCACCACGGCGAGGGCAAAGACTGGGGCGACACGCTCTGGCGGCAAACACCATCGCAGGATCGTGGATCTCCCGGCTTCTCCCAGGCATCAGGCACCTACTCAGAACCCGGAATGCTCACATGGGTAATGACGCCTACGAGCCGCTACAAAGACGAGGCCGTGCTCGTATAGCCCCAAACCAAGGAGTAGCAATGGCATCCGACGCTGACCCATCCACCATCAACGGGGTTGAAGTTACGCGGGAAGAAGCCGCTACTGCGTTGGCTGAGGCGTTCAAGATCATGGCGTCGCTTGGGATCACCCAGGCCAAGGAGTAAACATGCCAATCTCGCCACCCAGCCTCTGCACCAACAGGTGCGGCACGCTCGTCTACGGTGGCGGCAAATGTTCCGAGTGCGCAACACAAGCGCGCAAAGAGACAGAAGCAAGACGAGGCACACGATACTCACGCGGATACACGGCAACATGGGCAGCACACGCAAAGAAGTTCCTACACTTCCACCAACAATGCGAGTGCGACGAATGCGTACAACTACCCATGTGGAAGCGACCCAACGCCACACAGGTAGACCACATCGACGGCCTCGGACCCAACGGACCACGAGGGTTCGACAACAGCAACTTGCAGGCGCTCTCAGCCTCACACCACAGCCGCAAGACCGCATCCAGAGACGGCGGGTTCGGCAACCCGAAGAGAGCCGACTGATACCCCCAGGGGGTCTTCAATCTCTACAGCTTTTCTCACAGGTAACCGTGGGGGAGTCTTGTCTCGCGCCTGTCACTACGTCCTATAGGGGGTCTAATGCCTCGAGCCACCGCGCCGGCAGCATTGCGCCTTATTGGTGGCACTGGTAACGGCAAGGACTCGGGTGGTCGCACTGTAAAGCCGCCCCTTGACTTCAAGCGCATTCCCCCTGAGCCGCCTGAGTGGTTGTCGCGTGAGGCGCTGGCTGAGTGGGAGCGTGTCGTTCCAGAGATGTCACGTTTGGACATCCTCAAGCCGTCTGACCGTGCTGCTCTTGCGATCTATTGCGAGAACTGGGCGACGTTCGTTGAGGCTTCCCGGATCATCGCCAATGAGGGCCTGACGATCGAGGCGAAGCAGGGGACACTCCCCCATCCTGCCGTTGGTATCGCTCGAGCTGCTGGCCGTGAGGCTCGCACTTGGGCGGGACAGTTCGGCCTCACTCCCGCTGCGGAGAACTCATTCAGTGCGAAGGAATCGCAGAAGTCAGACGACAACCCGTTCGGCGGGTAGATGGGCTGAGTAATCGGAGGTTGTCATGGCGAAGGTTGATGACCTTGGCTTATCTCCGGAGGCGCGTTGGTATTTGAAGGATCGCGGGTATGCGCTCCCTGATTGCCCACCGCGCATTATGACTCCTGATCCTGGTGCGACTCGTGGGACGAAGTTTGATCCTGACCGCGTTGACCGGGTGCTGGCTGTGTTCAATGCGCTTACTCACACGCAGGGTCGGCTTGCGGGTCAGCCTTTGCGCCTTGACCCGTGGCAGGTTGCGTATCTGATCATCCCCGTTTTCGGTTGGGTGAAGAAGAACGAGTTTGGTGAGTTCGTCCGGGTGATCCGGAACCTTTACATTGATGTTCCGCGCAAGCAGGGCAAGTCCACGCTTGCGGGTGGCATTGCGTTGTACATGGCTTTCGCTGATGGCGACTTGGGCGCGCAGGTGGTTACGGCTGCGACGACTGAGCGCCAGGCAGGGTTTGTGTTCAACCCGATTAAGATGCTGGCCGAGAAGTCGCCCATGCTGCGTGACCGGGTGAAGACGCACCAGAAGCGAATCATCATGCCTTCGACTGGCTCCTATGTGGAGGTGATCGCATCTGCTGCCGACGCGCAGCACGGACTGAACCTGTCCTGTGCTGTGGTCGATGAGTTGCACGTTCACAAGACGGGCGACCTACTCCACACGCTCGAGACGGGTACGGGTTCGCGTACACAGCCGCTCATTGCGATCATCACGACTGCTGACTCTGGCCGGCGTGAGACCATCTACGACCAGAAGCGCACCTATGTGGAGCAGTTGGCCCGTGGTGCGTTCAAGGATGAGTCAACGTATGGCGTTGTGTGGGCTGCTGATCCGCTGGCTGACCCGTTCATCGAGTCAACGTGGAAGAGTGCGAATCCTGGTTATGGGGTTTCGCCTACTGCGGGTTATCTCAAGTCGGCGGCGATCAAGGCGAAGAACAGTCCGGCTGAGCTTGCTGAGTTTCAGCGGCTGCACTTGGGTCTGCGGACGAAGCAGGAAACCAAGTACATCGACATGGGTGTCTGGGATCGTAACTCGTCGCTGGTTTCTGAGATTGAGTTGCAGGGCCGCGAGTGTTTCGGCGGTCTTGACCTCGCATCCACTTCTGACCTCAATGCGCTGTGCTGGTTGTTCCCCTCTGAGACTGGCTTCGACGCGATCTGGCGGCTGTGGACTCCTGAGTCAAACCTCGTCAACCTTGACAAGAGGACGGCGGGTGCTGCGACTGTCTGGGTTCGTGAGGGCTTCCTGACTCTCACCCCTGGCAACGTTTCTGATTACGACTACATCCGGGCGCAGATCAACCGTGACCGGGAGAAGTTCGATGTTCGCGGGATCGCTTATGACCCGTGGAACGCGCAGCAGCTCACCAACGACCTGATGGGCGATAACGCTCCGATGGTCAAAACGCGTCAGGGCCTCGTCACGCTTGCTGCTCCCACGAAGGAGTTGCAGCGGCTTCTGCTCGAGGGCACTGAGGCGCGTCCGATGCTTCGGCACGGTGGCAATCCTGCCGTCCGCTGGCAAGCCGACAACTTCACAGTGGCTATCGACGCCGCGGGGAACGTGAAGCCGGACAAGGGCAACGCGGCAGACAAGATCGACGCAATCGCGGCACTGGTCAACGCGCTCTCTCTTGTGCTCGGCACTGAGGCCAAGAAGGTCTCAAAGTATGAAACCGAAGACCTCGCGGTCATCTAACTAAGGAGTCCAAATGGGCAAGGATCGTCTGCTCAAGCAGCTCCTGCGTGAACGTTTCGTGATCACTCTGCGCACTGGCGAGTCGTTCGATGGCTTGCTGGTTGATGCGGATGAGAAGACGGTTCGCCTGGTGGATGCGGTGGCGCTGACTGAGGCTGGCCGCAGGGTTGTTGACGGCGAGTTGTTCGTGCCGCGTGCCGAGATCGTGTATTTGCAGAAGCCGGGGGTTAGCGCGTGATCGTATCTAACGGGTCGGTTCTGGGGTTCGCCCCGCAGGCTCTCGGTGAGACAACGCCGACACTCAGTAACGGTTATTTCTATGCCGATACTGGCATGTTCCTGGCTAATAAGTTCGCGACGTATGCCGCCCTTTATTCGGCTCAGCCCGTCGTTACGACTCTCGTTGACAAGATTGCATCGTCTCAGGCGCGACTCAAGTTGAAGGTATGGGACGAGACTCCCACCACCGGCAATGTCGAGGATAAGACTTCGGATTACGCGAAGCTGATCGCTAATCCGTGCGATCAGATGTCCACATTCAACTTCTACCGATGGACGACGGCGACGTATGAGGTCTTCGGTGAGGCGTTCTGGTACAAGCAGCGCGCGGGCAAAGACTCGTTTGGTCGCCCGACTGGTGCTGTCGTAAACCTGTTGCCGATGCACCCTTCCCGTGTCGCCGTTCACCGTGACGCGAACGGCGCTGTCGAGTACATCTTCACGCTTGGTGTTGCATCTGCCGGGATCTTGCACGCGCCGGCCAACGATGTCGTCGCGTTCCTGCGCTACAACCCCGAGTCGTTGGTGCGTGGCTTGTCGCGTCTCGAGCCCTTGCGCTCTACCCTCGTCAATGAGGATGCGGCGCGTCGGGCTACTACGTCGTTCTGGAACAAGGGCGCACGACCCGGCATGATCATCACGCACCCGGACAGCCTGGGACAGCCCGCGCTAGACCGCCTCAAGGCCAACTCTGACGCACGGCACAGTGGGGCCGATAACGTCGGCTCGACCATGATCCTCGATGAGGGCATGACTGCCGCAGTGATGCAGCTCACGAACGATGAGATGCAGTACATCGACTCGCGCAAGATGAACATGCAAGAGGGTTGCATGGTCTATGACGTGCCCCCGCCTGTCGTGCACATTCTCGATCACGCAACATTCTCGAACATCACCGAGCAGATGCGGTCGATGTATCGGGACACGATGACCCCGCGCCTTGAGGATTTCGAGTCTGTTGTGGACTTCTCGTTGCGGCCTGAGTTCTTCCCGACTGGTGAGCGTGTCGCACGGTATGACATGACAGACGTTCTGCGTGGCGATTATGAGACTCGCGCCGATAAGGCTGTGTCCCTTCGCAACTCGGGTGTGTACACGGGCAACGAGGCGCGCGAGATCGTGGGCATCGCACTGAGCACTGACCCCGAGATGGACAAGATTTACGTCAATGCCGCGCTGGTTGAGTTGGGCACTACGCCCGCACCGGCAGGATTCGCGTCTGAGCCGTCACACGCGCCCGCTGTGGACGTTCCTGCCACGGATGCGCCTGCTAGTGACTTGAACCTTTCCAAGGCCGTTACGCGGTCGCTGAACGGCTACCTGTCACGGAAGGCGACGACGAAGGATCTGCGTGCGGGTCTCGTTGCGGGTCACCAGTCGGAGCTTGACAAGTTCTTCGGCAAGCAGCGTGAGTCGGTGAAGTCGGCGGTTGGTAAGAAGTCGGCGGGTGCGTTCGATCCTGAGTCTTGGGATGGCGACCTGACCACGATCCTGCACTCACTGTCGGAGGCTACGGCTAAGGCGATTGGTGCGAAGGTTGCCGCGGATCTTGGTGGACGTTATGACGGCGGCGACATTGCCGACTACCTGACAGCCAACTCGAAGTCCACGGCTCAGCAGATCAACCAGACCACGGCTGACCAGATCGCTAAGGCGCTCGCAAGGGCTGCTGCGTCGGAGGAATCGGAAGATTCCGAAGATGCGATCGACGGTCTGTTCGATGGCGAGATTGCGGCGCGGTCGAACCAGATTTCGCTGACTCGTGTCGCCGTAGTTGGCGGGCTGGCTGCACTTGTTGCCGCCCGTCTGTCGAAGGCGCGAACGAAGACGTGGGTTGTCACCTCTGGCAAACCTCGCGCTTCTCACGCATCCATGAGCGGCGAAACGGTTGAACTCAACTCTCTGTTCTCCAATGGGATGAACGGTCCTGGCGACTACTCCGGTGGCGCTGACGAGGTGGCTGGCTGTAGCTGCGATCTCCAATTCTCTACGGAAGGCTAACCAATGCGCGTTGAACACAAGGACGCAACGATCACCCCCACGGGTGCGGATGAGGATTTCCCCGGCACGTTCGAGGTCATCCTTTCCGCACCCACCCTTGACCGGGATGGTGACACTCTCGGCTCCGATGAGTGGAAGACTCCCCTGCCCGAGAAGATCACGTTCGATTCGGATCACGGCATGTCAGTTGCAACGACTGTCGGCTCTGGTGTTCCGAGCATCAATGAGGCGGGCCAGCTCGTCGTGTCGGGCACGTACTCGAGCCTGCCTCGTGCGCAGGAAGTCCGGACGCTCGTCAACGAGGGGCACATCAACACGACATCGGTTGCGTTTATGACGTTGCCGAAAACGTCGAAGGATGCCAAGCCGCAGCGGGAACTTCTCAACGGCGCGTTCGTGGCCATTCCTAGTAACCGTGAAGCCCTCGTGCTGTCCTCGAAGTCGGGCGCGCGCAACAGCAAGTCGGACGCCGCAGCACTACAGGCCATCCACGATCACGCCGTCTCCATGGGCGCGACGTGTGTGGCCGAGAAGTCGCACAAGAGCGCCGAGACCGAACCCATCGATGCCCCCGAGGTTGTCGATGCCCTAGATGTGGTCGGGATTCCCGATCCAGATGAGAACGCCGAACCTGCCGCCGAGTTGGACACTGCCGCCGCCGCTGAGAAATCTGCCGCCGCCGCTGTCGAAACCAAAGCCGCTGACGAAGCCGAATCGGAAGCAGTAACGGCCGCGTTCGTTGATCTGTACGCGGACATCCTCATCCCATAACCCCACTTTTAGCACGGAGCCCTGACACATGTTGGGGCTTTTTTTGTGCCCATTTCTGAAAGGAACTACCCAATGACTTCTGTCATCGAAGCCCAGTCGGGCATTGCGAACGTTGGCGTCAAGGCCAAAAACGTTCAGGCCGACTCCACCCTCACCAACGCCGAGAAGATGACGCGCCTCGACGCGCTCACCCTCGAGGCCAAGGGGTTCAAGGACGCCATCGCAATCCACGACGCGGCCAACCGCCTCATGGGTGGTGCTGAGGCTGCACCCGAGGCCAAGAGCGTCGAGCACGTTGAGACTCGCGGGTTCGCCCGTCAGGTCATCGACTCTGCCGCGTACAAGTCCATGATCGCCGGTTCGCGTTTCGCGCAGATCGACGTGAAGGCTGCTGCGACCATCGACGAGGGAATCATCCCCGCCTTCTCCGGTGGTGCCGGTCTCGCCGGTCAGCTCAACACCCCGCAGTTCCTGCCGGGCATTGTGCCGCTCAAGTTCCAGCCGCTCACCGTTGCGGACCTTCTGGCACAGGGCACCACGGCTTCCACGTCCGTGTCCTACGTCATTGAGGGTGCGTTCCAGGACCTCACCGGCACCGTGTCCGAGAAGGGCGCGATCCCGCAGCTCGACCTGACCCTCACCCGCCGCCAGGACAACGTGTCGAAGATCGCGAACATTGCGAAGCCGACCGTCGAAATGTTCCAGGACGCCGAGCAGTTCCACGCGTACCTCCAGAACCGCATGGTCTTCGGCCTCCAGCGCAAGGAAGAGCAGCAGCTCCTCAATGGTACGGGTACGACCCCGGACCTCCAGGGCCTGCTCAACCGCTCCGGTCTCGCCCCCGCGATCGTCACCGCTGCCGGCCTCACCGCCGTCAAGATCATGGAAGGTATCTTCAACCAGATCACGGCCCTGCGCTCGGTCTCGTTCGTTGAGCCTGACGCGATCCTGATCAACCCGGTTGACTGGCAGACCATCCGCCTCGGCAAGGACACCGCTGGTCAGTACTTCGCTGGCGGACCGTTCACCGGAGCGTATGGCAACGCCGGCCCGTCCAACGTGTCGTCCATCTGGGGCATCAAGACGGTCATCACGACCGCCATTGCCCAGGGCACCGCGTTCGTTGGTGGCTTCCAGGAATGCGCGCAGATCTTCCGTCGCAACGGCATCGTGCTCGACATGACCAACGCCAACAACAACGACTTTGAGACTGACCTGATCACTCTCAAGGCCGAAGAGCGTCTCGCGCTGGCCGTGTACCGTCCCGCTGGTTTTGGCCGCGTAACCCTGACCGCGTAACCAGCAATGCCCGGTGGGGCTGGTCTTCGGATCAGCCCCACCCCCAACACTTGAAAGGATCGACATGCCCACCGATTACGTTTCGGACTACGAAGAACTCACCGGCTTGCAGATCGAAACCAAGATCATCAGCGCACCCATTGCGAAGGCCGTCAAGCCCGCGACTCGCGCTGAGGTCAAGTAATGGCGTCCCTCGCCACGCCCGCACAGTTGGCGGCATTCCTACAGCAGCCCCTCGCGAACGATGATGCGTCGGCGCTTCTCATGCTGAGCATTGCGTCGGACATGGTGAGGGACTTCCTGCAACTCGCACTCGACATGACTACCGATGATGTGGTTTACGTTGACCCGATCGGCGGCACCACAGTCGTCCTGCCCGAGCTTCCCGTTATTGCAGTGTCAAAGCTTGAGACGTTCGACGGCACAGTGTGGACGACGATCGACCCGGCAAATTACACGGTGTCACGGCGCATGGGCATGATCTCAGCCAACCCGAACACGGGTCTTCATTGGCCGTTCGCGCCCGAGTCGTGGCGGGTCACATACACGCACGGTTACGCGGCCATTCCGAACTCCATTGTTGGTGTCGTCCTCGGTGCTGCCGCCCGTGCGTACTCGTCGCCTGCCGGTATCGACTCGGAGCGGATCGGCGGCTATCAGGTCAAGTACGGCATGGAGGCTGACGGGTTCTCTGCGATTGAACGTAAGGCTCTCGCGCGTTACGTGAATCCGAGGATCGCATGAGCCTAAACCAGCTTTTGACGCAGCCGCTCAGCGTGCAGACGATGGGCGCACCAACACTAGATGCGTACGGCGATGAGATCCCCGGTGCGCTTGGTGCCCCGTTCGTCGCGCTCGGCTTCCTCGAGCAGATGGCTAGCGTCGAGTTCCAGGCCGACCGCGACACGACCGTATCGGATTGGGTTGCCCACATTCGGGTGACTCGTCAGAGCGGTGCGACGTGGATTCCAACGGTCATCAGTCACCTCGACGTGATCACATCTAACGGGCAGGTGTTCCAGGTGAACGGTGTCCCCGAGCACGCGTTCAACCCGCGCTTGCAATCTGTGTCGCATCTCATCTGCAAGCTGGTGGCAATCAGTGGCTGAGGTAAAGATCGACCTTGACCCGGATGTGGAAGCGCTCGTTGCCAAGCTGGTCGCTGAGGGTGATGACGCGTTGGCGCTCGCCAAGGGGATCGCGTCTGTGGCCCGTTCAACCGCACCATCGAACTCTGGCAATTACGCGTCCAGCATTGTTGCGGAGAAGACGAAGGGTGGCGCTCGCGTGTACTCGTCGAGCGATCATGCTGCGCACGTTGAGTTCGGGGTTCCGTCGCGTGGCCAAGTTGCGCACTTCACGTTTCGGCGCGCAGCTGACGCATTGGGCTTGAAGTTCGACAAGAAGGGCAGCTAATGCCTAACCCGATCTACGTACAGCCTGACGCGGTTCTCGCCACGATCCAATACCTGCGCACAGTCCCCGAGCTGACAACCCTCATCGATCCGACGCACATTGTGACGGAGATCCCAAGCACGCCCATCTACCCATATGTCGTCGTGCAGCTTGGCGGCGGCAATGGGATCTGGCCGGCGCTCGGCAATCCTGAGTTGCAGATCGATTCCATTGGCGGCAGTAAGCAGTTGTGTGGGCAGATTGCGCGCACCGTGCAGGCCGCTGTGTGGGCCGTGGCGAACGATCGGATGCCTGCTGGTGTCCTCGTGTCTGGCGCTGAAGAAATGGGCGCAGCTTGGCTCCCAGACACAGTGCCTAATCCCCCCCTCCCCCGGTACGTCGCCCGATACCGGTTCGTCACCCACCCGTAACCCAACCCCTCCAACCGGCCCGCCCATGTGCGGGTCTTTTCGTGTCCCCGAAAGGAACAAATCATGCCAGCACTTGTCAACTCCGGAGAGGTGCGGGTCGCGGGATCTGGTTACCTCTACAAGGCCCCCCTCGGGACCCCGATCCCCGCCGACTCCACGACCGCATGGAACGCCGGCTTCTCTAGTCTTGGGTATTCAACCGAAGGCTTCACCATGAAGCAAGATCTGAAGACCAAAGAGGTCACGGGTTGGCAGTCGCTCGAGCTTCTGCGTCTGATCACCACGGCGCTGAACCGTTCGTTCTCGTTCGAGCTTCAGCAGTCGAACAAGAACACGCTGGCTCTCGCGTGGGGTGGCGCTGCGATCGTCCCGAACGCTGTGAGCATCGGCACCGCAACCATCGCCATCACGACCGGCGTTGTGACTACTTCGGTTGCGCACAGCCTCAACGTCGGGGACCCGGTGCAGCTCCAGGGTGTCACGGGTGCGGCCCCGCTTGTTGCGGGTACCACGTACTACGTGCTGACTGCTCCGACTGGTACGACCCTGACCCTCGCGGCAACTGTGGGCGGCGCTCTTATCGCCCCGACCGCAGCTGGAACCGCAACGGGCATCGTGAAGGTGACGGGTTCTTACTCGCTCACCATTCCTGACGCTTCGGTGATCGCGAACTTCATCATCGGCATTGACTGGTTCGACGGTACGGCAACGCAGCGCATCATCATCCAGCGTGCCGCACTGACCTCGCTTCCCACGGTGAAGTTCAGCCGTATGGATTCGGTGTCTTACGCGATCGAGGTTCAGGCGCTCGCACCCACGGACGGCACCAAGTCTGTCCTCGTTTACGGTACGGATGCGGCGGTCGGCTATTGAGCATCCTGAGTGAGGCACCCGCTGGTGCAAACGTGCTCGACCTTGGTGCGGCTCGTGTCGCGCGTGCTGAGGCTCGTGCTGCTGCTGGTCTGGCTAACCCGTATATCAAGCTCGCTGCTGGGTTTGTGGAGGTGCGCGCCGAGTTCGACATCGGTGTGGCGCTCGACTTCCAGGCGGAGGACATCAAGGGTGGGCTGACCAAGCTGCTCGTTGACCCGGCTGATGTTGACGCGCTGATCAACGATGGCCTGTCTGCTGCGGATCTGACTGCGATCACGGAGTTCGTGACGGGTTCGACGCTGGGGGAATCCTCGGCCTCGTCCACACTCTAACAACTGAGTGGGGGCCGCTCGAGGCCGATTTCACCCGGTTTTACGGGACTGATTTACGGCTGGCCGTGTGGGGTGAGCAGGCGTGGGGTGTCCGACGCCTGCTCACCCATATCGGCAATCTGCCGCCCGACTCGGCGTTCATCCGTTCGCGCATGAAGTCGCCTATGGGTTGGGGTAACGAGGTCGAGATGTTGGCGACTGTCGTTGATTCGGTGCGATATCTCACTGACCTGTTCATCTCGGCCAATTCGGAGTCGAAGCAGGAGCCGCTACCTCGCGTGTCGCGCCCGTATGAGGCCGCACTTGAGCCGGTCAAACCTCCCACCATTTCGCTTTCGCAACTCGCTTCAATGATGGAGGACTAATGGCCGGAACACTTTCGGCAGGTCAGGTTTCCCTGGGCGTCAAACCAGACGCTTCCGGGTTCGGCGCGGCACTGTCCACAGCCGTTAAGGGCGAATCTGCGGGCATTGGCGCAGCGCTCGGCGGCACGGTAATGACTGGGCTGAAAACGTTCGCAGCACCCCTTGCGGCCCTTGCGGCGGGCATGTCCATCAAGCACCTCGTGGACGATTCGACCAAGGCTTTCATGGACCTTACCGGTTCCGTCAAGGTGTTGCAGCGGGTCGCTGGTGGCACGGTCGAGCAGGTGTCGGGCCTGCGTGGTGCGATGCAGCTTGCCGGTGTTGACTCCGACACGGCGTCGGGTTCGCTGACGATCTTCTCGAAGAACCTTGGGCTTGCTCAGGGTGATGCGGCGAAGACGGCAGAGATGACGAAGAAGCTCGGCACGTCATTCCTTGACGCGGCAGGCAACGTCAAGCCAATGTCGGAACTACTGCCGGGGCTTGCTGACAAGTTCAAGTCCATGCCCGAGGGTGCCGAGAAGGTGGCACTCGCAACGCAGCTGTTCGGTCGTTCTGGTACGCAGATGATCCCGTTCCTAAATAAGGGTTCTGAGGGTATCGGCGAACTGACCGAGAAGGCCAAGACAATGGGTCTGGTCATCGATGATGTGGCGGTCAAGGGCTTTGCGAATGCGAAGGCTTCGGCCCGTGATTATGCTGCCGCGAACCAGGGGTTGAAGGTAACTCTTGGTGGCGAGCTGGTGCCCGTCCTCACTGCCGTCCACAACATCTTCCGCAACGCTATGACGCCGGCTATCGAAGCGGTCACGCACGTTTTGCAGGATCACCGCGGCGAGTTCCTCAAGGTCGCCAGCGTCGTCGATGGGTTCGGCCAGAAGGTCGCGCCTGTTGTCGCTGGTGCGTTCACATTCATCGGTGACGCAGTGCATGGCTTGTCTGACCTGCTCATTAAGGGCAACTTCTCGGAGTCCATGGGTAAGGCTTTCCACGTCGAGGAAGATTCCCCGTTCGTCGATTTCTTGTTCAAGGCTCGAGACGCTGTTATCGGGATGGGCGCGACGTTCAAGCCTGTATTCGACGGCATCGTGCAGGTGTTCGCGGGCCTCGGTCCTGTGGTCGCCCCGTTGCTCCCCCAGGTGCTGAGTCTGGCGTCGTCGTTCTCGCCGCTGCAACTGATCCTCAAGGTCATTGCGCCGATCATGCCGCTCATCGTTTCGGCTATCGCATCGCTCGCTCAGGCCCTTGGTGGGGTTCTCGCTGCTGCACTGCCTGTCGTCGTTGGGCTTGTCAGTCAGTTGGTCGAGGCGCTCTCGGGTGCGATGGTGCAGATTCTCCCGGTGGTTGTCTCGCTCGTCGGGATGCTGGCGGGCGCGTTCGTAACCTTGCTGCCTACGATCATGGGCCTCGCAACAACTCTTATCAGCTTGGTTGCGACGGTCATCCCGATTGTCATCCAGGTTATCTCGGCGCTTATCCCCGTGTTTGCTGCGCTGATCCCGCCGATCTTGCAGATTGTGACGACTGTCGTGTCCGCGCTCATGCCGGTCATCATCATCATCATCAACCTGTTCGTGCAGCTGGTCCAGTTCATCATGCCTGTACTGATCCCGGTGATTCAGATTCTCGGCGCGATCATCACGGTTGTCTTCCAGGCGATCGGCAACATCATCTCGTGGCTGCTGACCTCGATCATCATTCCCGTGGTCGGCTTCATCATCCTGTACGTGCAAGCGATGGCTGCGGTTTATACGTGGCTGTGGCAGAACGTCATCAGCCCCGTATTCGCTGCGATTGGTGCGATCTTTTCGTGGCTGTGGAACACGGCAATCTCACCGGTCGTGAACTTCATCATCGGCGGTATCAACATCCTGTCCGCTGCGGTGTCCACAGTCTTCGGTGCGATCGGTGGCATTGTCACGGGCGCGTTCTCCGGTGTCGAGTCGGTCGTGCGCGGAATCTTCAACACCATCATCGGCCTCGTGAACGGGGTCATCGATGGTTTGAATGGTGCTGCGGATCTCGCCAAGACGGTCACTGGCGGCGCGATCGACATTCACCTCGGCCACATCCCCGCACTTGCTGACGGTGGCATTGTCCCGGCGACTCCTGGTGGTCGTTTGGTGCGTGTTGCTGAGGGCGGGCAGGACGAAATTATTGGCCCGCTTGACAAGGTGCGCGCAACTCTCGGGGCTGGTTCTGGTGGTGGCGATACGCACAACTGGTACGTCACGGGCACTAGTCCTGAGGCGTTGTACATGCAGTTTGCTCGTCGGACGAACGCGATTGGGGCTGTCTGATGGCCGTTTCTCTCGCACTCTCGTATGTGACTATCGGCGCTATTAATCTGACCTCGCGGGAAGATTCTGGCGTCGAGTGGATCATGGATGTTG
The DNA here is from genome assembly GCA_014377785.1 of Aeromicrobium sp. GTDB lineage: Bacteria > Actinomycetota > Actinomycetes > Propionibacteriales > Nocardioidaceae > JACMOZ01. The sequence goes on from JACMOZ010000206.1 coordinate 20,294, forward strand.
ACGGCCTCAAGGGTTGGGGTGCGTCATCTGGTTCGCTCAAGCCGACACGGAAACCTCGGCAGGCTGGGGCTTGGGGCGGGCTGTCGTATTCGGCAGAACGCCCCATGGTGGTTAAGGGTGTGTGCATCGCCCCGACTGCTGCCCTGGCGTCGGATGCGCTCGACCGGCTGATTGATTCGGCGTCTCTCGATTCCGTGGTGCTCACGGTGGTTGAGTCTGGCCGTTCGCGCTGGTGCAACGTTCGCCGTGATGGTGACGTGCTGCCCGTGTGGATTGGCGCAACAGCGTTCACGTACTCGGTGCAGGTTGTGGCCTTGGACCCGCGCAAACTCGGTGCAACTCTCACCGCTTCAACGGCGCTCCCATCAACCACGGGCGGTCTGACAATCCCGTTCACGATCCCGTACAGCATCAACGCCGTACAGGTCACAGGGCAGATCAGCTTGACGAACGTGGGCAATGTGGCGGGTCCGGTGACGGCGCGCATTGACGGCCCGTGTGTTGGCCCGATCATCACCCACTTGGGCACGGGTCAGGCGCTCGTTTTCGCATCGTCGCTGGTTCTGAATGCAGGCGAATGGCTATCCCTTGATTACGAGAAACGGCAGGTCCTCGCCAATGGGCAGTCAAGTCGGAACGGGTACATCACGTCTCGAGGCTGGAGCGCCTTCGACCCCGGCATGAACGTCTGGTCTTTCACTGCTGCGAGCTATACGGCTGGCGCTCAACTGACGATTACCGCGACTTCCGCAGACAAATAGGAGCTTTCATGGTCAACACGATCTATCCAGTAGATGCCGCAGCGGGCGCACCGTCGTATGGCGGGCGGATGTTGCGTCAGGTGAACGCGGTTGCGTTTGCCGGTGCATCGTCCACGCGTCCTCTTGGTGGGCGTTCGGGCGTGCGTCCGGGCACGTCTACCACCACAGTAAGCGCAACGTCTACAACGTGGACATGTGCTGCGTTCTCGGGTGTCGCGGATGTGGAGGCGGCGGCTGAGTCTGGCTTGGTCACGTTCTCGTGCGATGCTGTGCAGACTGGTTCGATCACGGCGGCGAGTGCGTCTATTGCCCGCCAGGATCTCATCTACGTGCAGATCGACATTCCGGTTGAGGATGGTTCGACTGTCCCGGTTGCGACGGTCAAGTATATTGCGGGCACGGTTGCTTCGACTGATCCTGCGCTTCCGGTGTCGCGTGCGTTCGCCATTGCGCGCATCAACGTTCCCGTGTCTGGTGGCGGCTCCCCAACCGTGACTTGGATTGCACCGTACGCGGTTGCTGCTGGTGGCATCATCCCGGTTCGCAATACGACCGAGCGCGACCTGTTGATCCCCCTGGCTCGCACTGACAATCCGATCTATGCGGACATCGCTGGCGTGCTGTACGTGAGCACGGGCGGCGCGTTCGTTACTGCTGCGGGTGTTTCATCTGCTGGCAAGTTGACCGCATCGTCTGGTGCGATTGCGGGGACTGCGGCCCCTGCTGGAACGGTCCTTCTCAAGCAGACGATTACGGGCGTTTACGCGTCTGGTGCTGCTGGTCGTTGGGCGATCGCTTACCCGGCGACGTTCCCGAATGGTTTGCTGTCTGCCCAGTTGACACTTCTCAACGGCGACACTTACGGGGCGGCGCTCAACTTCTACGGCACGCCGACGCAGAGCACGGCGACTGTGCAGATCCTTTCACTGTCTACGGGCGCAGCAGTTCCGAGCATCAACCCGCGCATCAGCCTCGTGCTGGAGGGCTGGTAATGCACAACCCGTTCTCGGGATACCGAGTCACGGGGACATGGCTCGATCACGTCGGCGTCCCCACCTACCCGGCTGCGGGATCGACGGGATACTCCCTCGGTGGCATCGACTACCCGCTGCCGTTCGGAACTGTGCTCACCGCACCGGCAGCCGGCACCGTGCACATCAGCGGCGGCTCGGGTGAGTTCGCAGCCGGGCAGGTTGGCTCGGCTGGGCGTCGAACGATCCTCTACCTCGACACCCCCATTCGCGATCTCGTCGCGATCGTCTTCCAGCACCAGTCGAAGTTCGGCGATCCGAAGCACGTCAACGAGAGCGACGATCTCGGCTGGTCTGGATCGTCTGCAAACGGAAGCAACACGGGCGGCGAGGTCCACCTCCACATTCACGGCCTGACCGCCTCCGGTGAGCGCGTGGACTTCCGCGACTACATCGACACGTCGAGCACCGCATCATTCACCACTCAAACTCTCCAGGAAGAAGACGACATGTTTACCGACGCTGACCGGGCAACACAGACCGCGATCTATGACTGGCTCAAGGGTGACAACGGGGAGGGCGGGACCAACCTCGACGTCATCAAGAAGGCGACGACCGCCACGGAGTCCAGCATCGAGGCGCTGCAGGTGCCGGACACGCGCAACCGCCTCGGGAACATCCAGTATGCGCTCGGTGTCCTTTTGGCGCGCGACGGCAACTCGCAGGCGTTCCTCTCGAAGCTGTCTGCCGAAGACCTCGCGGCAATTTCCAAGGCGGTCAATGACGAGGAAGACGCACGCAACCGCGCACGTCTCGGCCAGTAACCCGCGATGCCAGACCTCACATGGGTTTCAACCGATCTGCGGACGGGATTGCTGCTCGCTGACCTGCCCGACCTTGGCGTGACCAATGTGAAGGCGACCCTGGGCCGGTATGAATCGACGACGGCCATCTTGTCGCTGCCGACTGCACCGGAGAACTGGCAGCGGGCAACGCTTGAGGGTGCCGCGTGCCTGTGGCTGCTGTCAGACGGCGTGCCGATCTGGCCAGGGTTAGTGACAAAGCGCACTCGTGACGGCTCGAACGTGATCAGCATGTCTCTTGCCACGCCCGAGTCATACTTTGACCGGCGCTACGTGGGTGACGTGTCGTACGGTGCGACGGTTGCCAACCCCAGTATTCCCTCGGTCGGCCAGAACGACATCATCGCCTCACTGGTGAACACGTACATCAAGGATGGCGCAAAGGCGGGGCTGCCGATCCGCGTCCAGTACACGACGCCTGGTGTTGGCGCGCTTCGGGATCGTACCTATGTGGATGCATCCGACAAGACCGTTTACAGCGTCATGCAAGACCTCATGGGTGTTGACGGTGGCCCTGAGTGGACCATCGGCGGCGAGTGGTTGCACAACCCGGAGCGCATCGGGTTCGTCCTGTATGTGGGCGATCGTGTTGGGTCTGCTGTCCCAGCTGGTCTTGGCCCTGCTGCCACGTTCGAGATGCCCGGTTGTGTGTTCTCCGCCTCGGTGGACGAAGACTATTCAGCGGGCAAGGGTGCGAATGATGTGATGGCAGTGTCGTCGGCTTCGGCCAACATTCGCCCGCAATCACCGCGGCAACTGTCCACGGATGTCACCCGGCCCACGTTCGAGTACCGGTGGACACCGAGCACATCGATCACGGACACGAACACGCTCACGTCGCACGCGTTCAAGGCGCTCGGCATTCTCTCTGCCGGCTCCACGTCACTGGTCCTATCCGCTGACGTGGGTTCGGCTCCGGTGCTCGGCGTTGACTGGTTCCTCGGTGATGATGTCGGGTTCGCTATTGGTGGGCTCGAGGACGACCCAGCGATGAAGGCGGTCACGACGAAGACTGGTTTCGACCTGTTCACGGATGTGTTCCATGACATTTTCGGCACCCCCGGCAAGTCGTCCACGGTGCTCGCCAAAGCAAACCCGTTCGGTCGCGAATCCGTGCCAGCGTTCCCCGGTGGCATTAGTGGTGTCGCCCGGTGCTTCTCCTGGGATTTGGAGATCAGCGAAACGCCGATCATCACACCTCAACTGCTGATTACGAAGATTGTGGGTATCTGATGGCGAGTCCGGGCAACATTGGGTCGGCGGCTCAGGCTGACGAATCCACGCAGGTTCGCCGTGTCGCCGATCTCGAGCGTGACGTGCGTGAACTCGGGCCAAGTATCGCGCAGTCATTCGCACCTGTCATCGCGTCGATTCAGGCGACGCAGGCAACACAGGCAGCGCAGCAGGTCACCCTCGCTGCGCAACAGGCAGCGCTCACGGACCAGCAGACACAACTCACTGCACAGGTGGCAACGCTGGCCGCGCAGGTGGCCTTGCAAGTGTCACCGTCTGGAGCGTCCACGTCTGCAAGCGGATTCAACATCAGTTCCGGTTCTGGCGCGGTCGCCGGGGTCACCTTCACTGTTCCGTCTGGATACACCCGAGCGCTGATCCTGGGTTCAGGCACTGTTACTGCCGCGAACACCTCGGGTACGTCGGGCTACCTGTACGTCAAGGTGGTCATCAACGGTGGTTCTGGTCCTGAGGCCGCGACAATCGTCGGTGACTTCAACACGGCACCGTATACCAACACGGTCATGAACATCTCAGCCTCGCACTCGGCTACACTAACCGGGCTGTCAGGCGGGACGTTCACCGTCCAGATTGCAGCACGCACTGGCGGGAATAACTTCGGCTCGAGCGGCACGAATTCTGCGATGGTCGCCGCGCAGGTTATTTTCCTGCGCTAGTTGCAATCCAGCATGTTGTTCGCGGTCGTATAGCTGTCAAGGATGCTCTTGATCGGCACGCTGTAGTTGATCCCCCACTTGTCAGTAATCTGCTGCATGGCGGATTTATTCTGCGCGTTGTAGCTCTTGTACCGCTCGGCGGTCGCGAGGCACAGGGCGAGCCTGTCGTTTAGCGCAGTCTTCTCGGCTGTCAGCGCGGTCTGGTCGCTGGTCAGTTGCGCGATGGTCGCAGCCTGCGCGGCAACAGTGCCGGCTTGGGCGTTGACGGCATCGTAGGCACGGAGCGCGTATGCACCGGAACCGAATGCGATGAGCGTGATGAGTGCGAATGCGGTTGCCGCCCCAACTGGCACCCGTCGCCTGGTTGCAGCCCTGTCCATCGTGTCCCCCACCGCTGTCGTCATGCCTTGAAACTATCAGGTGTAGTTACACCTCGGAAGCCCCCACATAGAGGGTCAAAGCTTCCCGCACTACTTCGGAGAGGGTGCGCCCCTCGCTCTCCGCTTTCGACTTCGCCGCCGAATACAGCGCGTCATCGATCCGAAACACTCGGGTCGGCGTCTTCGGCTGGTTCGGCATACCCGAATTATCACACAACCTAGGAGCCTCGATGAGCTGCCGTCATTCCCCAAGTTCGACTTGCCAGTGCGGCCCGAGCTGCGATTTCTGCCGGTGTGCGGAGAGGGAGTCGTGACGAAGCCACCAATCGCGATCCATGACGTGCGCTGGACCATCGACACGTACGCGATCCACGCGGAGGCAATGCGCCTTGCTGACGAACGGTTCAACGACGAGCGTGACCGCCGCTACACAGAGGTCAACATTGAGAAGGAAAAGGCGCTCAAGATCAAGGAGACCGCCGACCTTGCAGCCCTCTCTCTCGCCCGTGAGTCGCAGACGTACAAGGAGCAGCAGAACGACGCGCTCCGGGATAAGAACCTCAGCGAGTCGGGCATCTACGCCACGAACTCGAGCCTGAACAAGGTAGCTGACGACATCCGCGCGTCAACGGATAGTGCCATTCAAGGCTTGGCGAATTCCACGGCCAAAGCGATCAGCGACTTCATGAACGAGGTCAAGCCGTACATGAGCGGGCAGACCGCGCAGCAGGGACAGGCGCAGGGTTCCCAGATCACCAAGGCCAACCTGTACACCGCGATCGGCGTTGTCGTCGGCCTGCTCGGTGCCTACGCAGCTTTCAAACCGTAACTACAACCCAAGGAGTCAACCATGACCACCATCACGACTATCACGAAGAACGTCATCAAGCGCGCCTGGACCGACCTCGAGCCCAAGCTTCTCGCATGGCTGGCAACCGGACTCACGGCAACACTTCTGATCAGTGCCGCCGCATACGTGGGCGTCGACATCTCGGCACCACTGGCCGGCGCAATCGTCCTCGTCGTCGGCACCATCGCGGGTTACGTGAAGGCGAGCACGAACGTTGTCCCCGCACTCGCCCCCGAGGTTGTCGTCGTCCCCGTAACCCCTGCCGCGTAACCCCTCAATCTAGGAGCACAACATGGCAACACCCACTGAGGGCCAGGCTGGTCACCTTCAAAAACACGCCGACATTGACACGCTCACCGCAACGCACACGGCACAGATCGCAGCGGGCGATGTCACCAACCCGGCAAGTGCGGCAGGGGTTGCGCTGTCTGCCACATACGTGTCGTTCGGGCCGATCAGCCCCGTCGGGAGGCTAGCTCCGGGGACCGAGTACGTATGGAATAAAACAGATGGTGCCGGAACGCTCATCGATATTTTGACAGGAGTTGCATAATGACTGCACCACAAAGCGTCTTCGGCGCAATGAACCGATCGCTGGGTCGCTACCCGGATACGGAAATCCTTTTCGATGACACCTTCGAGAGCGGATTTCGTGGCTGGCAGGAGCTTCATACTGACCCGTCAGTATCAACATCCGGTCCGACATTCGCGCCCTTGGGCCTATCGCACCCCTCCGTGCCTGGCCCGGCGCTATCGCTCGTAACACGATCCAAGGCCGATCCGGGCATTCATTCTCAGAGCATCGCAATGAAGCGGCTGAGCCATCGGGAAATCACAGCGGGCATCATCGACTTCGAGGTTTGGTTCGCCTACGGGGGCGAATCACAGACCGGGTTCTCGCCGCGCTACCTCCATTTCATGATTGACGAAATGAAGGGTGGCACCCGCCACTTCTGGAAGAACCGCTGGCGGCTCGTCAATGAAGCCGATACGTCCGCGCTAGCGAAAAACTGGTACCTGTCGAGCCAGGGTGAAGACATCTACGTGGATACGACACTGACCACAGACTTTCCATGGAACGGGAACAAGGGTTCGGAGTCTTACTACAAGATGTCCGTCAACCTATCTACCCTGAAATACGGCGTGTGCCAAGCGAATTCCCAGACGCTTGACTTCGGGGCGGTGTCTGGCGTTACCCCACCTGCCGCTAACGGGTCTGGAACGTTCGATGACCCCTTGTTCAACAATGGCCTCAACTTCATGGTCGGTGTCCTGAATCGTGGGGCGCAGGACTACATGGGCTGGATGGCCTGCACCCGCATGCGGGCAACACTCAGGAGTGCGTAATGGCGATCATCACAAAAACCTCCGTCCTGCTCAACTCGGCCACAATCAAAGCTGGCGACTCATGGAACCTCACCGAATGGATCAGCTACGCATGGGCCGACGAGCTAACGTTCGTCATCGACGTGCAGCAGACCATCGGCTCGCCAACTTCGGGCCTGCTACTGGCGAAGTTCCAGACCCGCGTCCCGCACAAGAACGGTGCTATCCAATTCTCCACACAGCGACTTGTTGACCTCTCCCCGGAGGACAAAGCCGGGATGCTAGTAACCGGAGACTGGCCTGCAACCTTGGCTGACTATAGTCTGGCGGCACCTGCTACCTACCAGCGCACCATCCGGAACTTTGGGTCTGGCGTCAACCTCAACCTATCCACTAGCGGCCTTGCGGGCGGGACGACCCCCGGATTCCAGGTCACCGTTGACATCATCGCCAAGGGGCACTCATGAGCATCTTCGGACAGGCCATCGTTGATACCAAGGCGGCCGGTGCAGCAACGGCCGCACCAGGTGTCGCCGCAACGGTCGTTACTTTGGGCATCCTGCCCGCGGGCACTTACCGGGTATCGGCCGTCGTCGTCAACACCGGCACGGCGGAAACCAGCACGGCTGGACTTGCCAACATGGGTTTGTATCATGGTTCGACCCTCGTTGCAGCACTGCCAACTATCAGTGCACCCGTCCGGCAGGAGTTTGAACGTGTCACAGTCAACGGCGCAGAGTCTATTTCCGTGAAATCCATTGCCGCCGCCATCGCTGGGTCGATGTATGTGGCCTCACTGTCTGCCGTTCGCCTAGGCGGATAACCCCGTCAATTCGACCCAGTACGCCGGATTCATCCGGACTCAAAGAAGGCCCCGGCCATCCTCTCGCGAGGGTGAGCCGGGGCCTTTTCGTCGTCCCCGTTAGGCTCAGCCCTATGAGTACACCAACAGCACGCAAACCCCCCACCGGCACGCCCCGTATAGTCTGGGGGTCGATACTGCTCGCGCTCGCGGTTCTCCTCGCAATACGGTTGCTCGACCTCGTGCTGACCGGAGACACCGCGTACATCTGGGCGCCGGTCGTGTTCTTCCTGGCTCTCGCAGGTGGCGGTGTGGCGGTCCTGCTCAGCGGGCTGGACGAACGGAAGAAGCGCCCGTAGCCCGAACCCATGACGCCCCGCGACTCTTCGGAGCCGGGGGGCGTTTTTCGCGCACCCCCAGTCCGGGTGACGCCCTAACCATCCGCGGATCAGTGCGGCGCGTAGACGTTTCGAACCCTATGCACTCACCAATGGGTTTAGTTGCCCGGTTTTCGAGGCCATTTCGGGAGGTTCTGAACCCCCTTGCATCCCTTATGAACACTGGCAAGCATAGAAAGAGCCGCCTGTCAGAATCGAACTGACGACCTTCTCATTACGAGTGAGATGGTTCATATAGAACTAGCCCGTAAATACGCGGCATTCCGGGTGAGTGCCGTTCCATACGGCTACACATGCGTACCGGTTCGTTTCACAATGGCTTGACAATGGCCTCACCTGTGACATGCTCTAGATATGCCCACCAAGACGAACACCAGAAGAACCGGAGCCGACCTCGCACGGGAGCTCATTGCGATCACCCAGCGCATCGACGACGCCGCCTACGGGGTCGGCCTGAACGAGTTTCACGACAGAATCGCAGCCGCTCGGTACCGCGCCCGCCTCACAGCAGCCAACGCCGAGATGACCGCACTCACCGTCGAGATCCACCAGCTCTAACCCCGCACCAAAGAAGGCCCCACGGATTCCTACGTCCGTGAGGCCAGCCCCATCCAAGCGCTAGACAAGGAAGGAACACCATGAACACTAGCAACCCCCGTAACGCTCCTGTCGGCAGAAGAAGCGAGACGAACATGACTCTCGGCCTCCTCGGTGAGGCCGAATGGCAGTGCCACGGAAGAAGAATCCCAGCAGGGCTGCGGCCCCAATCATGAAGAAAGAAGCAACGATGACGCACGACAACGCAGGGCGCAAAGCGTGACCGCGATCAAACCGAACAAGCGGGCGAAGGGGACCGGAACAGTCTTCCGCGTCCCCTCCGACCCCGCCCTACCCGTGCAGTACTGGAAAGCGTCACTCGAACTGCCCGAACGTGACGGGAAACGGCGGCGTAAGCAGATCCGCAGGAAGACGAAAGGTTTGGTCGAGGCCGAGCTGAACAAGCAGCGCCGCCTACTCGTGGACCAGGGCGACATCTCCACCTCAGGCGAGACATTCGGCAAGTGGGCCGAATACTGGTTCCGCGAGTTCGTCGTGAAGAACAACCGCCCGAAGACCGCCGCCAATTACCGGTCGTCGCTGAATAACCACATCATCCCCGCGCTCGGAAAGAAGCGTCTGGATCAGATCACGCCCGCGCACATCCGGCAGATGCACACCGCGATCGTCGGCAAGGGGCTTGCGTCCACCACGGCACTGTTCGCCCACAACGTCCTCACCGCGTCACTCACCGACGCCATGCGCGAGGGCCGCATCCAGAAGAACCCCGCAACGCTCACACGCGCCCCTAGGAAGTCCCCGGCCAAGCTGGCGATACTGACAGGCGACCATGGCGTGCAAGTGCTCAGGACGGTGCTCACGGCCCCGGACGATGCCACCCCTGCCGATCGGCTCGGCTCGCGTTGGGCTGCCGCGCTACTCACCGGGGCGCGACAAGGGGAGCTGATCGGCCTCGAACTCGACCGGGTAACAGACGTCCTCGACCTGTCGTGGCAGTTGCAACGCCTGACATGGCTCCACGGATGCGACGACCCGTGCGGACGCAAACGGGGTACGGACTGCCCCGCACGCAAGCTCGACTCACCCGCCGACTGGGAGCACCGCCACGTTGAAGGTGGGCTCTGGCTATCGCGTCCCAAATCGGACGCCGGCTGGCGAATCATCCCCCTGGTTGAGCCCCTCCGCAGCATCATTCTCGAGCGCGTGCGTGTCGCAGCTACGGAACCAAACACTCACGGTTTCGTGTGGACGGCCGACCCAAAACGAGACAAGCACGGCCGCGTGCAACCGTTGGACGGATCGCCCATAGACCCGTCACGCGACAACGCCGAGTGGCACCGAGTTCTCGAACGCGCCGGGGTGCCAAGCGTCCGTCTGCACGACGCACGACACACGACCGCCACGCTGCTCCAAAAGGCCCGCGTGCCCATGTCTGTGCGTATGCGGATTCTCGGGCACGGTTCGGCGGCAATGGTCGAGCACTACACCGATGTTGATGACGGCCAGATTGAATCCGGCATGACTGCGCTATCCGCGCTGCTACCGTTCACAGACCCCCAGTTGTAGGGGTGCGTCGCTCACTGCTCCCTCGCTGCGGAGCCAACGCATGTTCGAGTGTCAGCGCCACCTAATAGGCTGTGAGAATGGCTCAGGCGATCTGAGTCGGGGAATTAGCGGGGCACACCTTGACCAAAGCCGGTTACACAATTGTCGAAGCAGCACACGCAGCGGGGGTTGAAAAAAGAGACATCGAAGTCGCACTTTCCTCCGGCGCGCTGATGGCCCGGCGTGTTCCCTGCATGGGACGCGACCGGGCCATCGTTCTGCATCCAGCACTGGTGGCGTGGCTGGAAACCATGCCGGCGTGGATTCCTACAGCGGAGTGATCTTCCAGCTGGGTTCCGCATGGCGATCGCTCGTTTGAGCTTCTGCCTTGAGGAACTCAGCCCGTGCGTCTAGGCCGAGCGCCCAGAATATTTCGTCCATCTGCTCGATGTCGATGCGCTTTTGGTCGGTGAGTATCTTCTGAACTTGCGGGCGCGAGATACCAACGGCGGCAGCTAGCGCCGTCTTGGTGATCCCGTCTCGACCCATGCGCTCTCGCATGATGGCGGTCATGGCTTTCGTGAGCGGTCCGGGCGCGCTCTTCGTTCCTCCTGGCATGTCTGCATTGTGCCACGGAAGGAACTAATGCACTATTTCTTTTCCGAATAGTTCCATATGGTTCCGCATAGCTCCATTTTGTGCGACACTGTTCTACATGGAACAGAACCCGAGGCCGATAAGAAGAGCGCGAATCGCCACCGAGCTTCGCGCCGAACTCGCCAAGCAGCAAAAGACCAGGGCCAGCATGTCACTGGCCACCGACATCAAACCCCCCGTGCTCAGAAGCCGGCTCGCAGGGGTCCGACCCTTCTTCATTGAAGAGTTGGACTCCTGCTGCGCCTTCCTGGGCCTGACCATCTCCGAACTTCTCGCGCGTGCTGACTCCGCCGAGGTGAAGTGATGGCACTCATCGAAGACCCCACCCAAACCCCGATCGCATACGACGGGAACGGTGCGGTTCGAGCAACAGGCATCTCCCGTTCGACCCTTGAAAAAGAGGTCCGGGATGGAAACCTGACCGTCCGATACGTCGGAACGAAACGCATGTACGGCCACGCCGAGCTCCTCGAGTGGTTCAACCACCTACCCGTGGACCGTCCCGTTTCATAACCATCGGCCCCCGCCGCCTCCATAGGGCGACGCGGGCACTCTGCCGGCGCGCCTCGGGTGCCCGGTTTCACCCCGCAGGACCTGCGGCTCGCTTCGGTGGGGCAAACCACACCTTGCAGACGGACGGCGACCAAACGCCAATGCGCCGGAGTGAGACGAAATACGGGAACAGAAACGGGCCATGAGGTGGCTACGAACCTATCGCGGTGGATAGGCGGGAACTGTTACGCACCATCCCCTGCGTTGTGGGGGCAGCACGGCGGCAGTGAAAGAGCCGCGCAATGGGGAATGGCCCGTAACCCATTCAGCGGCGAGCCCATCAGGGGTTGACCGGGTACGCACCCCCGGCGTCGCACTCAGTGTGGGCGGGTTCAAACCCCACATAGACGGATTTGAGACCTGTTTACCCCCGCCCGCACCAACCCGTACACGAAGGAGAAGCAATGAGTTCCGAAAACTTAATCCGCCTCGAAGACGCCAGGGCCGGTCGCGTCATCGAGACGTGGCGCTACGGGCTCGCCTCGTGGCTTCCCGTCTTCGCGGTGGTCGCGGCCCGATTGCTCCCCAGCGGCTTCTGGATGAACTCGCTGATCATCATCGTCGCGATGGTCGCATTCAACGCCCTGCTCGGCAGGTACAAGCGCCGCTCACTCCACTAACTCACCGCACGAAAAAGGCCCCTGTTGCGAGCAGGGGCCACGACACGAAAGAGAGATTCGATGACAACCGAAATCGTACCATTCGACTTCAACGGGGCCGAGGTGAGAACGCTCGTCATCGACGGTGAGCCCTGGTGGGTCGCCGCCGACGTGGCACGCGCCCTCGGAATCACGAACGGCCGCAACATGGTCGCCCGCCTCGACGGTGACGAGAAGGATGTCCGCGTGGTGGACACCCTTGGCGGGCCGCAGAGTCTGACCATCATCAGCGAGTCGGGCCTCTATTCGGCCATCGTCCGCTCCGACAGCATCGGCGCCACCCGGTTCCGCATGTGGGTCACCCGAGAAGTCCTCCCCGAGATCCGCAGAACGGGCAGCTACACCGCCCCGGAAACCCCCGAGCAGCTTCTCGCTCGTGCGCTGACCGTCGCACAGGGTGTCCTCGACCAGAAGACGGAGCAGATCGAAGCACTCACGCCTCGGGCTGAGGCGTGGGACGAACTCGCATCCGCGCAGGGTGACTACGACGTCGCCGAGGCCGCGAAGATCCTGGCACGCGCCGGGGTTGTGACGGGCCCACAGCGACTGTTCGATCAGCTCGCCGCCCTCCGCTGGACGTTCCGTTCTGCCGGCACCGGGAAGTGGGAGCCGTACGCGGCATCCGTTGACTCCGGGTATCTGGCCGCGAAACCCCAGTCGCACCATCACCCGCGCACTGGCGCGATCGTCCTCGACCCCCCGCAGGTTCGCGTGACCCTCAAGGGCATCGAACGCCTCCGCATCCGACTCACCAACTACCCGAAAGCTGAAATCGCATGACCTCCACAATCACGATCACTCTCCCGAAGTTCTGGCTGCTCATGGCCCCTTGTGGCTGCGCTGATGGCTCGATGGTGTCGGTTCGCATCGACGGCACGATCTGCGCGGGATCCGCTGAGGACGCGTGGAAGAAGTTCACGCCCAACAAGCGTTCCCGCGACAAGGAAGCCCGTGCCGGTTGGGTCTGCCGCGGCATCACCGACGAGGAACAGGGTCGGTTCAAGGAAATGATGACGACCACTTGCACCCATGAGGCCGCACTGTGACCGCCCGCCTCGAAACTCACGGCGAGCAGAAGAACCGCCGCCCCCGCTGGATCACCGAGGACCCGCACCCGGAGTACTCCCGACTGGATCGCCTCGACGGCCTCCCCAGATGCCACGACACGCACGTAATCGAAGTGGACGACCTGCCCGAGGACGGGTGGACGCCGATCCTCGTCAGCCTCGCACTGAGCGGCATCGCCGTGATCGTGCTGCTCGGCTGGGTGCTGTCGGTGGTGCTCCGGTGAGCGCCGTCGAAGAGATCCAGGCTGCAATCGAGAAGCTGACGGCATCTAAGCCGAACCTCACCGCATGCCCCGAGTTCCAGCGGAAGGCCGTTCGCCACATCGCCCGCAACTGCGAGATCGAGTGCGAGTGCACGAATGATGAATGCGGCTGGGACCGGTACGAAACGTCACCTGCGCTCGACATGCTCGTCCGCACCATCGACGCGCAGCTGGTGATCATGCGCGGCGGGATCGAATTCACCCGCCGTCACCCCGACCTTCACGACGAAGACATTCTTTCCCTCGCTCGCGCGATCAACGGGGTGACCGCATGACTTCCGGCGTGAGCGTCATCAGATACACCGTCAACACGTACTGCACGCAACCCGTCGCACTCATGGGCTTCGACCTCGAATGCAACTGGGACGGCGACGTAGACGTGTACGTGGATTCCGACAATTCAGCCGTGTTCGTCTGCGGCAACGGACACCACAACGAAACCACCTGGGATGCGCTCGGGATGGATGAAGTTCCGTGCTAGACGACGAAGAAATCCGCAACCGCAGCATGTGGAACCTGAGCGGCTGGCGACAGGCTGATTGCGTCGAACGTGACGGAATCATAATGCCGGACGGTGTTCGAGATGAATCGTTCCGGTGCTTCTCGTCGCTTACCGACATGGACGGTGAGTACGGCGAACCGATCATATACACCGAGTGGGGCCTACATGACCCCGACCGCGCGATCATCCGCGACTACAGGTGGCCCAAGTCTGAGCGCACCTGTGAGCACTGGGTTCCCAAATCTGGGAGCGAGCCGCGATGACTTGCTTCCGCCTCTGCCTACTCGGTATCGCCCTCGCAATCGTCGGCATCATCATCAGCCGCGAACTCATGACAGTCGGAATCATCCTCGCCGTCATCACATATGCCGCGCTCGTAACGAGCCACATCGAATCAAGGAGTCACGAATGAGTGCTGAAGCTCCGACTCAGAAGCAACTCGAAAAGCTTGCGCGCATTCACCGAGTCAACGTCGGATTCGCAACCGCATTCGGCGTGACCGACAAAACAAATCTCATCCGGTTCTGCGACGAATGCCGAACCGCCTACCCCTGCCGAACCATGAGAGCACTTGGAGTAACCAAATGACCGACTTCAAAAGCACCCCCGACGACCGCCGCGCAGTCCTCGGCTGGGACTTCAACAGTGACACGACACCCGAAGCAATGGCCGCATGGGAAGCATACGAAGCGCTCCCCATCAACGCGACATGGGATGGAACCGGGGAGATGCAGGACGCGTTCACATCCGGCTACGACGCAAGAGCCAAGAACGAGGCCGTAAGCGACAACCTCACCCGCATCGCCGACTCGCTCGAAGACCTCGTGAAGTTCCACCGCGGGATCAAGGTGACCCGATGAACGGGGTGCCGATCAAGCGGGAAGACATCAAGGCCGGGGACAAGGTGCGGCGCACAATCGTTTTTGAGTACACCGCAGCCGAGGACCTGCACGGTTCAACCCCAGACGGTTACACCTACGAGCTGATCGAGCGGCCCGTGGTGCTGCCAACTGAGCCGGGCGTATATCTGCCATTCATCTACGCGGGGACGACAATGACCCCGAACATCTGGCTCCTGAACGCCCGAGGCGAGTGGATCGAGCTTCCCAATGCCACCGGCGCTGAAACCAAAGCACTCGACTTCAAGCGTGTTGAGCAGTCGTTGGGCACACTCACCTACCTCGGCACCGGAACCATCGAACAGCAGGTGAATCGGTGACCGACCCGAGCAAGTACGCGACACTCCCCGAACGCGTCCTCGAGCAGCCGGCACCCCGTGAAGTCGAGTTCTTCATCCCTGGCATCCCTGTACAGCAAGGGTCCAAGTCGGGCTTCTCGCGCATCGGATCAACCAGCGTGCAGATGACCGACCAGAACGCCAAGAACCTGAAACCGTGGCGGCACACAGTCGCCACGCACGCAGACCGGGGCGTCACGTTCGACTGCCCCGTATCCGTCGAGTTGACCTTCGTCATGCCGAAACCCAAACGGCCACGATGGACGACACCCGCCACGAAGCCCGACATCGACAAGCTCGAGCGGGCAATGCTGGACGGCCTCACTGATGGCGGACTCATCGCCGACGATGCGCGTGTTGTCCGACTGCTCGCCGTCCTCGAATACGCAGAAGTTGACAACCCCGTCGGCGTACACGTTGCGGTGATGGCGCTATGACCACCGGCGATCACGCACGATTCACGGATTGCTGCTACGGCAACGAACCACACAACGGGATGACAGGGACCGTCACCATCACAAACCGTGACGAGTTCGTGGTGCGTTTCGACGACGGGGCTTGCGTTTGGGCGATGGAGAAAGAGTTGGTGTTGGTATGAGCCAAACGATGCTCGAGCGGGAGTTTTACGAGCAGTTCCGCGAGCAAGGCATGGACGACTTCATGGCGGCTGAAATGGCGCGTGAATGGGCCATCGACTGCGGCGAATACGACGAAGAGGACGAAGCATGAGTGAGCCGGTTGTCTACGAGAGTTTAGAGCAGGGCAGTGACGAATGGCTGGCTGCACGATGCGGGTTACTCACCGCGTCGATGGCCGGAAAGCTGATCACGCCGAGCTTGAAGACGGCAGACAACGAAACCTCACGCGGGGTCATCGAAACCCTGGTCGCCGAACGACTCACCGGTCACGTCGATTTCGTCTACCCTAACGCGGACATGCAGCGGGGAACTTTGGATGAGCCCTACGCGCGGGATCTGTACTCGGAGCAGTACGCACCGGTAGCCGAAATTGGGTTCGCCACACGCGACTTCAACGGTCGCATTCTCGGCGCATCCCCGGATGGCCTCGTGGGTGAATTCGGCGGCATCGAGATCAAGTCCCGCAAGCCGAAAGTGCACCTCCGAACCATCCTCACGAACACAGTGCCCGCCGAGAATCTTGCACAGATCCACTGCTGCATGACGGTCCTCGGCCGCGACTGGTGGGACTACGTGTCCTACTCAGGCGGCTGGCCGCTACACGTCATCCGCGTGCACGCCGACAACCCATGGGAGGCAGCCATCCTCGACGCGCTCAAAGCCTTCGAGGAAAACGCGGCCCGGATGATCGACGCGTACAAGGCGGCAACGGACGGCAAGCCTGTT
This sequence comes from Aeromicrobium sp., assembly GCA_014377785.1. Lineage (GTDB taxonomy): Bacteria > Actinomycetota > Actinomycetes > Propionibacteriales > Nocardioidaceae > JACMOZ01. The sequence continues at coordinate 36,959 of JACMOZ010000206.1, forward strand.
GCGCCACGGATTGACCACTACGAAGAAATGAGTTTCTGACCATGGGCGAAGCAGCCGAAGAAATCACTATCACCATTCCCGTCTCTGAGGCGGCCAAACGTCACATCGAAACCTTGCAGGCCACGCTCACGAAGCGAAACACGCAGATCGAAAGCCTCGCCGCACAGCTTGAAGAAGCGTTGACGGGCGAACCGAACCAGAAGGCGCGGCAAAAAGAATACAAGCGCGGATGGCAGGACGCAGCAAACCTGCTCATGTCCACCACTCGGTCCGCAGCGCAGGCACTTGGAAAGGTCCAGAAGGACGCATGGGAAATTTACCTACAGAGCGAGAAACGAGACTTCTGATGGACCTAACCGCAAGCATCGCCCCGAAGTCCGACCAGCTCAACGCGGACGACCTCATGGCTGGACCCGTCACGGTGACCGTCAGCGAGGTCACAGCGGGCACAGCAGAGCAGCCGGTGGACGTGCACCTGGTCGAGTTCCCCGGACGCGCCTACCGACCGTCGAAGTCGATGAGGAGAGTCATGGTGACCGCGTGGGGCAAGGAAGCCTCGACCTACTCCGGCCACCAGATCACGCTCTACCGCAACCCGGAGATCACGTTCGGTAGGGACAAGGTGGGCGGCATCGAAATCTCGCACCTGTCGCACATCGACAAGCCGCTGACGATCGCGCTCACGGCAACCAGGGGGAAGCGAAAAGCATTCACCGTGGGTGTGCTCGTGGCCCCCATCACAAGGGACTGGCTGGCCGAGTTGGCTCTCGCAGCCGACAACCTCGACGCCGTATCCGCACTCTTCAACGCGGCCACCAAGGCACACGCACCCGGCGAAACCATCGAGGCAATCCGGGCCGTGGGGAAACGGATCAGTGACGCGGCAAAGGGTGGTGCGGAATGAGTGCGCCGTACTACCGGGATGATCTGGTCACGCTGTACCACGGGGACTGTCTCGAAGAAACGGCTTGGCTTGCCGCTGATGTGCTCGTGATGGACCCGCCCTATGGTATGGGGTACGAGTCGAACTTCAACCGCATCAAAGGCACCCAGAAGGTGGGTCGCCCTGTCGCGGGCGACAAGACAATCGACGCCCGCGACCGATCACTGATCGCATGGGGCGATAGGCCCGCCCTCGTCTTCGGTCGGTGGGATGTTGCCAGACCTGCAGCCACGCGCCACCGTCTGATCTGGGACAAGGGAAACAGCGTGGGCATGGGTGACCTATCGATGCCATGGGGACATGCGGAAGAGGAAATCTACGTCCTCGGTAAAGGGTTCATTGGAAAGCGCGAGAGCAACGTTATCCGCGCCCAGATGCTCATGTCCGGGGATCATGCGCGCCCCGACCACCCGACCCCCAAGCCGATCGGGCTGATGGAAGTTCTCATCTCCAAGTGCCCTGCAGGCGTAGTCGCTGACCCGTTCGCTGGCTCCGGCTCAACCCTCATTGCCGCCCGCAACTTGGGCAGACAGGCGATTGGCGTCGAACTCGAGGAACGCTACTGCGAAATCATCGCCAAGCGCCTCTCACAGCAAGCATTCGATTTCGAGGCGATCGCATGACACCCGAGACAAAAGGAAGGAGGTGGAAACGTGGCGAAGGATGATCGCCTATACGGCAAGTTCACGCAGGATTTCGCGGACAACCCGAAGATCCTGCCCTTGTCTGACTCGGCGTTCCGGTGCCTGGTCGAGGCGACGTTGTACTCGAGACGGATGCTCACTGACGGATTCCTAGCGACTCGCTTAGCCACCGCTAAGTGGCCGCTTGACGCTTTGCATGAATTGGCCTCAAATGACCCGCTGAAACCGTCACTTTCGGAGGTCGATGGTGGCTGGTTGATCCACGATTACGCCGAACATCAGGACACGAAGGCGGAAGTCGAGGCGCGGCGGAGTCGGAACGTCATCAACGGGCGCAAGGGCGGGGAAGCCCGCGCTAAGCAAGTCGCTAGCCAGTCGCTTAGCAAAGGCTCAAGCCAAACCCAAGCAGAGACAGAGACAGAGACAGAGACAAGTACTTCTAACGAAGTACTAAAGAGACCCGCTAGTCGCGGTTCTCGTCTCTCTCCCGAATGGATGCCCTCTGCTGCCTCTGTCGCAACAGCGAAGACGGACGCGCCGGACATCGACTGTCAGGCCGAGCACTCCACATTCGTCGACTACTGGATCGCCCAGCCGGGCCAGAAGGGGGTCAAGACGAACTGGGAGTCGACGTGGCGGAACTGGATGCGCCGCAAACAGGCGGACCTCAAGAGCCGGCCAACACGGCAGACACCCGAACAGCGAGCACGGGCAACCCTGGCGCTCGCAACTGACATCGACATGAAGGGAATCAGCGCATGACGCTCGACGAGTGCAAACAGGTGGTCGCCAAGGTTCAGCTGGGCGACAACAGACAGGTAGACCGCCTCGTGATCATGGAGTGGTTCGACACCATCGGCCACCTGAACGCGGCAGATGCGATCGCGGCCGTGAAGATGCACCGGCAGGAGTCCACGGACTACCTGCAGATGGCGCACGTCATCCGGAACGCCGTGCGAGTGAGGGCGAAGCGGGCAATCGACAGCGGGCCGGTTTACTGCCGGACTCACGACTTCTACCCGCTCCCTTGCGACCGGTGCAAGGAATACCCGGAAGAGGTCAGCTTTTGACCACTGAAACCGAGTTCGCCGTGTTCCTGGTCACCCGCAACTGGAACAAGGTCCGCAAGGAGCGATTCATTGAATCCCCGCGCGTGACCATCGCCCGCAACTACGCGAACGAGACAGAAGAGAAGCTGCTGCTCATCCGGGCGCAGGCAAGAAACGAACGAAGGAACTAAGCACATGGCAAAGATCGAGTTTGAGGCGTTCGTCGAGGACTGGACGAAGAACACTGTCGAGCACCCGTCGTGGGGCATGAAGACGGCCGAGACACATCGGAAGAAGAAGCCGGACTCGAACGAGTACGAAACGTCGGGCCGCACGTTCCGCACTGTGAAGGTGTCACGGGCATCCGGTCTGGACTTGGACGACTTCCGCAAGGGTGACCGGGTGAAGGTGTGGGGACAGGAGCAGACGGAGACCCGAGAGCACGAGGGGAAGAAGTACTACGACCTGATCGTGTGGGCCGACCGCGTGGAACCGTCAGAACGGGGCTCAGCGGCCACAGGATCGACGGAGACGCGTCAGGAAGCTCCGAGCGAGGAACCGTGGGCTCAGGCACCCACGGACGGCTACGACGCGGGCGTGCCGTTTTGAGTGCCGCTGATCCGAACATCGCCCGCGAACTAGCCGATCTGCAACCCGAGGAACACACGTTCTACGGGTTCGCCACGTTCCTCGAAGGCCGCACGAACGGGTGCGGCTGGAACTACGGCGAGTACAAGCGACACAAGACGCTGGCACACGCGAAATCAGCGATCAGCAACACCAACAGTCGGGGCTACACGCGGCGGCTTTACGAATGGTCGAAAGACGCGAAGGCGTGGGTCGAAATCCCTTGGGAGCGACCGAAGCCCTGATCCACCGGGGGCGGCACTAGTCGCCCCCGCTTTGACAACTCCACACAGACAGGAAGCCCCGCAATGAGCGATCCAAAAAGAATCCAGCGACTCCGCACGAAGGGGTCGAAGATGCCGACCGACGCGATCTATGTCGGCAGGCCCGGTAAATGGGGGAACCCATTTGTGGTTGCCCAGGAGAAGGGCGACAACGGCTATAAGTACTCCGTTCGCGGGTCTGCGAACCATCTGCTCGGGATGCACCGCACCAAGGCGGAGGCACAGAGGCAGGCCGCGGACCTGTTCGAACTGCACACCGGTCCCATGGGGAACTACGAGATCGACGGCGAGGCGTTGCGTCAACTCGTGTCCGCGCTCGCGGGAAAGGACCTCGCGTGCTGGTGTAAGTTGACCGACCCATGCCACGCGGACGTGCTGCTCGAGCTCGCGAACGGGGCAGCATCGTGACCGCCCTCGACATCGGCGAGTCTCCCGCGATCGTGGTCGGGTTCGCCTCCCATGAGGGAACGATCGTCGACTTCTACAAGGTCGCCGGGGCGCTCAACCTGAACCGCGATCACGTGGCAATGGTCACCCCCACCCGGATGCAAGCGTGGGCGGGTTTGCCTGAATCATGGTTGCCCCTCGTGCTCGACACGTGGGAGGCAGTCAAGGCCGGGGAGACCATCACGGCCACTCATCGAATGAACGTCTCGGGCGCATGGTCGACCGGCGTGAGCTTGGAGGAATTGTGATCACCCACGGAACCCCCACGAACACCACCTGTCACGGCTCGGATTGCCTCAACAAAGGCTCGGCAACTCTGATGACGTGCGACGAAGCGGTCATCCGATACCGCGGCGACTACGCGTACATGAAAGCCGTGAAGGCGGGCACGGCGACCGCTGAGAAGGAGTCGTACACGACACCGAAGCCTCCGCGCCTGGTCCTCGAAACGGTGGAGGAAGCGGCGAAGAGGCCGGCGAAGA
>JACMOZ010000019.1 GCA_014377785.1 Aeromicrobium sp.
CCGATCATTTTCCACACGAATGGCTATGAGCACTCGATCTGGGACGATGCCATGTATCCGCCCCGCCCGGTGCAGGGGTTCCTCACGAATGACCAGTTGCAATTGCTCATTCAACGCCGCACTTCGCGGGTGCCGCTCGGCAGCCTCACCCTCAGCACCTCGATCGCGGCGCGGCCATATCAGCAGCGCGCTATTCGACGGGTGTCCGAAGCGTTCGAAAAGAAAGAGCGCCGCGCGCTTCTGGTGATCGCCACCGGCAGTGGTAAGACTCGCACGGTGATTTCGCTCGTTGATCTGATGATCGCAGGTCACCTGACTCGCCGAACTAAGTTTCCGGCTACGGCGGGATCAACACCATGACCCGAAAGACCTACCCCCTCGAATTCACACTCGATGCTGTCGCGCTGGCTCGTGAAAACGGGGCCCATGTGGCGCAAGACGCGAGGGATCTCAGATTGGCTAAAACGACCCTGCTGAACTGGATGCGGAAAGCCGAAAAAAAGGCGACACTCCTCGACCAAGTCTGAGCCAGGCAGACATGTCCGAGCTGCGAGAATTACGCCGGCGCAACAAACTGTTGGAGCAAGAAGCCGAAGTCATCCGTCGGGCGGTGGGATACCTCTCTCGGGAGATCAACCCACAATGATGTACCCGCTGGTGCGTGACTTTGCCGCGAAGGACGCCCGAATTCGAGTGCCTGTCGCGGTGGCCTGCCTGGTATTGCGCTTCTCCGAGCAAGATTTCTATGCCTGGTTGACGAATCCGGTCACCGGCCGCGATTGGTCGGATGCGCATCTGACAAACGCCGCCGTCGATCTGCATGCTGAAGACCCGGGCAATGGTTACCGGTTCATCTTCGACGAGCGACCTGCCCACGGCATTACTGCGTCAGAGAGGCGCGTGTGGCGCTTGTGTTCCCAACAGCGACTGTGGTCGCTTTTTTTTCAAGAAACGCGGCCTCAATCGGAAAGCCGGGCCGCCCGGACCGTGCCACGCCTATCGAGCAAAAAAAGTTGTCCTTCTGAGCATCGCTGTATTTATTGCCAGCCATCACCACGACCAGCCATCAGGTGTTGCGACGATGGCTGGGATACAAGGGTTCCAAGAACCAGTGAATCCATCGCTAAAAACTCCACAATCGTGGCGATCGCGTTGATCTTGATGGTGCACCAGAATTCAGCGCTGCATAAGCGCGCCATCCTGCTGAGCTACTCGACAGTGGATGTTCCGACGACGGTTGCTCAAAGCATCGGATCAGCGTGGAGAGCTTTCCCGCCGGAGTCATGCAGGTTATTGCGAAGATAGGATTTCGGGAAACCCCGCGTGTGACGGAGCTGCTCACAGAAGCAAGACATTCCGCTGGTCACAGGTTCTGTTCCTTGCGATCGACCGACTGGCGCCAGATCCGCTCGGCGTCATCGAGCTGCCCCGGGACTGAACCACTGTGCTTGGACGCAAGATTCAACTCTGACGAGGTCGTGCCCGCACGTTCGCGCAGTCTGCTGCGTTGTCGTGTCCCGATCGAGTTTGAGACAATAAATGTGGCCGTCAACGCCGCGTGGAACCATTAACCCACCGAGTCAACTGAGCTCGGGACAGTCCCAATTGAAGAGGCACCATTTCTAAGCCATCTCGACCAAGCGGCGCGGCCATGCCGTCGGATCTCGCTATTTCGCGC
>JACMOZ010000207.1 GCA_014377785.1 Aeromicrobium sp.
CCCCTCGTACGCATGCTCCAGCGCGAAGGATACGAGGTCAATCGCGTGGCGGCGGGCCTGCCGGCCGTCGAATGTGTGGCCAAAGGCGACGTCGATCTTGTCCTCCTCGATCTCGGATTGCCCGATATCGATGGTCTTGAGGTTTGCCGCATGCTGCGTGCCGACGACTATCAAGGCGGCATCCTGATCCTGACTGCTCGAGGCGAAGAACTCGATCGCGTTGTCGGGCTTGATGTCGGAGCCGACGACTATTTGGCAAAACCGTTTGCGGTGGCGGAACTGTTGGCCAGAACCCGAGCTCTGCTGAGACGAAGCTCGCCACAGGAAATATCAGCGCCGCAGCCGATCGATTCCCTCGCTGGGGGCCTGCGGGTCGACGCAGGATCTCGGCGGGTGTGGATCGACCAAACCGAGGTTGTGCTTACAGCCAAGGAGTTTGACGTCCTGGCGGTGCTCAATGAGGACCGCGGCGCGGTCGTCAAGCGTGAGCAATTGATGGACGAGGTGTGGGACGACAACTGGATCGGCTCTACAAAGGTTCTTGACGTCACTGTCGGCAGACTCCGGCAGAAACTCGAGGAGAAGAACAGTCCGTCCGAAGTGGTGACAGTCCGGGGAGTCGGTTTTCGGCTGGAGGACAAGGCTCGCGATGCGTGAGCGGCTCGTCGGCAGCTTCGTCCTGCTTACCGTTTTCATTATCGTCATGTTCGGTGTCGTTCGGGCCTACGCGCTGACGGACCTGTTCAGGGAGGCCGAGGCGAGCAAACTTGATCGGTCAGTCGTTTTGATGGCGGCCTTGGTTGGCGAGCGCGCGAACAATGGAAAGGTGACGAACGCACGTCAAATCGGGGAATACCTCGATCGTGCCCAACGCATTGAATATGTCAATGCTGAAGGCAAGCGGGTTGTGGCAAAAAGCAGGACCTATATCACCGGGCAGTCTGGGAACGACCTAGTGAGCAGTGCAACAGTTGTGGGTGGCGGATCGTTGACCCTCGAGCAATCCGGGTTCATTGTCGACAAGCGTGTCGCGGATGCAATTTTGCCGATATTGCAGTTGGCGCTGTTACTTGTTGCGGTCGCGGCCGCGGTCGGATATGTCTTGGCTTGGCGATTGGCGCGCCCTTTTCAAAAGCTGGCACTGATAGCCGACGATCTTGGGCGCGGCGAATTGGACACAGAAATATCTCACTTTTCGATCCGCGAAGCGGATGCAATTAGTCGAGCCATGCACACCAGCGCAATCCGATTGAAAGCACTGGCACGCAAAGAGCGCGAGTTTGCATCGAATGCTTCGCACCAACTGCGCACACCGATCACGGCGTTGCACCTCGAGCTCGAAGACTTGGCTGTTTGGGACGAAACGCCGCCAATTGTCGCGGATGAATTGCGCCGGTCGGTCCTCGAGCTGGACCGGCTAAGCGAGGCAGTGACGAGTCTGCTCGACATGGCTCGTGGCAACGAGGTCACCGCCGGCCCCGCCATCGATGTCTCAGCATTGGCGATCGACGCGGCCCAGCGTTGGCGGCCTCAGGTGGCTGCCGTCGAGCGGAAGATCTGGGCCGTGACACCGGGCGTCGTCCTGATGAATACGGCCAAGGGTCGGGTCAATCAAATCCTGGATGTTCTCATCGAAAACTCCATCAAGCATGGCGTCGGGCGCATCGAGTTGGTGGTGACCGAACTTGATGCCCACACGCGACTTTCCCTGAATGATCAGGGCGCATCAAAAATGGATAATTCAGTGTTTGCCCGCCGGGTCCGGGGCAGCGATAGCGGCGGCGAAGGAATCGGCCTGTCCATTGCGGCAGAACTCGCCAGATCCTTAGGTGGCTTTCTGGCAGTCGGCGACGGCCCCACAACGTCCTTCGATCTCATGCTGCCGAGGAGCTGACGACGTCGTACCGTCGTCGGCGTTGTCCCGTTAAGGCTTAGCCCTGACCGCCATGTGCGGCCACGGACAGCGGCTGCCACTCGTTCCAGGTCGCCAGCCGGGACTCATAATCGGCGGTGGCGATTGCCAGCGGCGCCTCACCGAAGAAGATCCGCAGCGGCGGGTTGTCAGAGTCCACCAAGGTGAGCACGGCGTCCCTGGTCGCAACCGGGTCGCCGGGCGTGCCGCGCCGACTGGGCCGGTTGGCGGCCTGCTCACGGACCTCGTCGTAGGCGGGCATCAGCGTGGCATGACCGGCTGAACTGCCACTCCAATCGGTGGAGTATCCACCGGGCTCGATGAGGGTGACTTTGATGCCGAAGCCGGCAACTTCTTGCGCGAGCGACTGGCTGAAACCTTCCAACGCCCACTTCGACGCGTGGTAGATACCGACGGAGGGAAACGCGGAGATCCCGCCGATGGAGGAGACCTGCAGGAAATGACCACTACCCTGGGCACGCAGGAAAGGCAACGCCGCCTGGGTCACCCAAAGCGCCCCGAACAGGTTGGTCTCGATCTGCTCGCGGGACTCCGTCTCGCTGAGCTCCTCGATCATGCCGAACTGGCCGTAGCCGGCGTTGTTCACTACGACGTCGAGTCGGCCAAAGTGCTCATGCGCCCGGGCGACGGCGGCGAAGACCGCCTCACGATCGGTGACGTCGAGCGCGATTGGCAGCACCGCGTCGCCGTGTGCAGCAACAAGGGCGTCCAGGCTGCTGGTGTTGCGGGCGGTGGCGACTACAGAGTCACCGCGCTCCAGGGCGGCCAGCGCCCACTCCCTGCCGAAGCCGCGCGATGTGCCGGTGATGAACCAGGTCTTGGTGCTCACGTGGTGTCTCCTCAAGTTGCAGCGGTTCGGATGCGTGGGAATTCAGCGCGGGTCAGTCAGCGCTGATCTGGTGGCGAAAACGGTCACGTTTGGTGTGCAGATCCCACAAGTGACCAGCCAGCACGTCGGGGCCCTTCTCGGCATCCCCGGCGATGATCCGGCCGCCGATGATGAGTTGGGACACCTGGATGCCTTCCTCGCCGAGGACCTCGTTGAGGAGCTGGGCGTAGGCCGCTTGTCCGGCAAACGCTATGGACGTGCCGGTGACGTTGCGGCCCGGCTTGACCGCTGATCCACCGTTGACGAACAAGATGGTTCCGCGGTTCTCGCCCAGAAAACGCATGCCGGGCACCACTTGGTGCACAGCAGCGACGGGTCCGTAGATCGAGAACTCGATCGGTCCCACAAGGTCTGCGGGAGTGGTCTCCAGCACCGGACGCATAAAGTCCTTCTGCGGCAGCGGGCTGTACTGCAGCACCTCGATCGGGCCGAGGGTCTCGGTCACCTGCTCCAGGGCCTTGGCGATGGACGCCGGGTCGCGTACATCCGCGACGAAGCCTTTGGCCCGTACGCCGTCCTTGGCCAGGTCCTCGGCCAAGGCGTCCAGGCGCTCCTGGTTGCGTGAAATGAGACCAACAGTGAAACCTTCTGCGCCAAAGCGACGCGCCACTGCTGCCCCGAGTCCTGCCCCTGCACCGATAATTGCTATTGAAGTCATGGGTATTGCAAGCGGGACCGGTCTCGAAGTATTCCCGTGGTCCTAGCATTGAGGATATGAAGACTGAGAAAGTCCATCACCGCTCAGGGAGAAAACTGCCATGACCAGGGACCGGGATCGGGATCGGTCCGGGCGCCCGCGTCAGGCTCGACCACGTGACGCACTGGGGAGGCCGTTGCCTTATGGCAGTGTCGGCGTCGAGCCAATCGCCGAGGAGCCCCTGCCGCCGGTACAGACGTTGGTCTTGGCCCGGAGTCTGGTGGAAAGTGGGCGGCATTTCGCCGCCCATGAGGTGCTCGAGGCCCGCTGGAAAGCCGGGCCGGTCGAAGAACGCGACCTCTGGCAGGGTCTCGCCCAGATCTGCGTAGCGCTCACGCACGCCGCTCGCGGGAACAGCGTTGGCGCGCTTCGGCTCCTCGAGCGGGGTGCGACCCTTCTTGAGAAGTACGGCTCCGGCGAAGAGTCGGCCTACGGGCTCGACCTGCCGGCCGTTGTGAGTTGTGCACGTAGGCAGCTGAGCACCGGCCGATGAGTCATTGTTGAGATTTGATGTGGCGGACGAGTCCGGCGACATCCTCGGGAACCAGCCGACCGATGGCTCCGCTGGAGTAAACCGCGATGACAACGCTGCCGTCGGGCGCGAGCACGAATCCGGTGGACTGCAAGTGGTGGGGGTCGTCGTTAACGTAGGAGCCGGTCGCGGCCGCGATCTTGTCGGCATTGGCGCTGTGCCCGACCGGGAATCCCACATGGCGTTTGGCCACGAGCGCGGCGGACGTCGCCTCGTCATCGACTGACAGGGCAACGACCTTGATTCCAAGTTCGTCGAAGGTGTCAGTCGCCCGACTGAACGCTGCGAGTTGCGCGTTGCAGTAAGGGCACCACGACCCGCGATAGATCAGCACAACGCCATAGGACCCGGAAAGTGCGTCAGGCAGCGAAAGGGTGCCACCACCCACTGCATCCAAGGTGAGGCTGGGAAAAGTGTCGCCGTTGTCGAGTCTCGTCATACGAAAAGGCTAGCCCGACCCTCTAACATGGGCCAGTGATAGCAGCCAAAACGTCCCATTTGAGTGCCATTTCGACCATTGCCATCACGACGATTGTCGGCCCTTTGGATAAATCATCAACCGCCCAAAGAGAACGGCGAAGTAAGCGAGAACGAGGCCGGCAACATCGTCGACGGCGAAATGCCAGCCGAGATAGATCGTGGCGACGATGACGACAGCGACATAGACGGTCATCACCCTGGTCACGCGCCGGAAGCCGTAATAACGCATCATCAGCAGCACCATGAACGTGAAGCCGACATGCAGGCTGGCAAAGGCATTGACGCTGTTGAAGGCGTCACCGGCCGACGGATCCTGCAGGAAATGTGCACGATCGGCCATATATCTCGTCTGTGCAGAGGTAATCAACGTGTGGGGCAGCCCAGAGAACTCCTTGGGCGCGGAGGCGAACGGACCGAGGCTCGGTATGAGGTAGTACGAAGCGGTGCCGAGGATCCAGACCCAGAGTGACGACGCGAGGAAGACGAAGCCGTCACGGATTCGATTGGCGAACACCAGCGCGGCAACGAACGACATCGGAACCAAATAGGAAAAGGACTCATAGACCACCGCCAACACCCAGGTCGCGACTTGCTGGCCAAGCAGATCGTGAAGAAGCACCGCGGGACTGTTCCCGAAGAACAACCACTTGTCGAGGCGAAGCATTTGGTCATCACGGACCGGATTGAGGGCATTCCAACTCTTGAGGTTGTGATAACTCAAATAGACGAAGTGATAGGCCAAAAACCCACTGAATGCCAGTGCCAGTCGGTGCATCGGCCACCGTCTGCGGACTTCGGACGCCGCTTTCCTGATGGTCCAGCCGTGACGGCCGATGCGGATGCTCGCATCGACGAGGATCAGGAAACCGAACCATGCCAGCGTCAAAACGATTCGCAGCGTGAAGATCGAGCCGCCCGGGTCTCTGATCGGAATACCGACTTGATGAGACCTGATGAGCGTCACGGCTGCGAACAGCGCGACGACGACCCATACGCCGATCAACCAGCCATAATCACGCACACTTTTGAACGGGACGTCATCGGCCCGCGGTTGGTTCACAGACAACTGGGGGGACGAAATGATTTCTACCTCGATATTGGGTTCAGGCTGAAATCGCTTGATGCGAACCAGCGGTCAGCACATGCCGAATTGCACTGATCAGGATGCCCGTCGAAACTGAAGGCACACTGAATCGGTGCACACAGAAGCTGTTGTTTCGGGTCTCCCGCGATGCGCCGAGTGACACATTACTTCCAGCGCGGCTTCAACGCGAACGTCCATATGGGCGCACCCGTGCTGTAAGCGACCCGATGGTCCCAGCCTGTCCTGCCGGTCAGCCGCGCAGGTCACGCGGGGGAAAGATGAAGAATCCGACCGCGACCACGTCGCCGAACTTCTTGGTCAGCGAACTCGTAAGAATTGCTGGATCAGCCATGATTCAAGATTCTGCGCAACGTCATGAAATTGACAATACCCCGACGTTTCAGGCGATCCTAAGCCTGAGGGAATGCCACAGGCTGCACATGGTTGAACATGTAAGGACTTGTCCGGTCGGGCGCGTACAACGACGCCGAAGCCAGCAATCAACGAAAAGGAAGTCGCATGACAGACGTATTCGAACCCATCAAGGTCGGCAACTGGGATCTCCCCCAGCGCTTCGTGATGGCGCCACTGACCCGCAACCGGGCCGGTGCGGGTCAGGTTCCGCGCGACATCGCCGTTGACTATTACGCACAACGTGCCGGCGCGGGCCTCATAGTGACCGAGGGCACCCAGCCCAGTGCTGTCGGCCAGGGTTATCTCGATACCCCCGGCATGCACTCACCCGAGCAGATCGAGGGTTGGCGAGCTGTCGCCGATGCGGTCCACACCGAGAGCGGTCGAATCGTCGTCCAGTTGATGCACGTCGGACGCATCGCACACCCGGACAACAAGAACGGTCTCGAATCCGTCGCTCCCAGCGCCATCGGGATCGACCAGCAGACCGTGACCGCCAACGGCAAGCAGGATTCCGTCATCCCGAGAGCGCTCGAGACCGCCGAGATCGCCACCGTGGTGCAGGAGTTCGTGCATGCCGCCGAATCGGCGATAGCGGCCGGCCTCGATGGGGTGGAGTTGCACGCGGCAAATGGTTACCTGCTCCATCAGTTCTTGGCACCCTCGGCCAACGAGCGCACCGACAAGTACGGCGGCTCGCCCGAAAACCGTGCGCGTTTCTCCGTGGAAGTCGCCAAGGCTGTCGTCGATGCCATCGGAGCTGACCGCGTCGGTATCCGCATCTCACCGGCCCACAATGTGCAGGGTGCAATCGAGTCCGATCCCGACGACGTCGCCGCCACGTACGGCACGCTTGTCGACGCAATCGCCCCGCTCGGATTGGCCTACCTCAGCATTCTGGCTGACCCCCAAACCGACCTGTTCCAGGATTTGCGACGTCGCTTCGGAGGCCCGGTGATCGCGAACACCGGCTTCTCCCGGGTCACCGATCTCGACGAGGTGAAGGAAATCATCGACGGCGACCTCGCCGAACTCGTGGCGGTCGGTCGCCAGTTCATCGCCAACCCCGATCTCGTCAAGCGCTGGAAGACCGGTGCAGAACTCAACGCTCCCGACGGCAAGACTTTTTATGGCGGCGGCGTCGAGGGTTACACCGATTATCCGACACTCGAGCAGCAAAGCGCCTGACAAAGCGAGTGCGGGAATACGGCAGCCATCGTGGTTGCCGGCAAAGGCCCGCTGCGCGAGTGTGGCTACGTCGAGTCAGGTGATGAGTTGTCCGGCGCTTTGCCATGCCATGCAGCCGGCAACGCCGAGTATGAGAAGGCTGAATGCCCAGGCGAGCACGTGCGGATCGACTCGGCGACCCAGCCGCGCGCCAAATACGCTGCCGACCATGGCCGCGACGGTCAGGGTAATGACTGGAAACCAGTCGAGCTGGACCCCCGCCGCAATGCGCACGGTGAGAGCGGCTGCGCTATTGATGGTGATGACAACCAATGATGTGCCGACCGCGATCGGCATGGGCATGCCGAGAGCGAAAACGAGCGCGGGGACGACAAGGAACCCGCCGCCAACACCGAAAAAGCCGGTCATCAGTCCGACCGCCACGGCCGCGACGGCCAGCTTGAGAGCGCGCGGGCAATTGCAACCGAGTTCCGGTCGGAATCGGAGGATAGGCTCGTCGTAGGTGGTCCGGGCTTGGCCCGGGAGGTCCGCGCGGCGGCGGATTTGTTGTCCGATCATCGTGGCTGCGACAGTGAGCATGACCACGGAAAATGCGGCAAGCAGGACCTGAGCCGGCACACGCGTGGACCACGAAGCTCCGAGAGCGGCACCGACAACGCCGATGGCACCGAAACCGATACCCCTGGCCAGGAGTACCCGCTGTTGGTGCCGGGCAACGACTGCCCCGGTTAGGGCCGAGACGCCTACCACCACCAGCGATCCGGTCGTGGCTGCCACCGGACCTTGGTTCAGCGCATAAACGAAGACCGGAACCGCCAGAATCGAACCGCCACCGCCCAAAGCGGCGAGGCTGATCCCGATGAGCAGGCCCGAGGCAATGACAACAGCGATCATATGATCCGGCTGGAGCAATCACCGGTGGGAGTGGCAGACACTTCGGCTGCAGTGCAGGGGTCCGGCTCGCCTTTCACAGAGTGGCCCCGGCAAACAGCTGACCGAGTAGCCCCATCAGCCCTTTTCCTCGGAGTCGTGTCCGACGAGGTGCAGGCCGGCAGGCTCGGCATTGTCGAACGTGTCATCGATGGCGACAAGATGGCGCCCGGCGGCGGCCAAAAAGGATGCCCCGACCGAGGCACGGTAGCCGCCGGCACAGTGCACCCATACCTCGCCGGCAGGAACCTCGGCGAGACGGCGCGGCAACTCGTGGATCGGAATGTTGACCGCACCCTCGATGCGTGCGGACTCGAACTCATCCCGACGGCGTACGTCAAGCACCACCACTTCGCGGTGGTGACGCACTTGCGACAGGTCGGCGAATGTTGCCCGTTCGAAACTCCCCAACTCGCCGTCGTACCAGCGTTCGGGGCCGCCGGTGGCTGCGGCTGCGAGACGATCGATGCCGATTCTGACGAGCTCGCGTTGCGCGGTAGCAACGTCCTCGGCGGTTTCACCAAGCAGGGTCAACGGAGTGCCCCACTCGATCAGCCAGCCGAGGTAGGTGACGAACGCACCGTCGAGGCCGAAGTTCAGCGTCCCCGGAGCGTGCCCCGCGGCAAACGCCGTTCGGTTGCGTAAATCCACGACCCATTCGCCCGCGGCTATTCGCGACCGAAGTTGTTGCGGGTCTGCGAGCGTCGGCGGGGAAAAGTCGGGTGAAGTGGGTCCGGCCGAGTTCGCCGGTGCCATATGAGCGTAATAGGCCGGATATGCCCCAAGACCGTCGAGGAGCTCCTGGACGTAATCCTCCTCGGACTCGGTGAGCACGGGATTCGACTGCTTTTCCGAGCCAATCGTGGATTCGGTGGCATCGGATTGGGACGCGGCACAGAAGCTGCCGAAGCCGTGCGTAGGCATGACCTCGGTCTGATCGGGAAGCTCGGCAGCGAGACGTTGTGCCGACGCATACTGCAAATGGACCAGATCGTGAGTGTGTTCCTCGCCCAACAGATCGGGGCGCCCTGTCGCACCGAAAAGTAGTGAGCCTCCCGTGAAAACAGCCAGCGGAGCGTCATTCACGGTCAGCGCGTAGGACAAGTGCGTGTAGGTGTGGCCCGGCGTCGAGATCGCTCGCACGAGCATCGAGGTGCCGACCTCGAGCGTGTCGCCGTCCCGGATGGGAGTCCGTTCGAAGCTGACATCATCGTCGGCGTTCACGAAATACGATGCGCCGGTCCGCTTGGCCAGTGCGAGGCCGCCGGTGAGGTAATCGTTGTGGATATGGGTTTCGAAAACATGAGTGATGCGGACACCTGCCTCGCCGGCAACGGCCAGAACGCGATCAATATCGCGTTGCGGATCCACCACCAGCGCAACGGTGCCGTCATGCGCCAAGTAGCTGCGGTCGCCCAATGATGGGGTTTCTATCGGGATGATTGTCGCCATCGTCAGTTCCTTTCGGCGGAGCGGTAAAGGTGTCGAGATCGATCTCGCGCAAGCGTCTGGCCCGCTTCCAGCATATACCCACAGGGGTATATGCTCGAAGCAATCTCAGCAGCTCATGATTGGTTCCCGATGATGCAGTGATGAGCCGACTACAAGAAACGCTATACCCCCTAAGGTATAAATGTACTCAAGAGGAAGCGCTTCGACATTGACGAATTTCGATGCAATGTGGCGCAGCCCAACGGCCAGTTGGCCAAACGACCAAAAAACCAGAAGGAAGTGCCATGAGTTACGCATTGACCGCAACAGTGGAACAGCCGTATGAGCAGACGGTCGCCAAGGTGCGTGAAGCGCTGGCAGAACAAGGATTCGGCATTCTCACCGAGATCGACATCCGTGCGACCCTGCGGGAGAAGCTCGATGTCGACGTGTCGCCTCAGATCATCCTCGGCGCGTGCAGGCCGCCGCTGGCTCACGCTGCGCTTCAAGCTGAGCCGTCGATTGGCCTGCTGCTTCCCTGCAATGTCGTCGTCCGTGCTCTCGACGACTCCACGACTCTTGTCGAGGCAGTGGATCCGGAGTTGATGGTCGAGCTGACCGGCAATGCAGAACTTCGTGCGGTAGCCGACGATGCCACGAACCGCCTCGGCCTGGCACTCGACTCACTGGATCCACGCCGAGCTCAACGGAAGGAATGACAATGGTCCAACTCTCACCCGAGGCAATGGGGCCGGTCATCAATCGCCTCAAGCGGGCACAAGGTCAACTCGGCGGAGTGCTCCGCATGCTCGAAGAAGGACGCGAATGCGAGGACGTGGTCACTCAGCTCGCCGCTGTCAGCCGAGCTCTTGATCGTGCAGGGTTCGCCATTGTCGCGACCGGGCTCAAGCAATGCCTGAGCGAAGAAGGCGGCAGCGAAAGCCTCGATGTCAAAAAAATGGAAAAGCTCTTCCTGTCACTAGCCTGAACCGGCCGCGCGGATTCGACCCCGGCGCCGCCACCGCCATACTTGGACAGATGTCTGAAGAGTTCGCGCTGCCTGTCATTTCACCTTCTGACGTCGCCGATTGGCGGATCCGGACGTTTGACCTCTATGCGCGGGTTCGCGAAGTGGCCCAGGCCGAGCCGCTTGCTGCGCACACCCTGTGGAGGGAAGACCGCAAGAAGATGTTCCTGCACCATCCCGCGTCTCCGCTGCTGGACCGCAAGCGCGAAGCGTTCGAGACCCTGAGCTACTTCGACTACGACCCTGACTACCGCTTTGACGAAGCGATCGAACCGGCCGATCCCGAGCGACGCGAAATCACGACCGGCACCGACGGTACCGTTCGGTTCGAACGCATCGGCGTCGTCAATCCCGACGGCATCGGCAGTCTCGACGTCTGGCGGCTCGTCGGCTACGCGGGTGGCCTCTTCATACCCGTGAAGGGCGCGCTCGCCGGCACGAAAGGCGGAACCTATGGCGCGGGGCGCTATCTCATCGACTCGATCAAGGGCGCCCACCTGGGCTTGAATGCGCGCTCGCTGATTCTCGATTTCAACTTCGCCTACAACCCATCCTGTGTCTACGACCCGCGCTGGCTGTGCCCGCTCGCCGCCGCAGGCAATACCGTCGCCACCAAGATCGCGGCCGGCGAACGCCTCGGCCAATTCGAGGACTGAATACTCCGCCTGTGCACTCGGATCCGCCCCCTTGGATCCGCCCTTGGATCCGCCCTTGGATCCGCCCAGAGCGAACAGAGACCGATCCGGGGAACAACGCCCCGCCTCCATGAGTTGAGCCCATCAGACTCAACTCTGAGGAGAGACAATGAGCGAATTGCAGAAATTCCCGGTACTGGCCCTTGAAGGCGTCGTCGTGCTTCCCGGCATGGTGCTGCCCATCGAGCTCGACGAACCGGCCCGTGCCGCCGTCGACGCCGCACGTACGAGCAACGACGACCGGATGCTGGTCGCCCCCAGACTCGAAGACCGCTACGCCACTCACGGCGTCATCGCGACAATTCAACAGGTAGGCCGGCTCCCCGGCGGCGGTCCTGGCGTCGTACTGCGTGCCGAGCAGCGTGCCCACATCCAGGGCGGAGTAACCGGTCCCGGCGCCGCGCTGTGGGTCGAGGCCAAACTCCTCGAGGATGCCCCCGTGACGGACGCCGTGCGCGAACTGGCTACCGAATACAAGGGCCTTCTCGTCACCGTCCTTCAGAAGCGAAACGCCTGGCAAGTCATCGACTCCGTCCAGCGGCTGACCGACCCCGGAGAGCTCGCAGACAGCGCCGGCTACGCGTCGTACCTCGACCTTGAGCAGAAGCGCGAACTCCTGGAGACGCCACTTGCCGAGGAGCGCTTGACCCAACTGATCGGTTGGACGAGGGACTACCTCGCCGAGACCGAGGTCAATGAGAGTATCGCCGACTCGGTCCACGAAAGCATCGAAAAGAATCAGCGCGAATTCCTGCTTCGCCAGCAACTCGCCGCCATCCGCAAGGAACTCGGCGACGACGAACCCGAAGGCACCCAGGATTACCGCGCCCGCGTCGAAGAAGCCGATCTGCCCGACGATGTCCGCAAGGCCGCCCTCCGCGAAGTCGGCAAACTCGAGCGTGGCAATGACCAGAATCCTGAAGCTGGCTACCTCCGCACCTGGCTTGACACGGTCCTCGAGTTGCCGTGGGGCACCAAGACGACAGACAACACCGACATCAGCGCGGCGCGGACAATTCTCGATGCCGACCACCACGGACTCGACGACGTCAAGGACCGCATTGTCGAATACCTTGCCGTCCGCGCACGCCGAAACGAGCGTGGCCTCGAGGTGGTCGGTGGGCGTGGCTCCGGTGCCGTCATGGCGCTCGTCGGTCCACCCGGCGTCGGCAAGACCTCGCTCGGCGAGAGCGTCGCGCGTGCCCTCGGCCGCAACTTCGTCCGTGTTGCCCTCGGAGGTGTCCGCGACGAAGCCGAAATCCGCGGCCACCGGCGTACCTATGTCGGCGCCCTCCCGGGACGGCTTGTGCGCGCGATCGGCGAGGCCGGCTCAATGAACCCGGTCGTGCTGCTCGACGAGATCGACAAGGTCGGCGCCGACAACCGCGGCGACCCGGCAGCGGCACTTCTCGAGGTGCTCGACCCGGCACAAAACCACACCTTCCGCGACCACTACCTCGACCTGGACCTCGACCTCTCCGACGTGCTGTTCCTCGCGACAGCCAACGTTATCGAGTCGATCCCTACGGCGCTTCTGGACCGGATGGAACTGGTCCACCTCGACGGCTACACCGAGGACGACAAGGTCGCGATCGCCCGGCAATACCTCGCGCCCCGACAACTCGAGCGCGCGGCGTTGAACACCGAGGAAGTCGAGATCAGCGACGAGGCGCTGCGTGAAATCGCGGCCTCATACACGCGCGAAGCGGGCGTACGCCAGATGGAGCGATTGCTGGCCAAGGTGTTCCGCAAAGTCGCCACCAAGCTTGCCGACACGTCCGTCGAGACACCCATCGTGGTGAATAAAGCAACCATTGTGAACTTCATCGGCAGACCCCGGTTCATGCCCGAGTCGGCCGAACGCACGGCGGTCCCCGGCGTGTCCACCGGCCTCGCGGTCACCGGTCTCGGAGGTGACGTTCTCTTCATTGAGGCGACTTCCTATGACGGCGAGCGTGGACTGGCGATCACCGGCCAGCTCGGTGACGTC
This sequence comes from Aeromicrobium sp., assembly GCA_014377785.1. Classification (GTDB taxonomy): domain Bacteria; phylum Actinomycetota; class Actinomycetes; order Propionibacteriales; family Nocardioidaceae; genus JACMOZ01. The sequence continues at coordinate 13,291 of JACMOZ010000207.1, forward strand.
ATGAAGGAGTCGGCGCAGATTGCCTTGTCGTACGTACACTCGCACGCGTCGCAGATCGGCATTGATCCCGAAGCTCTGGAGAAGTCGATCCACCTGCACGTGCCCGCGGGCGCGCAGCCCAAGGACGGCCCATCCGCCGGGGTAACGATGATCACCGCGCTCACCTCGATGGCGCTCGAACGACCGGTGCGAGCCGACGTCGCCATGACCGGCGAAGTCACGCTCAACGGTCGAGTGCTGCCGATCGGCGGACTGAAGCAGAAGTTGATGGCCGCGCAACGAGCCGGCCTGACGACGGTGTTCATCCCGGCGCGTAACGAGGCCGATCTGGTCGACGTACCCGCAGAGGTGCTTGCGGAGCTCGACGTGCGGCCCGTTGCCGATGTCGCCGAGATCCTAGCCCTCGCGTTCGAGCCGGCGAGAGTCAAGCTGGCCGCGACCGCCGAGGAGTCCAGCGCCGCCTGACGACCCGCCGGTTGGTTTACCCAGTGTTTGTTTACCCAGTGTCGGTTCACCACGAGGCCTCGGCAAACAGCCAGGTCACGGTGGAAACTTCCCACGGGGGGTGATGGTTTGCCACGGTATGAATACCGGCCACCGTGGCAAACCATGTCCACAGAACGGGAATCTCCGCGAAAACTCACCGGTTGGTGGGTACGGTGTGAGCAGGGACACAGTCCTGCCTGCGCACATGTCGAGAGGTGATTGATGACCGCCGCGCTGAAACCAACAGTCGCCACACCCGTTGGGGCCAAACCCGTAGAAGAGCGCACCCGTGTCGTTATCCGCTTCGCTGGAGACTCAGGCGATGGCATGCAACTCACCGGCGACCGGTTTACCGAGGAAACCGCCGTTTTTGGCAACGATTTGTCGACCTTGCCGAACTTCCCCGCTGAGATCCGCGCACCGGCCGGCACGTTGCCCGGCGTGTCCTCTTTCCAGATTCACTTCGCCAACTACGACATACTGACGCCCGGCGACCGACCCGACGTTCTCGTCGCGATGAACCCCGCGGCGCTCAAGGCCAACATCGGCGATCTACAGCCCGGCGGCACTGCCATCGTCGATGCCCACGAATTCACCGCCCGCAACCTCAAGCGTGTCGGTTATGCCGCAAATCCGCTCGAAGACGGTTCGCTGAGGGCCTACAACCTGCAGGCGATCGACCTGACCGGCATGACGGTGGCGGCCGTCGCCGAATTCGGACTGTCTCGCAAAGACGCCTCGCGCGCCAAAAACATGTTCGCGCTCGGACTCGTCAGTTGGATGTATGGCCGTCCGCTCGAGGGCAGCTTCACGTCCCTCCAGCAAAAGTTCGCCACCGAGCCGGCCATACGTGATGCCAATATCGCCGCTTTGCGCACGGGCTGGAATTTCGGCGAGACCACCGAGTCGTTCGGGGTGTCCTATGTCGTCAAGCCGGCCGCCATCCCGCCGGGCCGCTACCGCAATGTCAGCGGCAACACCGCTCTCTCCTACGGACTCATCGCCGCCGGTCAGCAATCGGGTCTTCCCGTTTTCCTCGGCGCCTACCCGATCACGCCGGCCTCCGACATCCTGCACGAGTTGTCCAAACACAAAGCCTTCGGAGTGACGACGTTCCAGGCCGAGGACGAGATCGCCGGCGCAGGGGCAGCACTGGGAGCGAGTTACGGCGGAGCACTCGGCGTGACAACAACGTCCGGTCCCGGGCTTGCCCTTAAGGGCGAGGTCATCGGCCTCGCGGTGATGCTCGAACTCCCGCTCATCATCATCGATGTCCAGCGCGGCGGCCCGTCCACGGGATTGCCGACCAAGACCGAGCAATCCGACCTGCTCCAGGCCATGCACGGACGCAACGGCGAAGCGCCCCTTCCCGTCATCGCGCCGCGCTCCCCCGCCGATTGCTTCAACGCCGCCCTCGAAGCCGCCCGCATCGCGATCACCTACCGGACACCGGTGATCCTGCTGTCCGACGGTTACCTGGCCAACGGCTCCGAACCGTGGAGACTGCCCGACGTCGCAATGCTTCCCAGGATCGAGCCTGACTTTGCGAAGGCTGATCCCGACGCAGCCTTCCTGCCCTACTCACGCGATCCCCAGACTCTGGCCCGTCCGTGGGCGCCCCCCGGCATCGCCGGACTCGAGCACCGCGTGGGCGGACTGGAGAAGGCCGACGGCACCGGTGACATTTCATACGATCCGGCCAACCATGACCTCATGGTCCGCACCCGCCAGGCCAAGATCGACGCCGTCGCGGCGTCAATCCCCGACATCAAGGTCGACGACCCCGACGGCTTGGCAAAGGTCCTCGTGATCGGCTGGGGCTCGACCTACGGGCCGATCGGTGCCGGCTGCCGTCGCGCCCGGGAGGCCGGTCATCGCATCGCGCAGGCCCACTTGCGCCACCTCAATCCCTTCCCGGCCAATCTCGGCGACGTTCTCAAGTCCTATGACCGGGTGATCGTTCCCGAGATGAACCTCGGTCAGCTGCGCTCGCTGTTGCGTGCCAAATACCTCGTCGATGCCGAGGGCTTTAACAAGGTGCGCGGTATGCCCTTTGGCGCCGCCGAACTCGGCACCCATTTCATGTCGGTCTGCGCTGAATCCGACCCACAGGCTGTATCAGATCCAAAGGAGGGCGGATGACCACGATTGACTTGCCGATGCCCAAACCCGTCGGCGATGGCCTCGAAGGAATCCCGACAACGAGTGAACCGCAAACTCGCAGGGAGTTCTCGTCCGACCAGGAGGTCCGATGGTGTCCAGGTTGCGGCGACTACGCCGTACTCGCGGCCGTTCAGGGTTTCCTGCCTGAACTCGGACTGCTCCGCGAGAACATTGTCTTCATCTCCGGTATCGGCTGTGCGTCGCGCTTTCCTTACTACCTCGACACTTATGGCATGCATTCGATCCACGGCCGGGCTCCCGCGATCGCGACGGGTTTGGCGACAACCCGGGAGGATCTGAGCGTCTGGGTCGTGACGGGTGACGGCGACGCGCTGTCGATCGGCGGCAACCACTTGATCCATGCGCTACGGCGCAACGTCAACATGACGATTCTGCTGTTCAACAACCGGATCTACGGGCTGACCAAGGGGCAGTATTCGCCGACCTCCGAGCCGGGCAAGGTCACCAAGTCCACACCGTTCGGCTCCATTGACGCGCCGCTCAATCCGCTTTCGCTGGCGCTCGGCGCCGAGGGCACCTTTGTCGCCCGAACGATCGACTCCGACCGCAAACACCTCACCACGGTCCTGTCAGCGGCCGCCCGCCATCGCGGCACGTCCTTTGTCGAGATCTACCAGAACTGCCCCATCTTCAACGACGGCGCCTTCGATGCGGTCAAGGATCCCGCAACCCGCGATGAGGCGATCATTCCGCTGGAGCAGGGCGAGCCGATCCGTTTCGGCAATGGGGGGCACCGCGGCATCGTTCGCAACCGCGACACGGGCAGTCTCGACATCGTCGAGGTGGACCAGTCCAACATTGATGACTTGTTGGTCCACGACGCCTATGCCGACGACCCGACGACTGCCTTTGCCTTGTCGCGGCTGACCGACAGTGGGGTTGTCCGACGCGCGCCGATCGGAATTTTCCGGCAGGTCGAGCGGCCGACGTATGACGATCTCAGCCGTCAACAGTTGAAACTCGCCGGAGACACCCCGTCGTTGCAAAGCCTCATCGACGGACCCAATGCCTGGGAAGTCAGTTAGCCGCTTTCCTCACCGCGGGAAACTGCCACCCACCGCGGGAAGGTTCCCCCGTGCCATGGCTGTTTACCGAGGCCTCGTGTTGAACCACCAAGGTCAGAGGTTTTCGTAGCCGGGTTTGATGACGTTTTCGATCAGGTCGAGACGCTGGTCGAAGGGATAAAAGGCACTCTTCATCGCGTTGATAGTGAACCAGCGGATATCCTCGACTCCGAAGTCGAAGGCCTCGGCAAGCAGACCGAATTCACGACTCATCGACGTGCCACTCATGAGCCGGTTGTCGCAATTGACAGTGACCCGGAAACCGAGTTCTTTCAACACGCCGATCGGATGTTCGGCGATCGACGTCGCCGCACCGGTCTGGATATTGGAAGACGGGCACATCTCCAACGGGATGCGCTTGTCCCGGATGTAGGCCGCCAGCCGCCCGAGCTTCGGGTTGGCGGGATCGGTGAAGTCAACGTCATCGATGATTCGCACGCCGTGGCCGAGGCGATCGGCGCCGCAACGCTGAATGGCCTGCCAGATCGAGGGAAGCCCGAAAGCCTCGCCGGCATGGATCGTGAAATGTGCGTTCTCGTGGCGCAGATATTCAAAGGCCTCGAGGTGCAGGATCGGCGGGAAACCGTCTTCGGCACCGGCGATGTCGAAACCGAAAACACCGGCGTCCCGCTTTTCGACGGCGATCTGCGCGATCTCCAGTCCGCGATCGGCGTGACGCATCGCGGTGACGAGTTGGCCGACGACAATCGGGTGACCCGAAGAGGCAGCTTCCTTTTTGCCTTCTTCGATGCCACCCTGCACCGCATCGACGGTGTCGTGCAACGACAAACCCTGAGTCGTATGTTGTTCGGGCGCCCACCGCAGTTCGGCATACACGACGCCATCGGTGGCAAGGTCGATGACGGCTTCACGAGTGACCCGGGCCAGATTTTCGGCGGTCTGCATGACCGCCACTGTGTGGTCGAACGTTTCGAGATAGCGCTCGAGCGAACCCGAGTCGCAGGCCTCGACGAACCAACGCCCGAGACTCACCGCGTCGCTCGCTGGGAGTTCGTGGCCGATCTCGGTCGAAATGTCGATGATCGTCTGCGGACGCACACCGCCGTCAAGGTGTTCGTGCAGGGCGACCTTGGGCGCCGCAATGATCTGGCCAGGAGTGACCCTCATGAGGCCAGCAACAAAACGACAGATTCAGCGACGCAGGCTGGCTTGTCCACTCCGTCGATCTCGATCGTGTAGCGCAGTATCGCCCGCTGGCCCTTCGGAATATCGGTTACTTCGATCAGCTCGATGCGAGCGCGCAGTTTGGAATCGACAAGCACGGGAGAAACGAATCGCACCTTGTTGATGCCATAGTTCACCCGGGCGCCTTCTCCTGCGAACGCGAACACGTGCGCGCCGAAAAACGGAAGCAACGAAAGTGTGAGGTAGCCATGGGCAATCGTCTTGCCAAACGGGCCGTTCGCGGCTTTTTCGGGGTCGACATGGATCCATTGGTGGTCGCCGGTCGCCTCGGCGAACAAGTCGATCCGATCCTGGCTGATCGCTATCCATTCGCTCACGCCGAGTTCGGTACCTGCGGCTGACGCGACTTCTTCGCTGTTGTTGAAAACACGCATGAGCCCAACCTAACCAATGACCCTGTCAAGCACGACGCTACCTGCCCCTGCAAGGCGATCGCCGACCTCGAATGCGCCCTCGAGCGCGGCCAGGGATCGTGCGAAACGAACGGGCGTGTCGGTATGCAGGGTGAGCAGCGGCTGCCCCTCGACAACGGAGTCGCCGGGCTTGGCATGGAGGACGACGCCCGCTGCCGCCTGCACAGCTTCACCGGGACGCGAGCGCCCGGCCCCGAGTCGCCAGGCCGCCACGCCGACGCCCATGGCATCGAGGCGAACGAGTGTTCCGCTGGCCGGCGCATTGACCGTATGAGTCTCTTTGGACACCGGAAGAGCCGCATCGGGGTCGCCGCCCTGGGCCGTGATCATTCGTTTCCAGACGTCCATCGCCTTGCCCGACGCGAGAACCCCCGCCGGGTCGATATCGGTTTTGCCGGCTGCTGCGAGCATCTCGCGGGCGAGAGCAAGAGTGAGTTCGACGACATCGGCGGGCCCGCCGCCGGCGAGAACCTCGACCGATTCGGCCACTTCCAGCGCATTGCCTGCTTTCAGGCCGAGCGGAGTCGACATGTCGGTCAGCAATGCCACCGTCTTGACACCGGCATCGGTGCCGAGGGCGACCATCGTCTCCGCCAGTTCGCGCGCATCGGCGAGGTTTTTCATGAAGGCGCCGGTGCCGACCTTGACGTCGAGGACGAGGGAACCGGTGCCCTCGGCGATTTTCTTGCTCATGATCGAGCTCGCGATCAGCGGGATGGCTTCGACCGTCGCCGTGACATCGCGCAACGCATAGAGTTTTTTGTCCGCCGGGGCGAGCCCGCTGCCCGCAGCGCAGATGACCGCGCCGATGTCTTCGAGCTGGTGCAGCATCTGCTCGTTGCTGAGGGCCGCATTCCAGCCGGGAATGGATTCGAGTTTGTCGAGCGTCCCGCCGGTGTGACCGAGCCCGCGTCCGGACAATTGCGGGACGGCTACGCCGCACGCCGCGACGAGAGGTGCGAGCGGCAACGTAATCTTGTCGCCGACGCCGCCGGTCGAGTGTTTGTCCGCTGTCGGCCAGGACAGCGAGGAGAAGTCCATCCGTTCGCCGCTGGCGATCATCGCGGCGGTCCAACGGGCGATCTCGCGGCGGTTCATGCCGTTGAGAAGGATCGCCATGGCGAGCGCGGACATCTGCTCGTTGGCCACCACATCGCGTGTATAGGCGTCAACGACCCAGTCGATCTGCGCGTCGGTGAGTTCGTGTTTGTCGCGTTTTGCCGCGATGACCTCGACGGCATCAAATGCCTCGGTGATGGGCGTTGGTGTCATGACTCCACCAGTGCTACGTCGATGCGTTCGAATCCGCGGAGGACCCAGGTCGGACGACGAGGCGCCTCCCCGGCAAGTTGCAGACCCGGGAACCGTTCGAGCAGGCGGCTGAGGGTGATTTCGAGCTCCATCCGGGCCAAGGGAGCGCCGAGACAAAAATGCAGCCCCATCCCGAAGCCGACATGCGGATTGGGGTCACGGGCGACGTCAAAAGCGTCCGGGTCGGTGAACACTGCGGCGTCACGGTTGGCCGAACCCATGAGGGCGGCGATCTTCTGTCCTTTTCGGACGGTCTGGCCGAGGATCTCGACATCGGCAGTCGCGGTGCGATCGAACAGCTGCAACGGGGCATCGAAGCGTATGAGTTCCTCCAACGCAACGGCCATCGGCACCTCACCGCTGACCACGCGGGCAAGCTGATCACGTTGGGTCAGCAGCGCGTGGATGCCATTGCCGAAGACATTGACCGAAGCTTCGTGACCGGCGTTGAGAAGGAGTACCACCGAGGCAACGAGCTCATCCTCATCGAGTTTGGCCGGCACCGAGCCTGAGTTCATATCACGAGCCGCGATGAGGCCACTGATCAGGTCTTCGCGGGGGGCCTTGGTACGTTCGGCCACGATGCTGCGGACATAGTCGCCGAACGCCTGGCTCGCCTCGACCGCGGCCTTCTTGGTTTCCTCGCCGACGCCTTGTTCATACATGTGTACGATGGCCTGCGACCAGTCGCGCAACACAACGTGGTCTTCGCCCGGAACGCCCAGCAAATCGGCGATGACAAGCACCGGTAGCGGTTCGGCGTAGTCGCGGAGGATATCGACGGTGCCATCGAGCGTGTCCAGGCTGAGTTGGTCGAGAAGGCGAGCGGCGATCACCTCGACGCGCGGCCGCATACGTTCGATGTGTCCACGCGCGAAAGCCCCCGCAACAAGTCGGCGCAAACGCGTGTGAGCGGGCGGCTCGTTTTCCATCATCTGGTTGCGGTGAAGAGCGTTGAACGGCTCCATCTGGTCGCGGGGCGCTCCCGCAGACGGTAGCCAGTCGTCCCAGATCCGACCGAAAGCGCGTTTGCGAAGCGTCTGACTCACCGCGTCATGTGTCGTCGCCAGCCAGCTTGAACTCAGTTCGTGCCAGAGCACCGGACCCTGCGCCCGGAGTTCATCCAACTGCGGGTAGGGATCGGCAACGAAGCCCGGGTCGGCAAAGTCGATCATCGTTGTTTCGGTCACTTCTTGTTCAAATCCTCCACGCCGAAAGCGTCCGGGAGGACCTCGTCCATCGTTTTGACACCCGACGCCGTCATGAGTTGCATCGTCGGCCCGCCGTTTTCCCACAACAGCTGACGACAACGCCCACACGGCATCAACGGTTTGCCCGCCTGATCGACGCAAGCCACCGCCACGAGTCTTCCGCCACCGGTCGAATGAAGCGCGGAGACCATGCCGCACTCGGCACACAGAGCGACGCCGTAGGCAGCGTTCTCGACGTTGCAGCCGAGCACGACCCGACCGTCGTCGACTAGACCTGCGACACCGACCTTGTAGTGGGAGTAGGGCGCGTAGGCGCGTTCCATGACCTCGGTGGCATAGCGGCGCAAAGCGTCCCAGTCGACGGGGCTTCCCGGCGGGGTATGAAAGGAATCGATGAGGGAACTCATCAGCCTGCCGATCCCTTGCGATAAGGCTTACCATCGGCTGCTGGCATACGCAATCGCTGCGAGGCCAGCGCCAACACAAGGAGCGTTGTCACGTAGGGCGTCATTCCGGTGAGGTCTTCGGGTACCGAATCGGTGAGGAAATACCAAAGGCCGACTATGACGCCGAGCATAACGGTGACGAGTGCCGCGATGCGGTTGGCGCGTCGGAACTGCCAGACCGCAAGCAGAACAAGACCCACCGCTATGAGAAGCAGCAAGCCGTGGATCGAGTCCCCGCCGCCGCGCAGACGCAGCGTGTCCGTGTAGCCGAACAGTCCCGAACCCGCCAACAGTCCGAAGGGACGCCAGTTGCCGAAGATCATGGCGGCGAGGCCTATGTAACCGCGACCGCCGGTCTGGCCGTCACGGAAACTGTTTGCTGCGACAAGGGCGAGGAAGCCGCCCCCAAGACCGGCGAAGCCGCCCGAGATGAGGACCGCGGTGAACTTGTAGCGGATCACGTTGACACCGAGGGACTCGGCGGCTGCCGGGTTCTCACCGCACGAGCGGAGACGGAGACCGAACGACGTGCGCCACAACACCCAGTAGGTGAGGAAGAACAAGGCGAGACAGATCAACGTCAACACCGACAGGTTGGTGACGAGAGCCCGCGCCAGCGAGGCAGCATCGGAAATGAAGAACCAGTGTTTGCCCTCAAGATCGCCCAAGGGCCCGGACAGAGCCGGAATCGTGATCGAGGGCAAATCGTCGACGCGCGGCGACTGGGTCTGACCACCGCCGGGAATGCCGGAGAACGCCAACACCGCAAGATACTGGACGGCGCCCAACGCGATGATGTTGATGGCGACACCGGAGACGATGTGGTCGACACCGAAAGTGACGGTGGCGATCGCATGAAGAAGTCCGCCCGCTGCGCCGAAGGCGATCGCGCCGACGACGCCTTGCCACGGCCCATAGAAATAACCGAAATATCCGGCGCCGAAGGTGCCAAGGATCATCATCCCTTCAAGGCCGATGTTGACGACACCAGCGCGTTCGGCCCACAGCCCGCCGAGGCCGGCGAGGCCGATCGGTATGGCCGCAACGAGTGTGGCGCGCAAAGTGCCCGATGAGCTGAGATCGTTGGCACCGGTGGTGATACGCAAGGCCGACAGGAGGAAGAGGCCGATGGCGAAGCCGATCAGCACGTTGGCCCAGGACAAGCGGATTCGCCTCCTGGGTGCCGGTGTCTGACGCAAGGCTGCGGTGGCGACGCTCATACCGTCACTCCCTTCTTGCCAGCCGACTCATCCAGTGCGATGGCCACATTGCGTTGCTCGAGTCGGATGCCGTATCGACGGACGACTTCGTAAGCGATGACGACGGTCAACACAATGACGCCCTGGGTGATCTTGACGATGTCCGGAGACACGTCGAGGAGGATCTGCAGGGGATTCGACTGTTCGTCGAGGAACGCGAACAATAAGGCACCGAAGGCAATGCCGACCGGGTGATTGCGGCCAAGCAGGGCGATGGCGATGCCGGCGAAGCCCAGTCCGGACTGGAATGTCGAGCCATAGGCATGCGCGTCACCGAAAAGGATGGGCATCCCCACGAGACCGGCAACCGCGCCCGAAAGCAACATCGAAATCAGGATCATGCGCTTGACGTTGATACCGCTGGCGACAGCCGCCGTCTCGGAGAGCCCGGTGGCCCTGAGATCGAAGCCGAACCGGGTGCGGTTGATGACGACCCAATAGAGGATGCCGACCGCAATCGCGATGAAGACGAAACCGTAGACCTTGTTGGGCACCCCGGCCTGAAGCGAGAAGCCGGGGATCCAACTGTCCTTGGGCATAGTTTTGGTGGCGGTGATGTTGCTGCCGGGGTTGTCGACCGCGGCCTTACGCAGCAAGTAGGCGACGGCTGCCGTCGCGATCGCGTTAAGCATGATCGTCGAGATGACTTCGCTGACTCCGCGTGTCACCCGCAGGAGTCCGGCGATGCCAGCCCAGGCCGCGCCAACAAGCATTGCTGCGATGATCGCGAAGATCGTGTTGAGATAGCCGGGGAGCCAGGCTTCGCCAGCAACAACGGCGGCCGCAAAGGACGCGACTCGGTATTGACCGTCGACGCCGATGTTGAACAGGTTCATCCGGAAGCCGATGGCCACCGCGATGCCGGACAGGTAATAGACCGTGGCGGCGTTGATGATGTTGGTGAAGCCACGCACGTCGGGGACGCTGAGGATTTGCTTCCACACACCGCTGACCGAGTCGCCGGCGAGGGCGAGCACCAGGCTGGTGATGACGAATGCCGCGAGAAGCGCGAGTACCGGTGCGCCGAGGGCGAGCGCGAGGCGCTTGGACCGCTGGCTCTTCACTCTCCTGCTCCAGTCATGGCCGAACCGAGTTGTTGCGGGGTCACCGAGGTCGGGTCGAATTTGCCGACGAGCCTGCCCCGCAAGATGACCTCGATGCTGTCCGACAGCCCGATGAGTTCGTCCAGATCGGCTGAAATGAGCAAGACTGCCAGTCCGTCGCGACGGGCCTGCTTGATGTGGTCCCAAATAGCACCCTGCGCGCCGACGTCGACGCCTCGTGTCGGGTGGCCGGCTATCAGCAGCGCGGGGTGGTCCGACATCTCACGACCGATTATGAGTTTTTGCTGATTACCGCCCGACAATGTACGGGCGAGAACATCGATGCTGGGAGTGCGGACGTCGTATTCGTCGACGATGCGCTGCGTATCCTTGCGGGCTCCGGCGCGGTCGATGAACGGTCCGGAGATATTTGGCTCGCGGGTCTGGTGCCCCAGCACGCGGTTTTCCCACAGCGGCGCATCGAGAAGCAGCCCATGGCGGTGACGATCTTCGGGGATGTAACCGATGCCGCTCTCGCGCCGTTCGCGCGTCGATGCGTCACCGAGGTCCTTGCCGGCGACTTCAACCCGGCCTGTGGCCGCGGGCCGCATCCCCATGATGGCCTCGACGAGTTCGGTCTGGCCGTTGCCTTCGACTCCGGCGATGCCGAGGATTTCGCCCTTGTGGATGGTGAAGTTGATGTCGTCGAGCAGCGGCCGGCTCGGTCCCGCGAGCGACATCTGGACGACCTGGAGGACGACATCGTCAGTCACAGTCGACGTTCTGGTGCTCGGGCTGGGAAGTTCCGTACCCACCATCAATTCGGCGAGCTGATGGGCGTTGACGCTTTTGGCGTCAACTGTTTTGATCGTGGCGCCGCGCCGAATGACGGTGACCTCGTCGGCGACGGAGAGAACTTCGTCGAGTTTGTGAGAGATGAAGATGACAGCGAGGCCCTCGCTTCTGAGTTCGCGCAAGTTGCCGAAGAGTTCATCGACTTCCTGGGGCACGAGGACGGAAGTGGGCTCGTCGAGAATGATGATCGAGGCACCGCGATAAAGCACTTTGAGGATTTCGATGCGCTGGCGCGCACCGACGCCGAGTTCCTCGACGACGGCATCGGGATCAACGTTGAGTCCGTAAGATTCCGAGATCCGCAGGATTTCCTTCTTGGCATCGCTGCCGATGCCGTGAAGTTTTTCGGCGCCAAGGACAACGTTTTCCAACACGGTGAGGTTGTCGGCGAGCATGAATTGCTGGAACACCATGCCGACGCCGTTGGCGATCGCATCGGCCGGTGAGGACAAGGAGACCTGTTTCCCATGGATTTCGATGCTGCCGGAGTTGGGCTTCTGGACGCCGTACAAGATCTTCATCAGCGTCGATTTGCCTGAACCGTTTTCGCCGACTATGGCGTGCACGGTGCCGCTCATGACGTCCATGTTGACGTCATGGTTGGCGACGACACCGGGAAAGGTCTTGCCAATGTCACGGAGGCGGACGACAACCTCGCCATGAGTGGCGGTCACGGTAGTTCTCCTCGCTGCGGTCGAAGGTGTACGAAAGGGGCCCGGACTCACGCTATCGCGTCAGCCCGGGCCCGTGAGCTCATTGTCAGGAACTGGAAACCTTGATGGTCCCGTCGATGATCTGTTGCTTGTATTCGTCCAACTTTTTCTTGATGTCGTCGGCCTGACCACCGGTGGTCGAGTAGCCGACGCCGTCGACCTTCAGGTCGTAACGCGTGACGCCGTTCGGGACGCTTCCGCCATCGACATCCTTAAGGTAGGCCAAAACCGCGACGTCGATGTTCTTGACCATCGACGTCAGGATGACGTCCTTCACCGAGGCGTCGGCGGTCTTGGCCTGATCGGAGTCGACACCGATTGCCATGGCGCCCGCAGTCTTTGCCGCTTCGAAAACGCCGCCACCTGAGCCGCCGGCTGCGTGGTAGATAACGTCTGCCCCGCCGTCGTACATGCCCTCGGCCGCGGTCTTGCCCTTGGCCGGGTCACCGAAGCCGCTGAAGTCCGGCGGCTGAGTCAGATAACGCGAATCGATCTTGATGGTCGGATTGACGGCCTTGGCCCCAGCCATGTAGCCCACTTCGAATTTCTTGATAAGCGGAACTTCCACGCCACCGACGAAGCCGATGTGATTGGCCTTGGACTTGAGCGCGGCAGCCGCGCCGACGAGGAACGAGCCCTGTTCTTCGGCGAACACGAGGTTGGCAATGTTGGCACCTAGAGCAGCCTCATCATCGACGATGGCGAAGTTGACCTTCGGGTACTCCTTGGCAATCTTGGAGAGCGAGGGCGAGTAGGCAAAGCCCACAGCAATTACCGGGTTGAAGCCCGCGTCTGCCAGCTGGCGGAGGCGACCTTCACGGGCCGATTCTGCTTCGCCGTCCTGCGCTTCGGCCGTCTTAGCGGTGAATCCGAGTTCGCAGACCGCGTCGTCGAGCCCCTTGGCGGCCGAGTCGTTGAACGACTGGTCTCCACGACCACCGACGTCGAAGGCCATACCGACCTTCTTTTTGGCATCTTTCTCCACGCAACCGCTTTTGTCACTGCCGGTCGTGTCCGTGCTTTTCTTGGCACAGCCGGAGGCGGCGAGCACAACGGCTACGGCGCCAAGGACAGCGGTGGCTTTCATCAATCGACGCAAGGTTCCTCCTAAGTCAGGGCCGGATAGTCCGGCACTCAACAGACCCTAGTCGTTGACAGCGTCGATGGGGAGGGCCCAAAGGCCGTTGAACGGGCCTGAAACCGATTTGTAACCTGACAGTCAATTCAGCTGATCGCGGCGGTGGCGAGGACCTTCGCGCCGACCGCGATCGCGCGTTCGTCGATGCGCAAATTTCCCTGATGCAAATCGTAGGTGGGCCCGTCCGGGGTGCGGGTGCCGAGTCTTCCCATCACCCCGGGAATCGACTCGACATACCAGGCGAAGTCCTCACCCCCGAGGCTTTGGCTTGTGGTGGCGACGGCGTTCGGGCCGATGGCAGTGGTCACCGCCTTACGCAGTGTTTGAGTCGCCGCGAACTCGTTGACGACGGGCGGGACGCCTCGCACATAGTTTATTTCGGCACTAACGCCAAAGGGCTCGATGATGTCGCTGATCAATCCACGCACGAGGTGTTCGGCTTCATGCCACGCGGCGGCATCGAGCATACGAAGAGTGCCGCCGAGTTCACCGGTCGCGGGAATGACGTTGGCGGCGTTGCCCGAACGGATATAGCCCCAGACCATGCTCGCCCCGGCGCGAGGATCGAAGCGGCGCGACAAGACGGCGGGAAGCTGGGTCAGAAGAGTGCCCAGGGCAAACGTGAGGTCTTCGGTGAGGTGCGGCCTGGACGTATGGCCGCCGCGACCGCTCAGCGTCACGTGGATGCGATCGGACGCACCGGTGATCGCTCCTTCGCGGATGCCGACCTGGCCGACGTCCAGAGAGGGATCGCAATGCAGGGCGAAGATCCGGGAAACGCCCTTGAGCGCGCCGGCTGCAAGGACCGTGAGTGCGCCGCCGGGCATGACTTCCTCGGCCGGCTGGAAAATCAGCCTGACCCGCACCGGCAACGGCGACTCTTCGTGGGCCTGTGCCAGTGCAACGGAAGCACCTATGAGCGCCGTCACATGCACATCATGGCCACAGGCGTGGGCGACTCCGGGCACCTTGGACCGCCACGGGTCCTGAGACGTGTCGTCGACCGGCAACCCGTCGAGGTCGGCGCGCAGCGCGACGATCGGGCCCTCTGAACGGCCGATCTCAGCCATCAGCCCGGTGCGCTCAAAACGTTCATAGGCAATGCCTGACTTGTCCATCCAGGCGGCCACGACATCGGTAGTGCGATTTTCAGCCCAGGACAATTCGGGGAAGGTATGAAGTTCGCGGCGCAATTCGATGAGATCGGGAAGGATCACGTCGATCGCGTCGTTGAGGGACATCTCATCAGAATATCGCGGAAAGCCACCCGGCCCGCGCAATGTCATTAGATTTGCGGCTCAGGGGCCTCGATTGTTATGACGTTGCGGGGTTTTCGAGGGTCTTTATGATCTGATCGACGGTTTCGTCGGCCAGCGACTCGAGCTTGCGGGGGACAATGATCGGCGCGATGAACTTTGCGATGCCCTTGAACTCGAAATCGGCGCGGTAATCGATTCGCGTGCCCGCACCCGATTCGCTGAACGTCATCGAGTCGATGGCCGTCGCGGTCTTGTTGATCCCACGGCAGGCGAAGAACGTCGGCCGGGTGAATCCGACCGTCTCGTAAGTCAGTTCGGTCTCACGGCCCATGAATTGCGAACGGTTGCTGTAGGTCGTCCCGAGCCCGCCGTCTCCGGCCGTTCGCCGCGTTTCGACAGTGCCCGGATCCCACTCATTCGTGTGCTCGAAGTCGCTCAGGTAGTCGAAGACCTCAGTGATCGACCGGGACACGGTGAATGTTCGCTCGACGTGCATACGACAACCGTATGTCGTGGGCGGCGTTCCGCAACTCCGTCCGTTGCAAGCCCTGTTTGTGCCAGTAGTAAGCCGTGGCACCGGCGATTCCGATCATGGACATCACTCCACCGACGATGAGTGTCCAGCGGGCACCGTATGTTTCGCCGATCCAGCCGATCAGCGGCGCTCCGAACGGCGTGCCGCCGAGGAAGACCATCACGTATAGAGCCGAAACGCGCCCCCGCATGTGAGCACTCGACGTCATCTGGATCAGTGCGTTTGCCGAGGTGACCATGGTCAGTGCGCTCAGTCCCAGCAGCGGCAGGATCAGGGCGAACGACGAAAAACTGGGCATGAATCCGGAGGCGATCTCGAGGATCGCGAACGCCATGCCGGCGGCAACAACCGTCGAAAGTCGCGGCATGGCCCGCCGTGCGGCCATGAGGGAGCCGCCGAGTGAGCCGACCGCCATGATCGAGCCCAGCAGGCCGTATTCGCTCGCACCCTTATGGAAGACCTCGGTAGCCATGAGTGCGCTTGTCATCTGGAAGTTCATCCCGAATGTCCCGACGAAGAACACGCACATCAGGATCAGGATCAGGTCGGGCCGGGAGCGGATGTAACGAACGCCGTCACGGACTGCCCCCTTGCGATTGCCGACGACGGGTGCCGGCCGAAGTCGCGCGGTGTCGAGCATGCTGAGCGAGATGAAGACGGCGACATAACTTACGGCATTGATGAGGATGACCCAGCCTGTGGCAACGGTTCCCGAACCGAGGGCCGCGATCATGACACCGGCGACGGCCGGGCCGATCATGCGGCCGGAGTTGAAGGACGCCGAGTTGAGGCCGACCGCGTTGGCGAGGTCGTCCTTGCCGACCATCTCGACAACGAACGACTGGCGGGCGGGAGCGTCGAAGGCCGTGGCGACGCCGAACGCGAAGGCAATGACATAGACGTGCCACGTCTGCACGGCCCCGTTGATCGCGAGGATGCCGAGGACTGCGGCGGGAAGGACCATGGCGAGTTGAGTGATACGCAGGATCGTCCGCTTGGGGTAGCGGTCGGCGACAACACCGGCTATCGGCGACAACAGCAGGGATGGCAACAGTTGCAGGCCCGTCGTGATGCCGAGCGCGGTGCCACTGTGGGTCAGTTGGAGGACGAGCCAGTCCTGCGCAACGCGTTGCATCCAGGTGCCGATGTTGGAAACGAAAGTTCCGGCGGCGTAAATGCGGTAGTTGCGGATCGAGAGAGAGGAGAAGGTGGGACTCACGAAGTTGCCAGGCCAGCGAGAATGACGGCGGCTGATCGCAGCACCTTGCGGTTATCGGTGCTGAGTTCTGCGATGCGGCGGGCAAGCCATTGATCGCGGCGGGCGCGTTCGGTCGCGAGCACGTCTTCGCCCTTGGCCGAAATCGTCACGATGACCTGCCGGCCGTCATCGGGATGCTGGCCGCGAGTCACCAATCCTGCCTCGTCCAGGCAATTGATGGTTCGGGTCATAGAAGGCGGTTGTACGTGCTCGTGCGCGGCGATCGCGCCCGGCGTCAAGGGGCCCTTGGTACGCAGCGCTCCGAGGACGGACATTTGATTGGCCGTCAACTCGGACTGGCGTTCCTGGCGTAGTCGTCGTGAGAGGCGCACAACCGACTGTGCGAGATTCTGTGAGTCGGTTGGCATATCTTTAGCATACCTAATTACTTCGGCTAATCAAAATCTACGCCGTATCGAGCGGTGACTTACGCACCACCCAAGCGCCGACGGTGGTGCCTAACTCACCGCCGACTGGACTAGATGGTGCGTAACTCACCGCTGCCGGGTTGGAGTCAGATGTCGCCCTTGGCAAGTGCCGCCAGGAGGTCGCGGTTGAGGTGCGAGATCGTGTCGAGCGGGATGCTCTTGGGACACGCCGCCGTGCATTCCCCGATGTTGGTGCAACCGCCAAAGCCTTCGTGGTCGTGCT
The DNA here is from genome assembly GCA_014377785.1 of Aeromicrobium sp. Taxonomy (GTDB): domain Bacteria; phylum Actinomycetota; class Actinomycetes; order Propionibacteriales; family Nocardioidaceae; genus JACMOZ01. The sequence continues at coordinate 30,323 of JACMOZ010000207.1, forward strand.
GGTTGACCATCTCAATAACTCGCGAATCGCGTTCGGGCTGGCCCTGTGGGAGCAGTCCGAGGTGGGTGATCTTCGCCGCCGTGAACAGCATTGCCGAACCGTTGGGACAAGCCGCCACGCAGGCACCACAGCCGATACAGGTCGCGGCGTCGAAGGCGTGGTCGGCATTCTTTTTGGGCACAGCGGTCGCATGGGCGTCGGGAGCCGTACCGGTCGGCGCGGTGATGAAGCCACCGGCCTGGATGATGCGGTCGAAAGCGGAACGGTCGACGACGAGGTCCTTGACGACCGGGAATGCACCCGCGCGCAATGGTTCAACATCGATGACGTCCCCGTCCTCGAAGCTGCGCATCTGCAATTGGCACGTTGTCGTGACCTCGGGGCCGTGCGCAACGCCGTTGATGACGACGCCGCACGAACCACAGATGCCTTCGCGACAATCGTGGTCGAAGGCAATCGGTTCGTCACCGGTCAGCGTGAGGCGCTCGTTGAGGACATCGAGCATTTCGAGGAACGACATGTCGCGCGAGACATCCTCGAGACCATACTTGACCATCTTGCCTTTGTCGTCTGCCCTTTTCTGGCGCCATACGCGCAGAGTGATTTTCATTTGTAGCTCCTCTGCTTCATTTCGATGTATTCGAACTCGAGCGGTTCCTTGTGCAAGACGGGGGTATCGCCGCCAAACTCCCACGCCGATACGTGGGCAAACTCGTCGTCGTGACGCAACGCCTCACCGTCCTCGGTCTGGCTTTCGGCACGAAAATGACCGCCACAGGATTCGGTGCGTACGAGGGCATCGATGCACATGAGCTCACCGAGTTCGAAGAAGTCCACAACCCGGCCGGCCCGCTCAAGGGTCTGGTTGAGGTCTTCGTTGACACCGCTGACCTTGACGTTCTTCCAGAACTCGGCCTTGAGTTCGCGGATGAGACCGACCGCCTTGGTGAGCCCCTCGGCGTTGCGCTCCATGCCGCAGTATTCCCACATGATGTGGCCGAGCTCCTTGTGGAAGGAGTCCACCGTGCGATCACCGTTGACGGCAAGCAACGCGGTGATCCGATCTTCCACTGCGGCCTTTGCTTCCTGCGCGGCAGGATGGGATTCGTCGACCTTGTCGAATCCGCCACCGGCCAGATAGTCATTGATCGTGTTCGGCAGGACGAAGTAACCGTCGGCGAGAGCCTGCATCAGCGCCGAAGCACCGAGGCGGTTGGCACCTTGGTCGGAGAAGTTCGCTTCGCCCGTCACGAACAAGCCGGGAATGTTGCTCTGAAGGTCGTAATCGACCCAGAGGCCGCCCATCGCGTAGTGGATGGCCGGATAGATGCGCATCGGCGTTTCGTACGGGTTCTCACCGGTGATCTGCGCATACATGTCGAAGAGGTTGCCGTATTTTTCGACGATGGCCGGAAGTCCCAAACGTTCGATCGCGTCAGCGAAATCGAGGTAGACGCCGCGGCCGCCGGGGCCGACGCCCTTGCCGTCATCGCACTGGTTCTTAGCGGCGCGCGACGCGATGTCGCGGGGCACAAGATTGCCGAAAGTCGGGTAGACGCGCTCGAGATAATAGTCGCGTTCATCCTCGGGGATGTCGGCGGGGGCGCGTTCGTCGCCGCCCTTCTTGGGCACCCAGATACGGCCGTCATTGCGCAGTGACTCGCTCATGAGGGTGAGCTTTGACTGGTATTCACCAGACACCGGAATACACGTGGGGTGGACCTGCGTGTAACAAGGATTGGCGAAGTAGGCGCCCTTGCGGTGGGCTCGCCAGGTGGCGGTGACGTTGCAGCCCATCGCGTTGGTCGATAAAAAATAGACGTTGCTGTAGCCGCCGGTTGCAAGGACGACAGCGTCGGCGAAGTGCGTTTCGATCTCACCTGTGAGCATGTTCCGGACAACGACGCCGCGCGCCTTGCCATCCACAACTATGAGATCCAGCATTTCGTGACGCGTGTTCATCTCCACTGTGCCGGCCGAGATCTGACGCTCGAGGGCCTGGTAGGCGCCGATCAGCAATTGCTGACCGGTTTGGCCCCGGGCATAGAACGTGCGGGCGACCTGAACGCCGCCAAAAGAGCGGTTGTCCAGCAATCCGCCGTATTCACGGGCAAACGGCACACCCTGAGCGACGCACTGGTCGATGATATTGGAAGATACCTGAGCAAGCCGGTACGAGTTGGATTCGCGTGAACGAAAGTCGCCGCCCTTGACCGTGTCATAGAACAGTCGATAAACGCTGTCACCGTCGTTGCGGTAGTTCTTGGCCGCGTTGATGCCGCCCTGAGCTGCAATCGAGTGTGCACGTCGCGGGCTGTCTTGATAACAAAAGCTCTTGACGTTGTAGCCGGCTTCGCCGAGCGTTGCGGCGGCCGAGGAGCCGGCGAGACCGGTGCCCACGATGATGACCGAAAGCTTCCGGCGGTTTGTCGGGTTGACCAGTTTTGCCGAGAACTGGCGCTTTCCCCAGCGTTCTTCGATCGGACCTCCCGGCGCCTTTTCATCGTGGATCGGAGCGCCATCGGTGTGGAACTGAACCATGGATTAACCAACCCAACCAAAGAGAATTGCGAACGCCGGCAACAAGAAGCCGACCGTGATGATGACAGAAACGGCGATCGCGAACGTGTTGAGCTTGGAGTCGCGGCGCGTGCTGCTGTGGTTCTGGCCGAGAGTCGTGAGCGCACTCCAGAAGCCGTGCCACAAGTGGAAGCCGACCGCGATCATGGCGACCGCATAGGCGAGAACGACCCACCAGATCTCGAAGCCGTTGACCACGCGGTCATACGGACTCGGCGTGGCGCCACCGGGATGGACTTGGTTGCCGGTCAGATGCAACAAGTGGAATACAATAAACAGCGCAATGGTGACGCCGCCCCACCGCATCGTGAACGACGCATAAGAACGCTGGATTCCGGTGCGGTTCTGCTTCGTCTGGTAGCGCTTGCCGCCGACGTAGCCCGCTGCCGCTCTGTTGCGTCGCCACAGCGTGCTCGCCGCATAGACATGGAGCAGGACACTCACGAGCAAAACCACGCGAATGATCCACAACAGGCCTTCGTGCGGAAGCAGGGGTTCACCGATGGTGCGCAAATGCTGCGCATACTCGTTGAAGGCTTCGCGGCCGTTGAAGATCTTGAGATTTCCATACATGTGCGCAAGCAGGTAGGCGACCATAATCAGGCCGGACACCGCCATTGCCGATTTGAGGGCCACCGTCGAACGGCGCGCCTGAGTCACGTTTGCCACGTCTGCACTCTAGAACCAATTCTCAGGGATAAGGCACATAGGGTTCCCTTAGTCGACGAAGGTGTGCGACAAGTCACACGGCTGGTCCGAGCAGAAACTCCCGCCGCGGCGCCCAACCCTGCTCGTCCTCGTGCAGGTAGAGATGGAACCCATTCACCTGGAATGCACACTCGAAATCGGCGAGTTCGTTGTAGGCACGATCGAGTAAGTCGTCGGTGAGATTGTGTGCGATGGTGACATGCGGATGGAAGAGGAACTCAGATTCGGGCGTGCCGAGATCGGACTGTACGGCCTTCGCCAGGACCTCGGTGCCCGAGATGCCCTCACTGACTGCGATGAACACGACCGGCGAGACCGGACGAAATGTTCCGGTCCCCCGCAATCGCATCGAGAAGGGATGAAAAACCGTCGCGACACTTTGCAACGTCGCGCATACGTCGTCGAAACCGGCCTCGGTCACTTCCGTCGGAGGAATCAGCGTGACGTGACTCGGCACCGTTTCGGCCATCGGATCCCCGAAGGCGGCCCGTCGTCGCCGCAATTGCGAGCCGAAGGGTTCGGGGATCGCTATGGCCACTCCGATGGTCAGCATCATCGAACCCTAGAGCACGAAGCCGAGGCGGTCATAGACCTGGGCAAGGGTTTGCGAGGCAAGGGCTTTCGCCTTCTCGGCGCCGCTGGTGAGGATGCGATCGAGTTCGGCGCGATCGTCGAGCAGCGCGTTGGTGCGTTCGCCGAACGGTCCGACGAAGTCGGCCACGAGTTCGGATAGGGCGACCTTGAACTGGCCGTATTGCTGACCAACATATTCCTTCTCGATGGCGGCGACCGAGGCGCCGGTCAGCGCCGAATAGATTGTGAGGAGGTTCGAGATGCCGGGCTTGTTCTCTTGGTCAAAACGGATCTCATCGCCCGAATCGGTCACCGCCGAACGAATCTTTTTGGCGGCCTTCTTTGGATCCTCAAGCAACTCGATGATTCCGTTGGGCGCCGAGGCCGATTTGCTCATCTTTGACGTCGGATCCTGTAAATCAAGAATTTTCGCGGTCTCTTTGACGATGTACGGACTGGGAACGATGAATGTCTTGCCAAAACGATGATTGAACCGACCGGCGAGATCGCGGGTCAACTCCAGATGCTGGCGCTGATCCTCGCCGACGGGCACCCGGTCGGCCTGATAAATCAGTACGTCGGCTGCCATCAACATCGGGTAGGTGAAGAGCCCGACCGAGGCGCGATCGGTGCCGCCTTTCGAAGACTTGTCCTTGAACTGAGTCATGCGGCCGGCTTCGCCCATACCGGTGATGCAGTTGAGGACCCATGCGAGTTGGGCATGTTGGGGAACATGGCTCTGCACGAACAGCGCGCTGCGTTCGGGGTCGACGCCGGCGGCGATCAGTTGAGCGGCGGAACGATAGGTGCGTTCACGCAGTTCGTTCGGGTCGAAGTCAACCGTGATCGCGTGCATGTCGGCGAGCATGTAAAACGTGTCGTGCTCGTCCTGCATGAGCGGCCACTGTCTGATCGCCCCGAAGTAGTTTCCGAAATGGAAAGAGTCCGCAGTCGGCTGAATGCCCGACAGCACGCGTGGCCTCTCATTAGGCGGCACTGGCTTCTCAATTGGCATGAGCGCATTCTGTCAGTCGCTTGTTGCCACAGGATCCGCCGGTCCTATGCGCCCATCTGCCTTACGTCAAGCCATCTCCAACGACCGCTTCCCACGCTTCGGCCTCGAGTGCCCATTCGCTGAAGGCTTCTTCATAGTCGCTGACCACGTGTTGACAGTACCTCTGCAACGTCACCTCAGCAGTCGCAAGATCAACCGATGCGAGAGACTTCCTTCATGACAGACGTACGGCAGTGGACCGCGCCCGGTCGGGTCAACCTCATCGGCGAGCACCTCGACTACAACGGCGGGCCGGTGCTGCCGATCGCGATCAACCGAAGTCTGCGTCTCAAGGCGCGATTGCGCAACGACGACATCGTGCGCGTATGGACGACGCTGGGGGGCAATCAGAGCGCGGAGTTCACAACGGCCGTCCAACCCGGCGAAGTCACCGATTGGGCTGCCTGTGTCGCGGGAGTCTTCTGGGCACTGGCAGAGCAGGGCCGGGCGATTCCTGGCGCCGATCTGGTCATCGACGGCGACCTTGCCAGCGGGGCCGGACTTTCTTCGTCTGCGGCTGTCGAAGCCGTGGTCGCCACCGCGCTCAACGACCTGCTCGGACTGGGAATCGATCGGATCGATCTGGCGCTTCTTTGCCAACGAGCTGAAAACGACTTTGCCGGAGTGCCGACGGGGATCATGGACCAGCTCGCGGTGCTCAACGGTGAGCGCGGAAAGGCTCTCCTGATCGACCTGTTGCCCGAACGGCCCACCATTGAAACCGTCGATGCGAACTGGGCGGACGCCGGGCTTTCGCTTGTCGTCATCGACACCATGACCCGACACGATCTCGGCGACGGCCGCTACGCCGAACGCCGTGAAGAATGCCGCCAGGCCGCAGACGCTCTCGGCCTCGAACAACTCGCCGCAGCGGGCCCCGACGCCGTACTCAAACTCGACGACGACGTACTCAAGGCACGCACCCGGCACGTCATCACCGAAACAGCCCGGGTGCGCGGAGCCGTTCGGGCATTGCGCACCGGTAACTGGACGCAGTTCGGCTCGATGCTGACCGCTTCCCATGCCTCGTTGCGCGATGATTTCGCCGTCAGCAGGATGGAACTCGACATCGCCGTCGAGGCGTCAATCGAAGCCGGCGCCTTCGGTGCCCGAATGACCGGTGGCGGTTTTGGCGGCAGCGCCATCGCCCTCGTCGACGCTTCTTTGCGCGCCGAGCTCGCCGACAAAGTCACTTCTCGTTTCGCGTTCCACCAGTTCGCTGCCCCCGAGTTCTTCACCGTCGAGGCCGCAGACGGCGCCAGAGAAATCCGCCCATGACCAAACCTCTTGCTGTGACCGTGTCCGCGACGGCGCCAGCGCGTCCTCGCCGAATACCTTGCACGTGCCGATGACCCACGTACGTCGTGAGAACCTTGGCTAGTGACCACCCGACACCGCATCGCCTACCAGGGAGAACCTGGCTCGAATTCGCACATCATCTGTAATGAGGCCTATCCCGACTGGGAGGCCGTGGCTTGTGCCTCCTTCGAAGATGTCTTTGCCACGGTGAGCGGCGGTTCGGCCGAGCTCGCGATGATCCCGATCGACAACTCGATCGCCGGGCGGGTAGCCGATATCCATCACTTTTTGCCGACGTCGAATCTGCACATCATCGCCGAACACTTCCTGCCCATCCAGTTCCAGTTGCTGGGCATTCCCGGGTCGAGCCTCGACACGATCACGACAGTTCACAGCCACGTCCACGCCCTCGGCCAGTGCCGCAAGATCATCCGCAGACTCGGCCTGACGCCCGTCATCTCGGGGGACACGGCCGGTTCGGCGCGCGAAATTGCCGAAGCCGCCGATTCCACGATTGCGTCATTGGCGCCACCGCTGGCTGCCGAGATTTACGGGCTTGTCGTCCTCGCCGAGGATGCCGAGGATGAGGACCACAACACGACTCGATTCGTCGTCCTGTCCAAGGAACCCCAGCAGGCTGCTGCGGGCAACGGGCCGACGGTCACCACCTTTATCTTCAATGTCCGCAACCTGCCCGCCGCGCTCTACAAGGCGCTCGGCGGTTTTGCCACCAACGGCGTCAACATGACCAAGCTCGAGAGTTACATGGTCGGCAGCGAGTTCATCGCGACGCAGTTCCTCGCCGAAGTCGACGGCCATCCCGACGACCTCGCTGTCAAGAACGCCCTTGAGGAGCTCGTCTTCTTCACGACCGAAATCAAGATCATGGGCGTCTATCCGGCAAGCTCCTACCGTGCCACTGCGCGACCCGCCCCTCTCCGTCAAGCTGAGCGATGAGCCGCTTCCTGGATTGGTGGATCCGCGACAGAGACACCCGCCGCATCGTCGTTGCGCAGACACCGAATACTGCGCTCCTTGTCTTCTTCGCGTCGTATGTCCTCCGTTGGTTCACCGGCGATCGGCTCGACAGCCAACTGAGCCAGATGGGTCGGGGCGCGCTGATGGTGTGGGGACTCGACGAAGTCATCCGGGGTGTCAATCCCTTCCGCCGGCTGCTCGGTGTGATCGTCCTCGGCTGGGGAATCTTCCAGCTATTCGCCCGTTAACCTAGTCCGCATGAAGTTTCCGCAGGACGTGCCGGTCCTCACCGATGGGGTCGTAACCTTGCGCGCTCATGGCGACGAGGACTTGGATCTCCTTTATGAGATGACCAGAGACCCCGAAGCATTGCGCTGGACGTCCATACCCTTCGACAACACGCGCGAGGACTCCCGTCACTTCATCACCCAGACCATGAAGGTCGGCTGGGAAGAGAAAAACCATCGAGGTTGGGCCATCGAAACGACCGATGACGACGGCGTAGCAAAATTCGCCGGTAACGTCGACATCCGCGATGCGCCGATTGCCGACGTTGGTTTTGTCCTGCACCCCTGGGCACGTGGCCGGGGAGTCATGAAACGCGCACTCGAGCTCGCGTCGAATTGGGCCTTCACCGAGGGCGGCGTCGAGATCATCCATTGGCGGGCCCACGTGGGCAATACTGCGTCTCTGCGCGCGGCCTGGGCGGCCGGATTCACCCTCAACGGCATACAGCCCGGCTTCCTGTATGAACGTGGGCAAGTCCTCGATGTATGGGCCGGTCATCTCCGGTTCGGCGACAAACCCGGACCGAAATCAACTTGGTACGACTCCCCTGTCATCGGGGCCGGCGACCTCCGGCTGCGGCCATACGGGATGGACGATCTCCCGCGCATTGTCGAAGCTTGCAACGACGAGCGATCGAAGCAATGGCTCGCGGGGCTGCCCCGGCCCTACACCGAGAAGAGCGCGCGCGAATATATCCGCAACAGCAGCTGGGACGCAGCGACAGACAACCGTGAAACTTGGGCTGTCGCCGACCGCGAAAGCGATCTGATGGTCGCCAACATCGCGATCTTCGGTATGGCAGGACTCGATCCGCTCAGCGGCGAGATCGGCTATTGGGCTCATCCGGACTCGCGTGGACGCGGTCTGATGACCGAGGCGACACGACTGGTGATCGAGCACGCTTTCACGACCAGGAAGATGCGACGGCTCTCCTTGATGGCCGCGTCCGGCAATACCGCGAGTAATCGCGTCGCAATCAACAACGGCTTCTCGCTGGTCGGTACCGAGACCAAAGCCGAACCACTCGGCGACGGCACGTTCGCCGATATGAACGTCTACGAACTCCTGAACTGAGCCGCCCGTGCCGGCGACTATTTCCAGGCAAAAACAGGTTGCTCGAAATGGGCGACGCGGGTCGACCTTGCGTGCAGAACGACTTCGCGAAACTGATAGAGCAAAGCGCCCGTTGGAGCGTGGATGAACGATCCGAGGAGAGGAACCTGGATGACCGGGCGATCCGACTCCGGTATGTCGATGAACCGTGGCTCGGCATCGATTTCGCTTACGGCGATGAGGTGCACGGAGGCAACTTCGTCGGGGTTGGGAACCGCCCGAAAAGGTCTGTCGGCGGCCCAGACGACGAGCGGAGTGATGCAATAACCCGAGCGGGTGACATAGTCGTCCAACACTCCCAGAATGCTGTCCGGTTCGAGCAGGATGCCGATTTCTTCGTGGAATTCACGCAGTGCTGCCACCCGCGGCGTCTCACCGGGATCGAGTCGTCCACCGGGCAGCGCCCATTGGCCCTTGTGCGAACGCAGCCGGGAACTCCTCCGGGTCAGCACAAACGCGGTCTCGCCCGGCGAACCGCCCGGAACGAGGGCGATCGCCACGGCAGAATGGCCACGCACCTCGGCTGCCGGAACGGCCCGACGCTCGAATCCATCGAGCGCCTCGGCGACGGCATCACGGTCGAGTTTCATAGGTCCCTTATACATGGGCACAGCTACAAGGACACAGTTTCGGACTAATTGGCTTGCACGCCACCTAGTCCTGCAATAATAATCGCCGAGTCCTACTGGCTCGGCGCTGACTTGATAGTGAACATCAAGATCACCGAGCGGGACTGGACCAACGGTTTCCCCGCGCGGCTCACCCATAAGGCGCATCACATGAGAGACGTCCCATAACCAAACACGAAGTAACTGACGCCAAAAGCGATTACAACCCCTGGCCGGCTCTTTGGGCGCTGGTGCTGGGCTTCTTCATGATCCTGGTCGATTCGACCATCGTGTCGGTCGCGACGCCAGTGATCCGGGAAGACCTCGACACCACCTACAACGCCGTGTTGTGGGTGACGAGTGCCTATTTGCTCGCCTATGCGGTGCCGCTGCTCATCACCGGCCGTCTCGGCGACCGTTTTGGTCCCAAAACTCTTTATCTGTCCGGACTCACGCTCTTCACCCTCGCCTCCCTGTGGTGCGGACTGACCGGAAGCGTCGAAATGCTTATAGTCGCGAGAATCTTCCAGGGCCTTGGCGCGTCGCTGATGACGCCGCAGACGATGGCCGTCATCACCCGCACGTTCCCGGCCACCAACCGCGGCCAGGCCATGGCGTTGTGGGGAGCGACCGCCGGCGTGGCCACGCTGGTCGGCCCGATCCTCGGCGGCATCCTGATCGACACGGCTGGCTGGCAATGGATCTTCTTCATCAACGTGCCAATCGGCATCCTCGCGTTTTACCTGTGTTGGAAACTCGTTCCCTCGCTCGAGACGCATTCACACAGTTTCGACTTGGTCGGCGTTGCCCTCAGCGCCATCGCCATGTTCTGCATAGTCTTCGGAGTCCAGGAAGGCGAGAAATACGACTGGGGCCACATGACCGGCATCATCTCCGTGCCGGCGCTGATTGTGTTCGGACTCATCGTGCTGGCGGTCTTCATTTACTGGCAGTCGCGCATCAAAACCGAACCCCTCGTTCCGCTGAGCATCTTCAAGGACCGCAACTTCTCCCTCGCCAACGTGGCAATCACCACTGTCGGCTTCGCGATCACCGCGATGGCGTTTCCGTTCTTCCTGTATGCCCAGGAAGTCCGCGGACTCAGTGCCACCAAAGGTGCCTTGTTCCTGGTGCCAATGGCCGTCCTGTCGGGAGTATTGGCCCCATGGGTCGGCAAAATGGTCGACCGCATCCATCCCCGTACGATCACCGCCTTCGGCCTCGCGACCGGCTCGGCCTCGATGTTCTGGCTGAGCTATGAAATGACGCCGGACAGCAAGGCATGGCAAATCCTGTTGCCGATGGCGCTTCTCGGTGTGGCAAATGCGTTTATGTGGTCGCCACTCGGCGCAACGGCGACAAGGAATCTGCCGCTGGCCCAGGCCGGTGCGGGCGCCGGCATCTACAACACCACCCGCCAGGTCGGTGCCGTGCTCGGCAGTGCCGGCGTCGCGGCCCTTATCCAGGCCAGGTTGACGGCCAATCTGCCCGGACTCAACACCGGCGGCGGTGCGGGCGGTCAAACCGGTCAGAAATTGCCGCCCGCAATTGCCGATCAATTCAGCAGTGCCATGGCTCAATCGGTGCTGTTGCCCGCGAGCGTGCTCCTGATCGGGTTGATCGCCGCTCTCGCCTTCGCCCGCCCCGACCATGTGGCGCCGCGTCGTTCGACGAAGATCGACGCCACGTAGCCCTCGCTGGTCGAGGTGCAGATCCGCCCCCAAGATGTGGGCAGTTTCCTAGGGTCCGCCAGCCAGCAACCCCCTGTAAGCGCCCACATCTTGCCCCTTGGCTTTGCGGCTTGGCGGCGATGTGGCCATCGGGCTTTACCGCCCCTTCTCAGCAATTGAGATCATGTCTCAACATTCGGGCAGGTGAATTCCTCTGCAGAATCGCGTTTACGTTTGTGATCGGAGCACGCAAGATGGCGTGCCGGGACCGGAGGCGGATCATGAATACTCTTACCCGCAAACGACTTGCAGCGGCTGTCGCACTCACGATGAGTGCAGCGGTATTCTCGGCCTGCGCCCCGTCCGCAGGCGCTTCGGCCTCTTCGCTCTCCCTCGTCGCCTTCTCTGCGCCGAAAGCCGGAAACGCCGACGCCGAGAAGGCATTCGTCAAGACCGATGCCGGCAAGGGCATCACCTGGAAAGAGTCCTACGGCGCTTCGGGCGACCAGAGCCGCGCTGTGGTCAGCGGGCTGAAGGCCGATTACGTTCACTTCTCCACCACTCCCGACGTGACCCGTCTGGTCGATGACGGCCTCGTCGCGAAGGACTGGGATCAGGGTACGAACAAGGGCATCGTGACCACCTCCGTCGTTGCGCTCGTGGTCCGCAAGGGCAACCCTAAGGACATCCATGACTGGGCAGACCTGATCAAGCCGGGCGTCGGGATCGTCACCCCGAACCCCGGGTCCTCGGGATCGGCACGCTGGAACATCCTCGGCGCCTACGAGTCCGTCATCGCCAACGGCGGTTCCGAGGCCGATGCCAAGGAATACCTGGCGAAGTTCTTCAAAAACGTCAAGGCCCTCCCGGGCAGTGGCCGCGACGCCACGACAGCCTTTCAGGGCGGCACCGGCGATGTCCTCATCTCGTATGAGAACGAAGCCATTTTTGCCCGCCAGAGCGGCGAAGACATCGACTATGTCGTCCCCAGGGAGAATCTGCTGATTGAAAACCCGGCAGCCGTCACCACGACGGCCAATCCGGTGGCCAGGAAGTTCCTCGACTTCGTCCTGAGTCCTGCGGGCCAGGAGGAATACGTCAAGGTGGGTTTCCGTCCGCTCGCCTCGGTCAAGGGCGTCACGATCGGCACCGTCAAGGGAGCCAATGACCCGGCGAACCCGTTCCCGACGCCGAGCAAACTGTTCACGATCGACAAGAACTTCGGCGGCTGGGAAGCCGTCAACAAAACGTTCTTCGACGAGAAGACCGGCATCGTGACGAAGATCCTTCAGGAGACCGGCAAATCTTCGTGACCTCAACGACGATCACGGTCCCTGGGGCGGCGCGAAAGCGTCGCCCCAGGGCTGCGACGTCTCTGACGCGATCTTCGGGCCTCGGCCTCGGCATCGCGCTCACCTGGTTCAGCCTTCTCGTGCTCATTCCGCTGTGCCTGATCATCGTGCAGGCGAGCAAGGGCGGTTGGAGCGTCTACGCCGACACCCTCAGCAATCCCCAAACCGCCGCCGCGCTCAGGCTCACGGTCGGTCAGTCTCTCATTGTGACGGCCGTCAACGTCGTGTTCGGCACGCTCATCGCCTGGGTCCTCGTACGCGATGACTTCCCCGGCAAGCGCGTCCTCGAAGTCATCATCGACATCCCCTTCGCGTTGCCGACAATCGTTGCCGGCCTCGTTCTCCTCAGCCTCTATGGGCCCAAGAGTCCTCTCGGTGTCAACGTCGCCAACACCGAGCGGTCGGTGTTCCTCGCGCTCCTGTTCGTCACCCTCCCGTTCGTTGTCCGCACCGTCCAGCCGGTCTTGCTCGAACTCGAATCCGACGTCGAAGAAGCCGCCGCGTCGCTTGGCGCCAGCAGATACACCACGTTCCGGCGCATCATCCTGCCCAGCCTTGCTCCCGCGATCACGGCCGGCGCCGCCCTGTCCTTCGCCCGCGGCATCAGCGAATACGGTTCGCTCGTACTCCTCTCGGGTAACCTCCCGCTCAAGACCGAAGTCGCCTCGGTGCGCATCCTCACCTACATCGAGGGCGGTAACGTGGCCGCCGCAGCCGCCGTCGCTTCCCTGCTCCTCGTCGTCGCGTTGATCGCGATCGTCATCCTCGACATCGTTTCCCGCGCGGTCGCCCGTCGTGGCTAGCCGTAACCGCGGGACCCCGGGCACGTATGTCCGTCGCAGCCTCGTCCTCGGATACCTGTTCTTCCTCGTCGCCTGGCCGGTCGCCCTCGTCGTACAACACACTTTCGCCGGCGGCCTCACCAATCTCCAGACCGCCCTGAGCGATCCGATCGTCACCCACGCCCTCAGCCTCACCGTGTATGTCGCCCTCTGGGCTGTCGCCATCAACACCGTTTTCGGCGTCGGAATCTCCTTGTTGCTGGTCCGCTATACGTTTCCGGGACACCGCATCCTGTCCGCCCTCATCGACTTGCCGTTGTCGGTCTCCCCCGTTGTCGTCGGCCTCGCGCTCTTGCTCGCTTACGGAAGCAATGGCGGACTGTTCGGGCCGACCCTTGAGAATGCCGGTTTCCAGATCATCTTCGCGACCCCGGGCATCATCCTGGCAACCGCATTCGTGAGCCTGCCGCTGGTGATCCGCGAGATCGTCCCGGTCCTGCAGGAAATCGGGACCGAACAGGAACAGGCGGCCCGCAGTCTGGGTGCCGGCCCATGGCAGTCGTTCAGGCGCATCACGTTGCCGTCGATCCGCTGGGCGCTCGTCTATGGCGTGGTGCTGAGTCTGGCGCGTGCCCTCGGCGAATTCGGTGCCGTCAAGATCGTGTCGGGCAACATCGCCAATCAGACTCAGACCGCGACCCTCGTCGTCGAGCAGAAGTATCAGGATTTCGAACAGGGCAGCGCCTACGCGACGTCATTCCTGCTTGCCTTCATCGCCGTCGCGGCGCTCGTCGTCGTGACCATCATTCGACCCAAGGAGAACTCCGATGGGAATTGAGATTCGCGGCATCAACAAGAAGTTCGGCGATTTCGTCGCGCTGGAGAATGTCAATCTGAGCATTCCCAGCGGCCAGCTGACCGCCTTGCTCGGACCAAGCGGCGGCGGCAAGTCCACTCTCCTGCGCATTGTCGCGGGCCTGGAAACCTCCGACAGCGGGAATGTCGAGATCGAGGGCAACGACACCACCAATATTCCGGCCCAAAAACGCAACGTCGGCTTCGTTTTCCAGCACTATGCGGCCTTCAAACACATGAATGTCGAAAAGAACATTGCGTTCGGTCTCGAGATCCGCAAGCGTCCCAAAGATGAGATAAAAGATCGGGTTCAGGAACTTCTCAAGCTCGTACACCTCGAGCAGTTCGCCCACCGCCTGCCTTCACAACTCTCCGGCGGCCAGCGCCAACGTATGGCGCTCGCCCGCGCCCTCGCGATCGAACCGAGCGTGCTCCTGCTCGATGAGCCGTTCGGTGCCCTCGATGCAAAAGTCCGCAAGGAACTGCGTAGCTGGTTGCGGCGACTCCACGACGAAGTCCACGTGACGACCGTCTTCGTCACCCACGATCAGGAAGAAGCTCTCGAAGTCTCCGACAGCATTGTTGTCATCAACGAAGGGCGGATCGAACAAGTCGGCACGCCCGATGAGTTGTATGACGAACCCGCGAGCGATTTTGTCCTGAGTTTCCTCGGCCCCGTGACGCGCCTGGGCGATCATCTGATCCGGCCGCACGACATCGCCATTTCCCGTTATGAGCATGCTGCGACAGCGAACGGTCCGATCACGCGCTGGACCCGCGTCGGACTCGAAATTCGCCTCGAGGTCACACCCGACGACGTGCTGCATCCCGAACCGGTGCAAGTGGTCGTCACACGGGCAGAGGCAAGGGCTTTGGGTCTGCACCCGGGCGACCGGGTGTGGTTGCGCCCGCAAGTCGGCGCGCTGATGACGCCTCCGCACTGAACCCTGCTGAACAAACTCGGGGATTGTCGATTCGCTCAGATCTCGGCGCGGTCGATTTTCGAGTGGAACCGCTGACCGACGACACCGCCGAGATACGCCGTGAGGAGCGTGCCAACCAAGACCGCAGCCAGGGTAATGATGCCGCCCTGGCTGAGGGTGCTGTCGGGGATGGGGATCGACGGCAGATTGACCCGCTCGAAGATGTTGTATTGGGATCCGAACACGCCACCCACGACGACAACGATGATCGTGATGACGAGTCCAAGGAACCAGACCCCGATACCTTGGCGGGCTCCATCAAAGCGTGCGAGTCGGCCGGCGACATAGCCGCCTGCGAAGTAGCCGATCATCAGAATCACCAGAATGGCGACGGCTGCGGACAATCCGATGTTGTCTGCCTGCATCTGCGCCTGAGCCTTCGTGACGTCCAGGGATGATCCGACGCCGCTGGCGATGGCGCTGACGATCCCGACCAACAAAATGGTCATGGCGACCGAGATGAGCCAGCCGTAAAACACGGCGCCGCCTTTGAGTCCGCCGAACTCCGAACGGCGGTATTCGAGTTGATCGTGTTCAGTCGGCCTGGCACGGTGGTCTTCGCTCGTATGTCCCGACTCATTTCCCGCGGGTCCGACTCGCTCGTCGCCCGGCGCATCAACCGTCCGATTCGATTTCCTGGTTTCGCGGTCCGACCTATTCTTGAGTCCGAACATCAGATTGCTCCGATCTGCGTCGACAAACCCTCGTGGGGGTACTTGCTACAGCGTTACCCACACCCGAAGATGTCAAACAAACTGGGGCTCACGGTCCAAGCTTGAGGGACTGTGATCTTCTGTGTGCCGGTGCTGGTGCCAGATCGACGCACCGAAGATCGCAAGGCCGCCGAGAGCCAGGCCCACACCGACCGCACTCGGGGCGCGGTAGCCGTAACCGGCCCCAATGACGATTGAGCCGAGCAACGCTCCCAGCCCATTGGCGACGTTGAGTGCCGAGTGGTTGAGCGCAGCCCCGAGCATCTGCGCGTCTCCGGCAGCGTGCATGAGTCGGATCTGCAGACAGAGGGCGATGACCGAACCGACGGCCCCGACCAGGAACACCAGCAGCAAGGCCGGAACGACATACGAGGCGACGACGACGAAAAGCGCAAGAACAACTGCCATCGCGATGAATCCACCGAGCACGGACTTCTGCACATCCCAATCAGCGAGGCGTCCGGCGAGCCAAGTGCCAATGACCGAGCCGAGACCGTAGGCGAAGAGGAACACCCAGACGAAAGTGCTCGCCAATTGCGTGACATCGGTGATTGTCGGCGCTATGTAGCTGTACATCGCGAAAATGCCGCCGAAGCCGATCATGCCGGTCGCCACGGCGTACAGGACCTGCGGCCGCTTCAGCGCAGAGAGTTCTCTGCGAACGGAAGCCTCGTGGTTGCCCGGACTGTGCGGAACGAAAAGCCATATGGCGACGGCAGTCAGAATAGTGATGCCGAGGACCAACCAGTAGGCGCTACGCCAGCCGAGATTTTGGCCGAGAACGGTTGACGCCGGAACCCCGACAACCGTGGCGACGGAAAGTCCGAGCATCACCGAACTGACGGCGCGGCCGCGGAACTCGGGTGCAACCAGGGAGGCCGCGATGAGCGAGGCGACGCCGAAGTAGGCGCCGTGAGGCAGGCCGGCGAGGAAGCGGGCGATCATCACTGGCCAGTAACCGCTGGCCAGCGCCGTGATCGCATTGCCGAAGCCCAGTGCCAGCACAAGGCCGATGGCGAGTTCGCGTTTGGGCAGATGGGCGCCGATGGACACGATCACCGGCGCACCGACAACGACGCCAAGAGCATAAGCGCTGATGATGTGCCCGGTCGTCGGGATGTCCTGGCCGATGCCCTTCGCGATCTCGGGCAACAACCCCATCGTGACGAATTCGGTCGTGCCGATGGCAAATCCACCGAGCGCCAGAGCGGTCAGGGCAAGGGTCACGTGCTTGGTGCGCATACGCGGCAGCACTGTTTCGACGATAGTCACTACAGGGACAAGCCGAGGTAACCCTCAGCTATTCCGCACGTGTGCGAGGTCATACGAAGGAATCGACCTGACGCACCGCACACGGGCATCAGGTCGATTCTTGCGTCCGATCCGAACTAGCCGAGAGTGGCCAGTACGTCGATGAATGTCGCCGACGGGCGCATGACGGCGGTGATCTTCGCCTCGTCGGGGAGGAAGTAGCCGCCGATGTCGGCCGGCGCTCCCTGCACAGCGAGCAATTCCTCGTTGATCTTCGCCTCGTTGGAAGCCAGCCCCTCGGCGACCGCGGCGAAGGCCGATGCCAGTCCGGCATCCTCGGTCTGTGCAGCGAGTTCCTGGGCCCAATACAGCGCCAGGTAGAAGTGGCTGCCGCGGTTGTCGATTTCGCCGACCTTGCGGCTGGGCGACTTGTTCTCGTTGAGGAACGTGCCCGTGGCGCGATCGAGAGTGTCCGCGAGGATCTGCGCGCGGGCGTTGCCGGTCGTCACGGCCATGTGCTCAAAACTCGAGGAGAGCGCAAGGAACTCGCCGAGGCTGTCCCAGCGAAGGTGGTTTTCCTTCAGCAACTGCTGGACGTGCTTCGGAGCCGAACCGCCGGCACCCGTCTCAAACAGCCCGCCGCCGTTGATCAGCGGAACGATCGAGAGCATCTTGGCACTGGTGCCAAGCTCCATAATCGGGAACAGGTCGGTGTTGTAGTCGCGCAGTACGTTTCCAGTGACCGAGATTGTGTCCTCGCCCTTGCGGATACGTTCCAGCGAAAAGTCGGTTGCGTCTTCGGGCGACATGATTTCGATCTGAAGACCCTCGGTGTCAAGCGAGGGCAGATACTTCTTGACTTTGGCGATCATGTTGACGTCATGAGCGCGACTGGGATCGAGCCAGAAGACGGCGGGAGTCTGCGAAGCACGGGCCCGTGTGACCGCCAGCTTCACCCAGTCCTGGATCGGCACATCCTTGGCTTGGCACCCGCGCCAGATATCCCCGGCCTCGACGGTGTGCTCAATCAGGACGTCGCCAGCACGGTTGACGACCTGGACAACGCCGTTGCCCGTCATCTCGAACGTCTTGTCGTGGCTGCCGTATTCTTCGGCGGCCTGAGCCATCAGGCCGACGTTGGATACCGAGCCCATGCTGGTTGGATCGTAGGCGCCGTTGGCACGGCAGTCGTCGATGACCCTCTGGTAGACCCCCGCGTAACTGCTGTCGGGAATGACTGCCAGTGTGTCGACCTCGTTGCCGTCGGGGCCCCACATGTGTCCCGAAGTGCGGATCATGGCCGGCATCGATGCGTCAACGATCACGTCACTGGGGACATGGAGATTGGTGATGCCCTTGTCCGAGTCGACCATGGCAAGTGCCGGCCCGTTTTCGAGACCCCGTTTGACGGCCGCCTCGACGCCGGTGCGTACGTCGTCGGACAACGCATCGAGTCCATTCAGGATGGACCCGAGGCCGTTATTCGGGCTGAGGCCGGCGGAGGCGAGCTGGCCGCCGTATGAGGCGAACAGCTCGGGAAGGAAAACCTTGACGACGTGGCCAAAGATAACCGGATCCGAAACCTTCATCATTGTTGCCTTGAGGTGCACCGAGAAGAGAACTCCCTCTTCTTTGGCCCGGACCATCTGGGCGGCAAGAAACTCATCGAGTGCGGCGACGCTCAACACGGTGCCATCGACAACTTCGCCGGCGAGAACCGGCAAGGACTCTTTCAATACGGTCGTGGTGCCATCGGCTCCGACGAACTGGATTTTCAGGTTGTCGTCGGCATCGAGAACGACAGATTTTTCATTGTCGCGGAAGTCGTCGGCGCTCATCGTGGCGACGTTGGTCTTCGAGTCGGGGCTCCAGGCCCCCATCGAGTGGGGGTGCGAGCGGGCAAAGTTTTTGACCGATGCGGGCGCGCGGCGATCGGAGTTGCCTTCGCGCAGGACCGGGTTGACGGCGCTTCCCTTGACCTTGTCGTAGCGCGCCCTGACGTCTTTTTCCTCGTCGGTCGAGGGGGAATCGGGGTAGTTCGGAAGCGCGTAGCCCTTGCCCTGGAGCTCGGCAATCGCAGTCTTGAGCTGCGGGACCGAAGCGCTGATGTTGGGCAACTTGATGATGTTGGCTTCGGGCAACTTGACCAATTCGCCGAGCTCGGCAAGGGCGTCGTCGATCTGCTGATCGGGGCCGAGGTAGTCGCCGAAGAGCACGAGGATTCGCGCGGCCAGCGAGATGTCACGCGTTTCGACTTCCACGCCGGCGGTCGAGGCATAGGCCTGGACGACGGGAAGGAAGGAGTAGGTGGCCAACAAAGGCGCTTCGTCGGTGTGGGTGTAAATGATCTTGGCCATGATTGCGGCGTCTCCCTAAGGTTTACGGATGACTGAAATTATTGCTTGATGTCAAGATACCTGACTTGCGTATGTCCCCAGGTTTTGCGTCCTGGGCCCGGCCGGTGAACCGATCCAAAGAGGCACAACCGTTGTCTTGAATCATTCCGTTGTCTTGAATCATTCAAGATAACCGGTATGGTGATCACATGCCCACGAAGACGCAGGAGAGCCTCACGGCCCTGGCTACCGGGAACGCACTGCGAGGTGAAATCCAGGCGGCCGGGCTCAAGGTGACCACGACGCGACTCGCCGTGCTGACCGCACTCGCAAGGAATCCGCACGCCGATGCCGACACGATCTTCCGGGCGGTTGAGCGTCACCTTCCCTCAACTTCCGTGCAAGCTGTCTATGGCGTCCTCGGGGCGTTCACCGAGGCCGGCATCATTCGCCGCATCGAACCCGCCGGGTCCTCGGCACTGTATGAACGCCGAATCGGCGACAACCACCATCACCTCATCTGCAGCAATTGCCGCAGGGTCTCCGACGTCGACTGCGTCACGGGCGAAGCGCCTTGCCTGACCCCATCCAACCAGCACGGATTTTCCATACAAACGGCCGAAGTGACGTTCTGGGGCGTCTGCCCCCAGTGCCAAACGACACAGTGTCAAAAGGCCGATCAACCATCACCCCACTGAAGGAGACCGACATGACAGAAACAGTCCCACAGCCCGACGACGGTACGTCGATCAAGGCCGCGCCCACAGCAGAGGCCCAGCAGGGCTCCACGACGTCGGCCGGAGCGCCCGCCGTCTCCGACCGCAACTCTCTGACCGTTGGCGGCGACGGCCCGACTCTTCTGCATGACGTCCATTACATCGAGCAGATGGCCCATTTCAACCGCGAGCGCGTGCCCGAACGCAGCCCGCACGCCAAGGGCTCGGGTGCGTTCGGTGTCCTCGAAATCACCGAGGACGTCTCCCAATACACGAAGGCTGCACTGTTCCAGAAGGGCGCCTCGACCGACATGCTCGCGCGCTTCTCGACTGTCGCCGGCGAGCAGGGTAGTCCCGACACTTGGCGCGACCCGCGCGGTTTCGCACTGAAGTTCTACACGTCCGAGGGCAACTACGACCTCGTCGGCAACAACACGCCCGTGTTTTTCATCCGCGACGCGATCAAGTTCCCGCACTTCATCCGCAGCCAGAAGCGTCTCCCCGGTTCCGGACTGCGCGACAACCACATGCAATGGGACTTCTTTACGCTGAACCCGGAGTCGGCGCACCAGGTCACCTATTTGATGGGTGACCGCGGCATCCCCAAGACCTTCCGCCACATGAACGGCTACGGCTCGCACACCTACTTGTGGATCAACGCCGAAGGCGTCAAGTCGTGGGTCAAGTATCACTTCCACTCCAATCAAGGCGTCGAAGGCTTGACTGGTACCGAGGCTGCAAAGATCGCCGGCGAGGATGCCGACTTCCACCGCCGCGACCTCCACGACGCGATCGAACGGGACGAGTTCCCGAGCTGGACGCTGTCGGTCCAGGTCATGCCGTATGCCGACGCCGAAAACTATCGCTTCAACCCGTTCGACGTGACCAAGATCTTGCCGCACAGCGACTACCCGCTGATCAAGGTCGGCACGATGACGCTGAACAAGAACCCCGACAACTTCTTCGCCCAGATCGAGCAGGCGGCGTTCTCCCCGGGCAACACCGTGCCGGGCATCGGGTTCTCCCCCGACAAGATGCTTCTCGGCCGGACGTTCGCCTACGCCGACGCACACCGCAACCGGATCGGCACCAACTTCCATCAGTTGCCGGTCAACCGTCCGCAGGTCCCCGTCAACACCTACATGTTCGACGGCGCGATGACCTACGACCACAGTGGCGACGAGGCCGTTTATGCGCCCAACTCCGCCGGCCGCGGCTATGCCGACCTCACCGGCCCCGTCGATGACGGCTGGGAGGCTGACGGCGAGATGGTGCGCAGCGCCTACCGGCTGCATTCCGAAGATGACGACTTCGGCCAGGCCGGAACGCTTGTTCGTGAGACCTGGAATGACGAGCAACGCGAAGAGTTCGTCCAGACTGTCGCCGGCCATCTGCTCGGCGGCGTCAAAGGCCATGTCCTCGAGCGCGCATTCGACTACTGGAAACATGTCGATGCCGACTGCGGAAAACGCATCGAAGAGTTGACCCGTGCAGGCCTGGGAGAGCCCAATCCCGGTGGTGAGCCCGACGCCGCTCGGGCCAACGCCTCCGGCAAATAACGGCCAGCGAACCCTCTGTGCCGAACTAACACTGTGCCGATTTAGCACTGCGCCGGTTTAACTGCGTGCACCCGCCCCCGGGCGATTTTGCCGGGGGCGGCTGCGCTAGTTTCGAAGGGTCATCCCGCAGCCAAGGAGCGGGGTCACCCCGCACTCAAGGAGCATTGTCGTGAGCACAACACCCGTCAAGGTAGCCGTCACCGGTGCCGCCGGCCAGATCGGCTACAGCCTGCTTTTCCGCATCGCGAGCGGTGGCCTTCTAGGCCCCGACACCCCGGTGCAATTGCGACTTCTCGAAATCACCCCGGCGCTCAAGGCGCTCGAGGGCGTTGTCATGGAACTCGACGACTGTGCTTTCCCGACGCTCGACAGTGTCGAGATCGGCGACGACGCCAATACGATCTTCAACGGCGCCAACGTCGCGCTGCTCGTCGGTGCCCGTCCCCGCAGCAAGGGCATGGAACGTGCCGACCTGCTCGAGGCCAACGGAGCGATCTTCACCGTGCAGGCCAAGGGGCTCAACGACAACGCCGCCGATGACATCCGAATCACCGTCACCGGCAACCCGGCCAATACCAACGCCCTCATCGCGATGTCCAATGCCCCCGACATTCCGCGTGAGCGTTTCTCGGCACTGGCCCGCCTCGACCACAACCGCGCCCTCGCGCAGTTGGCGGCCAAGACCGGCAAGTCCACCACCGAGATCGAACGTCTCACCATTTGGGGCAACCACTCGGCCACCCAGTATCCCGACGTCTGCCATGCCACTGCGGCCGGTCAGCCCATTTCCGA
>JACMOZ010000208.1 GCA_014377785.1 Aeromicrobium sp.
AAACACTGCATCGTCGACGCCGCCAAGCTCGGCGGCGAGCAGGCAGAAATCAAGATCAAGGAAGCCTCCGACGCCATAGCCCGCCTCGTCCGCTCTTGATGGCTGCTCGCCCAATTCGCAAAGTGACGTGCAGACGCGCGGGCGGCCTCGGCCCCTCGTGCCCGGATACAGCGCCGGAGTGATGGATCAGCCCGCCAGCGCAAGGCGGCCGGCCCCTTGGCGACACCGCGCTCCCCACCCAAGGTCCGACCACGTCGGCGGATGATGATGACGCTTGTGGCCAGGGCGATCAGCGCGTTGATGGCACTAACGCGTCGATCCGCCTATAGAAAACCTGCTGCCAGCACATCAACGATCCACAGGCGCTTGGTGCAAAGGAGGACCTCGGCCAAGCGAGGAACTTCGCAGCCAAGCCGCAAAGGGTAGGAGCGTCAGAACCGTCAGCGGTGGTCTGCACTCCCTCGGTCGGCGATAATACCCAACGCGTCGTCGAACATTGTGGGGTCTAAAGATTCCTCATAGGCGTTTGATTAAACCAAGTCGGCGGCGGACCGCTCCGCGCTGACATTGAGATGGTGGGTATCCCTGCTCCGTTATCTCCCGAGTGAGGGTTGGCGAGAAGGGGGACGTTCCGGGAGCGGCCGCCTAACGCTCGGGGTTCTATTCGGCCTGTGATTCTGAATAGCTCACCGTTTCTGGTTCGCTCGCGTCTTCGGGCTGGTTCCAGGTCTTCTTTGACCTGCGACCAAATAGGCGAAGCGCGCATTCCAAGGTTTCAACTGCGAGTTGAAGGGGCAGGGCTATGCCCGCGGCCGAGGAGGTGATCTTTACGTGCGCCGACTGGTTGGCCTGGTCCGCAACGGCGTCACTGCGCTCCATCAATTCCACGAACGCCCATTGCTTTCCGTGACTGAGTCCTGACAGAAGTTGCCACCATGCGATTAGTTTCATCCGCGTAGCCTCTGGTGTCGCGGGATCAGCGGGACTGCCGCACGAGTAGGTGACAGTTTGTAGTCACGCCGCCAGTGCGGCGGTCGTGTTCATGATGACCTCGAATTTGACCGGGGTCAAACGACCCAGAGCTGCCTGCCGGCGCCGCCGGTGGTAGGTCCGTTCGATCCAGGTCACGATCGCGATACGCAGCTGGTCGCGGGTGGCCCAGGATCTGCGATCGAGAACGTTTTTCTGCAGTAGCGCGAAGAAGCTCTCCATGGCTGCGTTGTCACCGCACGAGGCCACCCGCCCCATCGACCCGACCAAGCGGTGACGGATCAGAGCACGGAGGAACTTCCGGCTTCGACCGGTTGAATAAGGCTTGACTGCCTCGGTCGCTGTGGACCACGCAACCGGCAACATCACCGCGCATCGCGACAGCGTTGTTGAGCGCGTTGACTGCCAGGCTCGACTTCATCCTGGAGTCGATGGAGTAGCCGACGATCTTGTTGGCAAACACGTCCTTGACGGCGCAGAGGTAGAGCTTGCCTTCCGTCGTTTTGTGTTCTGTGATGTCGGTCAGCCAGAGCTGGTTCGGGCCGATCGCGGTGAACTCGTGCCGGATGCGCCCGTGCTCGCCTGTGACAGTGCAGTGATCGTCGTGAACCGGCGGCCCCGGCTTCTTGCCGTTCTTGCCCCGCTTCTTCCCAAACGCGCTCCACCAGCCGTTGTCCGATGCGATCCGCCACGCGGTCCGGTCCGCCATCGATTCCCCCGCGTCGCGGGCCTCGTCGGCGAGCAACCGATGCCCGAACTCTGGGTCATCTTTGTGCGCATCGAACAATGCGTTCGCGCGATACGCCTCAACGACCTCGCTGGGCGTAATGGGGTCGGCCAGCCATCGGTAGTAGGGCTGGCGAGAGAGCTTGAGAACCCGGCACGTCACCGCGACAGGGATCCTGTCAGCAGCGAGCTCCTTCACGAGCGGGTAGAACCTTTTCCCGGTAAGTTTGCCTCCGACAGATACGCCGCAGCCCGCCGGAGGACCTCGTTCTCCTGCTCGAGGAGCCGGATCCGTTTCTTCGCTCTCGCCAGCTCAGCGGTTTCCGGGGTACTCATCCCGGGTCGCTCTCCTCGATCGATCTGGTCTTGGCGCACCCAGCCGTGAAGTGCGGCCGCGCTCACCCCGAGCTGGACGGCGGCAGTGGTGATGGGTTTGCCAGCCCGTACGAGCGCGACTGCGCGCAGGCGGAACTCGGCGGGGAATGGTCGTGGCATGGATGAAGCCTCTCAAAGAAGGCCAGATCTTCACCCTGTTTTAGGTAACCAAACTGTGGGGCACGTCAAGATGTCACCTATCCGTGCAGCAGTCCCATCGTCCCCGGTGCCGATCCGAGTTCCGTTGACGATCAGGGTCGATGGGTAACGCTGAGGTTCGGTTCCGGGAAGTCCGCCGAGATAGGTCGATGCATCGATTCGAATGTCCGGAGTCCTCACGGTAAGGGGCTGCTCGTT
>JACMOZ010000209.1 GCA_014377785.1 Aeromicrobium sp.
AAACACTGCATCGTCGACGCCGCCAAGCTCGGCGGCGAGCAGGCAGAAATCAAGATCAAGGAAGCCTCCGACGCCATAGCCCGCCTCGTCCGCTCTTGATGGCTGCTCGCCCAATTCGCAAAGTGACGTGCAGACGCGCGGACGGCCTCGGCCCCTCGCGCGGAGATACAGCGCCGGAGTGATGGATCAGCCCGCCAGCGCAAGGCGGCTGGCCTCTTGGCGACACCGCGCTCCCCACCCTCGCGGACGTGACGACGCGTCTTCGGTTCGAGCTTACGGCTCGTCTTAGCTCGTCGCGTCCGGACCTCGTCGCCCTCGAAGCTTTCGACTCAGATCACACTACGTCGACGATTACACGTTCCGATTCAACCGGCGCGACTCTAAGGCTCGCGGGATGCTCTTCCATGAACTTCTCTAACAAGCCATCGACACCGCACCAACACCCCTCACCGACCTCTTTCGAATCTGACCGCCCGCCATCCGGGGATGTCGCATCGATGTGTGAGCGAGCGGGCAGAATTGCTCTATGGACGTGACTACTTTGATCGAACCTCCCAGCACTGTCAGCGCGCTCGCCCTCGAAGTAGCACATCGATATTTGACACCTGCGCTGCTCAATCACAGCATTCGTTCCTACGCCTGGGCAGTCGATTACGGACGCCGCCACCAAGTGCCCTTCGACGCCGAGTTGCTTTATGTTTCAGCAATGCTCCACGACTGCGGACTTGTGCCAGAGTTCGACAGTCACACGATCCCATTCGAAGTGGCAAGTGGGCATTTGGCTTGGGTATTCGGGGCAGCCGCTGGATGGGCGCCTGAGCGCCGATCCCGGGCCAGCCAGACCATCGTTGACCACATGCGAGACAACATCGACCCCGCCATTTATCCTGAAGGACACTTACTCGGCGTGGCAACGTCGCTGGATGTCTCCGGCCACGACGCAGACGATTGGACCTCAGCGATCAGAACATCGATCCTCGATTACCTGCCCCGGTTGGACCTCAAGACTGAGTTTCTTCACTGCTTCGAAGAGCAAAGTCGGCGGAAACCAGAAAGTACCGCCGCCGCTGCGATGCGTGCCGGTATCGCTCACCGTATCGCCACCAACCCACTCGATGGTTAGCCCCGAACGCAAGCCGATCTACCGCAATCGAACATTGACCGGGCACACAAACGGGACTGCTGACGGTTTAGTTGACTCGTTGACGTGCCCTACGGTTTGGTTACCCGCGCCGGTGTGAAGATCAGGCCGGGGGGATGTTTGTTTGAAGCGTAGTTCGCGTTCGATCGGGGAAACGAATCCGAGTTTCGGGTGTCGCCTCTGCCGGTTGTAGAAGATCTCGATGTACTCGAATATCGCGTTGGCGAGGTCGACCCGGGTGCGCCATTTCTTCCGGTTCAGCAGCTCGATCTGCATGGATGACCAGAAGGACTCCATCATCGAGTTGTCATAACAGTAGCCAACCGTTCCGAACGAGGGCATCAAGCCCGAGGCGCGGATCTTGTTCGTGAAGGCCCAGGAGGTGAACTGGACTCCGTGGTCGGCATGAACGATTCCACCAGCGGCAGGTTTGCGATTCTTGATCGCCATGTCTAGCGCGTTCACGACGAGATTGGTGTCCTGGGCGCTGTCGATCGACCAGCCCACGATCTTCCCCCTCTGGCGCGACCGACGTTTCGTGCCGTGCTGATTCGCACGGTTCACCGTCGAATCCACCGACACTTCCCTGACGATCAGCCCACCCGCCTCGGCTTGAGCGAGAAACTCCGACAAGGATCTTGTCCCAGGTGCCATCACCGCTGAACCGGCGGTGCCGCTGCCACACCGTTCGCCACTGGCCGAAGCTCTCAGGCAGATCCCGCCACGCAACCCTCTTCCGATACCGGTAGATGATCCCCTCGGTCACGCGACGATGATCCTGAAAGGACGCCGCCTTTCGCCTCAGCAGCCGGTCAACGGCTCAAGCGAGCCATTTGGAATCCGTCAAGAAAAATGGTTCGAGACACCCCTCTCAACTCCCGATCGGCACGGTTGGGAGACACGCCCTAGTACAGCTCGCACGATTTCTGCAGGTGCGGCAGTTCGGCCCATATTTTTCCCGTCTCATTCGTGCTGCGCTCACCTTTATGCCAAGAGGTGAGAAGACTCACAATCTTGGCGTCGTTCTCGACTAACTGTTGGTGGCACGTGCCATAACACGCGCGACTGAGCCTCTCAGTGAAGGCTCGGATCTGACAACTGCGCGAAATACCGCGTCGCTTGGCAAGTAACGCGTGAATACCTCCCCCAAGCGGTCGTCGATCGAAGTCCCGGACCCGTCGCGCGATGTTGTCATATCAGCGAAGGTCAACGCATCGAGGAGGTCCACAGGCGGGGGAGCAAACTCGAGGAGTTCACGAAGCAGCCCACGTTCTTCCGCCTCCGCCGTTGCCTCAGAATGAAACGCCACGAGAGACACAACCAGATCGGGATATCCGACGGACTGGAGGTATCTAGCGCCGTCGAGGGGGTGAAATCCCGTGAAGGCGATTGACGGGGCGTAGCCGACGTCGTGCAGCCAGGCCGCGGCGACCAACTCATCGATCTCAACGACGTGGTGCTGCGTTGCCGCCGTTCGCGCGACTCCAACCACATGGGCAAGGCGCTCGGGCAGCGTAGCCAGCATCTTCTTGGCCAATGTCTTTGAATCGGTGACGAGCGATTTGTCCACCAGCTCAGAATAGAACGCCGCGCCCAGGGCCAGTCGTCGCGCGCGCCCCTTCGAATCTGTCGTAAGCCAACCCTAAGATCAAGGCGCGCGGCCGGACGCCCGACGAACGGGAGCAAGTGGGCACGAACAAGCGGTATGCCGCAGCTATCGACCGTCGAATGGCTGAGCATGTCAATGAGGTTGTCATGCGAGACAAGAGCCCTCTGAGCCTGACCAACGTTGAGCTGGAATTGGACACCTTTCCGCTTACTCGAACTCCCAAACCGTTGGCGGTCAAAGTGTGGGTTCGATACGGCGATGTAGCAATCAAGGTCGACGCGAGGGCGGTTGCTTGGACATCACGCGCGGTCGCTGTCGAATGGGATACTGCAAGCGGTCCTCACCGAGCCTGGGTCTGGGCATCAGCCGTAGAAGGTCGTTGACGAGACTGAGGCGTTCACGGGTTGGTCGGGTCTTCGTCATTTGCCAGTTCCTC
>JACMOZ010000210.1 GCA_014377785.1 Aeromicrobium sp.
GTGTAGCGCGGTCGCCGGATTCGTGTCTTGGATGGACATGGGTGCGGCCACCGCGTGATCCTTCGAGTGAACCTCTGACAGCACTCTCGAATTGGAGCATCACGATGACCGCACCACACATTGTTGACCCGTTTGGCCTGCTTGGCGAAGCCCTGGCCGATGCCAGCCCAGATCTGATGCGCAACCTGTTGCAGACGATGATCAACGCGTTGCTCTCGGCCGACGCCGATGCTGTCGTCGGCGCGGAGTACGGGCGGCCCAGCCCCGGTCGGACGACGCAGCGCAACGGCTACCGCTACCGGCCGCTGGACACCCGGGTCGGCACGATCGACGTCGCCGTCCCGAAACTGCGCACCGGGTCGTATTTTCCCGAGTGGTTGCTCGAGCGCCGCAAACGCGCTGAGGCCGCGCTGATCACGGTCGTGGCTGACTGCTACCTCGCTGGCGTGTCCACGCGCCGGATGGACAAGCTCGTGAAGACTCTGGGGATCACAGGCCTGTCCAAGTCGCAGGTCTCCCGGATGGCCACCGACCTCGACCAGATGGTCGATGAGTTCCGCCACCGGCCCCTCGACCAGTCCGGGCCGTTCACGTTCGTGGCCGCTGACGCACTCACGATGAAGGTCCGCGAAGGCGGCCGAGTCATCAACTCAGTCGTGCTCGTCGCGACCGGCGTCAACGCCGACGGCCGCCGAGAAGTCCTCGGCATCCGCGTCGCCACATCCGAGACCGGGCCGGCGTGGAACACGTTCTTCGCCGACCTCGTGGCCCGCGGCCTGGGCGGGGTCCGGCTCGTGACCTCCGATGCCCACGCCGGGTTGAAAGACGCGATCGCCGCGAACTTGCCCGGAGCTGCATGGCAACGCTGCCGAACCCACTACGCGGCGAATCTCATGTCCGTGACACCCAAGAGCTTGTGGCCGGCCGTCAAAGCGATGCTCCACAGCGTTTATGACCAACCCGACGCACCAGCCGTCCACGCCCAGTTCGACCGACTCCTGGACTACGTCCAGGACACACTCCCCGACGTCTTCGAACACCTTGCTGGCGCCCGTGAGGACATTTTGGCGTTCACGACCTTCCCCGAAGGACTCTGGCAGCAGATCTGGTCCAACAACCCCAACGAACGACTTAACCGCGAAATCCGACGCCGCACCGACTCCGACGGGATCTTCCCGATCCGCGACGCGATCATCCGCCTCGTCGGTGCCGTCCTTGCCGAACAGACCGACGAATGGGCCGAAGGACGCCGCTACCTCGGCCTCGACATCCTCGCCAAATCCCGAGTCAACATCGTCCCCACCAACGACACCAACATCGACAAGGAGGACCTACCCGCACTCACCGCCTGAACCCCCAGAAGGATCACCAAGCACCACACCACCCACGGGGACTTGACCCGTACTGCTCGGTCGTAATGCGGCCGAACGTGTGCGAGTTGGATGCGATCGACGCAGAGTTATCTCCGTCGGCGCCCCAGCCGTCGTTATCTTCGCACCACTCCGGTGTGTTCTTAGGAAAAGCGTCCTTCTTCGGCCGCGCGACCACCTGGCGGAAAATGGGCCGCGCCCCCTCGGCGGTCATCTCGCCATGCTCGACCATCTTAACCAGTTGCCTAACTGTGTGATCCATATTGACCTCCCTTGATATTGACCTCCCTTAATCCTCGCGCTGCGCGCGTGCCGCTGCTGCGACGCAGCCTGCTATTTCCACCGTGCGGCCTCCTGTCGATGACGCTTGAAAACTGAGCAGATGTGACGCCTGAAGAGTGAGCACTTATCCGCGATTGGGAAGTGATCACTTTGGAAGACTGGGCAGTCCCCCGCAGGCTGCATTCTGGTGAGGGGTTGCCGAAGGCGCAGATCGCCAGGCAGTTGGATATTTCGAGGAACACGGTCGCGAAGGCGATCGCGTCGGCTGATCCGCCGGAGTACTCAA
>JACMOZ010000211.1 GCA_014377785.1 Aeromicrobium sp.
GATCGGAAATGCCTCCGGCTTCTATGGCGACCGCCTCACCGCGATGCGCGAAATGCTCGAAGGCGGCGAACTTGATTACCTCACCGGCGACTACCTCGCCGAACTGACGATGCTCATCCTCGGCCGCGACCGGATGAAAGATCCGTCGACCGGCTATGCCAAGACATTCATACGGCAAATGCAGGACTGTATGGGCCTCGCGAAGGAAAAAGGCGTCAGGATCGTGACCAATGCCGGCGGGCTCAACCCGGCAGGTTGTGCCGCCAAGCTCCGCGAGATCGCCGCCGAACAGGGACTCGACATCTCGATCGCCCATGTCGAGGGTGATGATTTGCTCGCCCGCGCTTCCGAACTCGCCTTCGGCAACGTGATGACAGCCAACGCTTATCTCGGTGCCTTCGGCATCGCCGCCGCCCTCAACACCGGCGCCGACATTGTGGTGACCGGCCGCGTCACCGATGCCTCGGTCATCGTCGGCCCGGCGATCGCCCATTTCGGCTGGGAACGCGAAGACTTCGACAAACTCGCCGGTGCGGTCGTGGCCGGACACATCATCGAGTGCGGAACCCAGGCCTCGGGCGGCAACTTTTCGGGGTTCACCTCCATCGACCTCGGCCGGCCGGGTTTTCCGATCGCCGAGATTAGCGACGACGGCAGTCTCGTCATCACCAAGCATTCCGGCACGAGCGGTGCGGTCACCGTCGACACGGTCACGGCCCAACTTGTCTATGA
Source organism: Aeromicrobium sp. (assembly GCA_014377785.1). GTDB lineage: Bacteria > Actinomycetota > Actinomycetes > Propionibacteriales > Nocardioidaceae > JACMOZ01. The sequence goes on from JACMOZ010000211.1 coordinate 733, forward strand.
GATCACCGGCGAGGCCTATCTCGGGCCCGACGTGACAACTCATCTCGACACGATGACGCTGACTCAATCCGGCCCGGACCGCGTGGGGATCACCGGGGTCACCGGCTCTCCTCCGCCGGCGACGGCCAAGGTCTGCCTCAACGTCATCGGCGGGTTCCGCAACAGTGTTGAGTTCATTCTCACCGGTCTCGACATCGAGGAAAAGGCGGCTCTCGTCCGGACACAGATGGAGAATGCTCTCAAAGACTCGCCTCCCGACGTCATCGAGTGGCAACTCGACCGGACTGATGTTTCCGATCCCGCGACCCAGGCCGCCGCGACCACGCTTTTGCGTTGCCATGTCAAGAGTTCTTCGCCCGAACAGGTCGGACGTGCTTTCAGCGGTGCCGCGATCGAGTTGGCGCTTGCCTCATACCCGGGCTTCGCCGTGACGCGTCCGCCTGCAGCCGGCACGCCCTACGGCATCTATCGAGCCGCCTATGTCCCGCAAGGCGAGGTGCCGCACACGGTGGTGCTCGCCGACGGAACCCGGATCGAGATAGAACCCCCCGGAGTCACCGACCCCGACCTCGCGAGTGGCGCAGATTCGTCGGCGAGTGGCGCAAATTCGGGGAAAACGGGTGCCGAGAACCCCGAATCTGGGCCACTCGGCGAGACGGTCGCGACGCCAGGCGAGACGGTCGCGACTCCTCTGGGGAGGCTTGCCTTTGCGCGGTCGGGTGACAAGGGTGGGGACGCCAACGTTGGCGTATGGATTCCGGCCGATCACCCTCGCCGCGATGAGGCCTATGCATGGCTCCAGAGTCTTCTCGACGAGAAAACGGTCAAACGGCTCCTGCCCGAAGCAGCCGAACTCGATATCGACATCCATCCGCTTCCCAACATCAAGGCCGTCAACATCGTCATTCACGGGCTCCTCGGCGATGGCGTTGCCGCCTCGACCCGCCTCGATGCCCAGGCGAAGGCCCTCGGCGAGTGGATTCGGGCAAGGTTCGTCGACCTTCCGCAGGAGTTCCTTGCATGACAACCCGCGCAACGTCATACGAAACGAGGCCTATGGGCCACATCCTTTATGACGCAACCCGACCGGAGACCGCATGAGTAGCTGGGAAGCGTCCGAACGCAAGGCTCTCCGCGACATGGTGACCTCGTTCACCGAGAAAGAAATCGCCCCGCAGTTGCCGCACTGGGAAGACGCTGGCGAAACCCCACGCGAGCTCCACAAAAAGGCGGCCGATGCCGGCATCCTTGGCATTGCGTTCCCCGAAGAGGTCGGCGGCCAGGGCGGCGACCTCATTGATTCGACGATCATGACCGAGGCGGTCATGGAAGCCGGCGGATCGACCGGTGTGCTTGCGGCGCTGTTCACCCACGGCATCGCACTCCCTCATATGGTCGCTGCCGCGACAGGGCAGCACATGGTCGCCAGCCAAAACGCCGATCTCATCGACCGCTATGTGCGTCCCACGCTTGCCGGCGACATGATCGGCTCACTCGGCGTGACCGAACCCGGCGGCGGTTCCGACGTCGCCAACATCCGCACGCGCGCTACAAAGGATGGCAACGAATTCGTCGTCAACGGCGCCAAGACGTTCATCACTTCTGGTGTACGCGCCGACTTCGTCACGACCGCGGTCCGCACCGGCGGCGACGGCTACGCGGGTATCAGCCTGATTGTCATCGACAAGAACACACCAGGCTTTACGGTCTCGCGGCCGCTGAAAAAGATGGGCTGGCACTGCTCCGACACAGCCGAACTCAGTTTCGACAACGTACGGGTCCCGGCGGCCAACATTGTCGGCGAGGTCGACGGCGGCTTCGTGCTGATCATGCAGCAATTCGTCAATGAACGGCTCAGCCTCGCGGTGCAGGCATACTCCACCGCTCAGCGTGCACTCGATCTTGCTGTCGCCTACGCCCGCGAACGCGAGACGTTCGGCCGTCCGCTGATCCAGCGCCAGGTCATCCGGCACAAACTCGTCGACATGCATCGCAAGACGTCAGCGGCAAGAGCGCTCACGAGACTCGCAGTCGAGAAAGCCGTCGCCGGAGAAGGCCCGATTCTCGAAGCGGTTCTGGCAAAGAACCAGTCTGTCGAAGCCTGCGAATGGGTTGTCAGCGAAGCCGTTCAAATCTTCGGCGGCATGGGCTACATGCGCGAATCCGAAATCGACCGGCACTACCGCGATGCCCGCATCCTCGGCATCGGTGGTGGCGCCACCGAAGTCCTCAATGATCTGGCCGCGAAACTTCTGGGGTATTAGCCATGACACCTACTGAGTTCCGGCCCAACCTTGCGTCATACGAATCGTGGCCTCCAGACCCCATTGCTTATGACGCAAGCCAGGGCGACCCACGACGAGGAGTGAGATGACCCAGACAGCAGTCGACACCACGTCGGCGACCTACCTGAGCAATCGCGAACAGAATCTCGCGAAGGTTCAGGACCTCGCCGAGCAGCACGCCAAGGCCCTCGCCGGCGGCGGTGAAAAGTATGTCGAGCGCCACCATAAGCGGGGCAAACTGACGGCCCGTGAACGCATCGAATTGCTTCTCGACGAGGATGCGCCGTTCCTTGAGTTCTCTGCCCTCGCGGCCTGGGGGACCGACTTCGCCGTGGGCGGATCGATCGTCACCGGTATCGGCGTCGTCGAAGGCGTCGAGTGCATGATCGTCGCCAACGACCCGACGGTGAAGGGCGGTTCGAGCAATCCGAGCACCCTCAGGAAGGGCGGCCGCGCCGCGCAGATCGCCCGAGAAAATCGCCTCCCGACGATCAACTTGGTCGAGTCCGGCGGTGCCGACCTGCCGACCCAGAAGGACATCTTCATCCCCGGCGGTGCGGGCTTCCGCAACATCACCCGGGCCAGCGCGGCCCGCGTCCCGACCGTCGCCCTCGTGTTCGGCAACTCGACCGCGGGCGGCGCCTACATACCGGGTATGAGCGATTACGTCGTGATGGTCAAGGACGGCGCCAAGGTTTTCCTCGGCGGCCCGCCGCTGGTCAAGATGGCGACGGGTGAAGAGGCCGACGACGAATCCCTCGGCGGCGCCGAAATGCACGCCCGTGCGTCCGGCCTGGCCGACTACCTCGCGGTCGATGAGCATGACGCGATCCGACTTGGCCGCTCGATCATCCGCCATCTCAATTGGCGCAAGGCCGGCTTCACGCCCGACTCCGATTTCAAGGAGCCGTTGTTCGATGCCGAAGAACTCCTCGGCATCGTTCCGACCGATCTCAAAATCCCCTTCGACCCACACGAAGTCATCATCCGGCTGGTTGACGGGTCCCCAGACGGTCAAGCACAATTCGACGAGTTCAAGCCGCTCTACGGTTCCTCGCTGGTGACCGGTTTCGCACACCTGCACGGCCACCCGATCGGCATTCTCGCCAACGCCCAGGGCGTGCTGTTCAGCGAGGAAGCCCAGAAGGCCACCCAGTTCATCCAGCTCGCCAATCAGGTAGACACTCCGCTGCTGTTCCTGCACAACACGACCGGCTACATGGTCGGCGCCGAATACGAGCAGGGCGGCATCATCAAACACGGCGCGATGATGATCAACGCGGTCTCCAACTCGACCGTCCCGCACATCTCGATCGTGATCGGCGCGTCATACGGGGCCGGCCACTACGGCATGAGCGGCCGGGCCTACGACCCGCGTTTCATGTTCAGCTGGCCCAACGCGAAGTCGGCCGTGATGGGTCCGGCACAGCTTGCCGGCGTCATCTCGATCGTCGCCCGCGGCGCTGCCGAGCAGAAGGGCTTGCCCTATGACGAGGACGGCGACACCCAGATGCGCGCCTTCATCGAAAAACAGATCGAGGAGCAATCGTTGGCCTATTTCACCTCCGGGATGCTGTATGACGATGGCGTCATCGACCCTCGGGACACGAGAGCAATCCTGGGAATCTGCCTGAGCGCCATCAACACCGTCGAAGTGAAAGGCGCCGAGGCCTACGGCGTTTTCAGGATGTGATCGCCATGAACAGTCACCGGCCCCAACATTTGGGCACTTTCTGGGGGTCCGGCGGCCCTCAACCCCAGTTTTCTGCCCACATCTCGAGGGAATCATGATCAGCTCCATACTCGTTGCGAACCGGGGGGAGATAGCCCGCCGGGTTTTCCGGACCTGCCGTTCCCTCGGTATCGACACTGTCGCTGTGTTCTCCGACGCCGATGTGAATGCTCCATTTGTGGCCGACGCGGATCGGGCCGTACGACTCCCGGGCAACGCCCCTTCCGACACTTATCTGCGAGGTGACCTCGTCATCGCTGCCGCCAAGGCTGCCGGCGCCGGTGCGATCCATCCCGGTTATGGATTCTTGTCCGAAAACGCCGATTTCGCCCGCGCGGTCGTCGCGGCCGGACTTATCTGGATTGGCCCATCGCCCGAAACGATCGATGCGATGGGCTCCAAGATCCGGGCCAAGGAAATTATGGCCGCGGCGGGCGTGCCGATTCTCAGTGTCGATGCCGCGACCGCGTCCATCCAAGACTTTCCTCTGCTCGTCAAGGCATCAGCCGGAGGCGGCGGTCGCGGTATGCGCGTCGTCCACGGGTTAGAAGACCTCGCAGGAGAGTTGGCCAAGGCCGAAGCCGAAGCCGCTTCTGCCTTCGGCGACGGCACCGTGTTCGTCGAGCCCTACTTGCCGACGGCCCGGCACATCGAAGTCCAGGTCATGGCCGATGCCCACGGCAATTGCTGGATCCTGGGCGATCGCGACTGCTCGATTCAGCGCCGTCACCAAAAAGTTGTGGAAGAAGCGCCCGCACCCAATGTCTGCGAACAGGTTCGCAAGGTGCTGCACGAAGCGGCGCGCGCCGCCGTCGACGCGGTCGGCTACCTCGGTGCCGGCACGGTCGAGTTCCTCGTCGCCGATGCTCACCTCGAAACGGGCAAGGCCTACTTCCTGGAGATGAACACGCGGCTCCAGGTCGAACATCCCGTCACCGAAGAGATCTTCGGACTCGATCTTGTCGCTCTCCAGATCGCCGTCGCCGAAGGCAAGGAACTCGGTCGCCATCCCGCTCCGCCGGTCGGACACGCCGTCGAGGTTCGCCTCTACGCCGAGGACCCGGCCGACAACTGGCAACCCCAGACCGGCACCGTGCGAACGTTCGAGGTTCCTGACGGGCCGGGCCTCCGGATCGACTCAGCGGTCGAAAGCGGGAGCGAGGTTGGTATCCACTACGACGCGATGATTGCCAAGGTGATCGCCTCTGGCAGCAACAGGGAATCGGCAATTCGTATCCTTCGCGGAGCGCTGCGCCGGTCAAAGATTCACGGCGTTACAACCAACATCAACCTCCTCATCGGCATCCTCGCCGACGAGGAGTTCGGCGCCGGTCGCGTCCACACGGCCCTGCTCGATGAGCGGCTCGACCAATGGTCCGCGCCGGCGATCGACGAGTTGACGCTGCGACGCTATGCCTTGGCGGCGGCTCTTGCTCAGGCCAAGCACGCCACGGACAACGCGAAGGTTCTCGGTCGAATACCGACCGCTTTCCGCAACGTCCCGTCCCAACCGCGAACCCGCTCTTATCGCCGTGGCACCGCGGAGTTCACCGTCTCGTATGCGAACGACCGCGATCACCTGGTGCAGCACGATCTGGAAGGCGTCACCGTGCTCGACGCAACCGCGAGTCAGGTGAAGTTGGACAACAACGGCATCGTTGAAACCTACGGCGTGACCGTCGGCGACCACATCGACATCGACGGGCCGTTCGGTTCGCTTTCACTGACTCCGGTTCCAACGTTCACCGACCCGGCCGAAAATGTGGCCGAGGGTTCGTTGCTCGCGCCGATGCCGGCAGCGGTCATCAGCGTTGCTGTCGAAAACGGTCAGCACGTGAGCAAGGGGGATGTCGTCGTCGTCCTCGAAGCCATGAAGATGCAACACACCATCACGGCACCGGTCGACGGCCTCGTGTCCGAACTTTCCGTCAAGCCTGGGACCCAAGTCGAATCCGGTGCCGTCCTGGCCGTGATCGCCAACGAGCCTGCCGAACCAGAAGGGGAACAAAAATGAACAACTTTACCGAGTCACAGGAGCGCCTCGAGCTCCGCAAGGCCGTCGCCGATCTCGGCAAGAAGTACGGCCGCGACTACTTCGAGAAGGCCGCCAAGGAGGGTCGCAAGACCACCGAGTTGTGGCAAGAGGCCGGCAAACTCGGCTACCTCGGCGTCGCCGTTCCCGAAGAGTTTGGCGGCGGCGGAGGTGACATCGGCGACCTTGCTGCGGTGTGTGAAGAACTGGCCGCGGCCGGCAACCCGCTGCTGCTGATGGTCGTCTCGCCGGCCATTGTCGGCACGATCATCGCGCAGTACGGCACGCAGGAGCAGAAGGAACGCTGGCTCCCCGGCCTCGCCGACGGCTCCTCGACGTTCGCGTTTTCGATCACCGAGCCCGACGCTGGCTCCAACTCGCACAAGATCATCACCACGGCCTACAGGGACGCCGATGGCTGGCGGCTCAAGGGCACCAAGACCTACATCTCGGGTGTGGATGAGGCGAGCCATGTGCTTGTGGTCGCTCGTACGGAGGACGCGCGCACTGTTCCCCCTAGCCCTGACGGGCTGGGAGGTACCCCCCATCTCAAGCCGGCGCTGTTCCTCGTGCCGACCGATTCGAAGGGATTCACCTACAACGAGATCGACATGGGCATCGTGTCGCCGGAGAAGCAGTTCACCTTGTTCTTTGATGACGTGTTGGTGCCGGCCGACGCCCTTATCGGCAGCGAGGACGCCGGCATCGAGCAGTTGTTTGCGGGCCTCAACCCCGAACGGATAATGGGTGCATCCTTTGCCACCGGCACCGCGCGGCTGGCGCTCGCCAAGGCCACCGAATATGCCAAGGAGCGTCAGGTCTGGAAGGCGCCGATCGGCTCCCACCAAGCCATCGCGCACCCGCTCGCGGAGTCGTTCATCGAGATCGAGATGGCTCGCCTCATGACGCAGAAGGCGGCGGCGCTCTATGTGTCCGGCGACTTCATGGCTGCGGGCGAGGCGGCGAACATGGCGAAGTATGCCGCGGGGGAGGCTGTCTGCAACGCCGTCGACCGCGCCATCCAGACCCACGGCGGCAACGGACTGGCCAATGAGTATGGTCTGGTGCAGATGCTGGCCGGTTCGCGCTTGTCGCGGATTGCCCCGGTCAGTCGGGAAATGGTGCTGAACTTCATCGCCCAGTTCAGTCTCGGTTTGCCCAAGTCTTATTAGCCGGACGCGCTCATTCCGCGGCTCGCTGGCGCTCACCGTGGCCGGCTGGCGACCTTCGGTCGTCTTATGGCCACTACACACCCCAGGAGATCCCGAATGACTGAATTCGTCCACCTTGACATGGCCGAACAGGTTGCTGTCATCACCCTTGACAGTGAGCACAACCGCAATGCCCTGAGTCGTCAACTCGTCGCGGAGTTGTCGCAGCACCTGGCGACGGCCGACGGTGAGGGAGATGTCCGAGCGATCCTTCTCAGGTCGGCGGGCACGGTGTTCTGCTCCGGCGCGGACCTGAGCGAGGCGGCCGGCGGTGGTATGGCGAATGGTGCCAAGGGACTCGTTGGCGTGCTGCGTCAGATTGCTGCTGCTGAAAAGCCTGTCGTGGTCGAGCTGGCCGGGCCGGTGCGTGCCGGTGGCCTCGGCATCGTCGGTGCGGCCGACATCGTTCTTGCCGCCGAATCGGTCACGTTTCAATTGACCGAAGTCCGGCTCGGCCTGGCGCCTTATGCCATCGCCCTGACGTTGTTGCCGCGGTTCACAGACCGGGCCGCGGCCGACACTTTCCTGACTGGCCGCCCGTTCGGGGCCACCGACGCGGCGTCATACGGACTCATCACCCGCGCTGTTGCCGACGGGGACCTCGACGGCGCCGTCCAGGAAACGCTTGGCAACCTCTGCAAGGGCTTCCCGCAGGGCCTCCGCGAGACCAAAAAACTGCTCAATCGCGAACTCCTGGCCCGAATCGACACCCTCGGCGACGAGTTCGCCGCGAGTTCGGCAAAGCTGTTCGCCAGCGACGAAGCGCTCGAAGCGATGATGGCTTTCCTCAACCGCAAGAAATGATTTGTGTCATGACGGCGTGTTACAGAAGTTAATTCGACGTTCTTGTGTTACAGAAGTTAATTACCCGCTACCGTTATCCCGTGAATCGAATCTGGGCGCGTTGCCTTGCGTCCGCGCTTGCAGCGGCAGTGATGGTGCTGACCGGATTCGTGACGGTTCCGGCCAGCGCGCAGACCCTCATCTGTTCGGGCGTCACCAAGGCCGAAGTCCAGAAGTGTGACCCCGCCTACGCCGCGGCGCTCTCGCTGCCTCATTGGCGTATGTTCGCCGGCCACAATTGCGTCAACTATGTGGCTTGGCGTTTGGGCGTCAACGGTGTGCGCGAGCCGAGGATCCTCATGGGCAGTGCGGGTGACTGGGCTGCCAACGCCAAGAAGATCGGGGTCATCGTTGACAGGAAGCCGACGGTCGGTGCGATCGGCGGTTGGGCCGGAAAAAACCACTTGGTCTATGTGGAGGAAGTCGGGCCTGGCTACCTGATCACCAGCGAAGACAACTACCCGGGTTACTACCGAAAGGGCATCTACCGCAAGATCAAGGTCACCACGGGGCAGAGCGCCTACCCCACGCAATTTCTCCATTTCAAGGACCAATTGACGAGCGCCGCTCCCAAGGCTTCCGGCACGACCAAAGTCGGTTCGACGCTGACTGCGGCGGCGGGGGCCTGGGAGCCTTCGGGCGTCACCCTGAAGTATCAGTGGCTGCGTAACGGCACAGTGATTCCCGCCGCAACCGCCACAAAATATGCGTTGAGCGCCGCCGATCTTGCTCGAAACATCTCGGTCCGAGTCACCGGCTCGAAGACCGGTTTGAAAACCCTGGCGGCCACCTCGGCGAAGACCCCCGCCATCGCTCTGGGCACCCTTATCAACCGCGCCGCTCCGCGGGCTGATGGCACGGCCAAGGTCGGTTCGACGCTGACCGCCTTGCCGGGCACGTGGGCGCCGACCGCCATCACCTATGCCTACCAGTGGCTGCGTGGCGGAGTGGCCATCCCCGGTGCCGCCAAGTCGACCTATGTGCTGACCGCGGCGGATCTGGGCACGAGGACTTCCGCGAAGGTGACGGGCACCAAGGCCGGTTACAGGACGCTGACCAAGACCTCGGCCCAGTCTGCGGTCGTTGCCCTGGGCACGATGGTCAACAGCGTCGCGCCGACGGTCAGCGGCACGCCCAAGGTGGCCTCGAAGCTGACCGCGATGCCGGGCACGTGGGTGCCGAGTGGCGTGACTCTCCGTTATCAGTGGCTCACCGGTGGTGCGGTCGTTGCCGGCGCCACGGCCAGGACTTTCGTACCGACTACGGCGCAGCTGGCCAAGACCATGGCCGTTCGCGTCACGGCGACGAAGACCGGCTATCAGCCGCTTGCGAAGACCTCGGCACAAACGGTGACCGTCGCGCGCGGCACCTTGTCGAACACCAAGGCGCCTCGACTCTCGGGCTCGGCGCTGGTGGGCTCCACCCTGCGTGCCACCTCGGGTACATGGGCTCCGGCCGGGGTCGCTTTCACCTATCAATGGTTCCGCGGCGGCAAGGCCGTGGCCGGTGGGTCCCGGACGACATACAAACTGACCACGGCTGACCGGGGCAAGGCCATCGCCGTGAGGGTCACCGGAAAGAAAGCGGGCTACACGTCGCGGGCAATGACAACGAAATCGACGGCGGTGGTCAGGCTGACCCCTTCGGTGACGGTGTCGGCGAAACCGGGAACTGCCAAGGTTGCGTTCGTGATCACGGTCAAGGCGAGCAGGGTGACCCCGTCCGGCAAGGTCACGATCAAGGACGGCACGACGGTCATCAAGACGCTGACGCTCAGCAAGGGCAAGGCATCCAGCACCTTCACGAAACTGAAGAAGGGCAACCACGCCTATTCGTTCAGCTATGCGGGAGACGCGAAGGTTGCGCCAAAATACGTCACCAAGAAGGTCAGGATCTCCTGAGGCGCAAGGCGTGCGGTCCGCGCGCTGAGCCTCGGAGCGGGAATAAATTACCTACGGCTTAGACTTGTGAGTTCTGCAAACGGTCAAAAGGAGTCGGGTGTCATCTACAAGCGCTGAGCGGTTGGCCCAGCAGGAGATCACTGCCGAACAGTCATACGTCGACAACGTCTATGAACGCCTGGACGAGTCGGCAAAAATGGCCCGTTCGCTCGTCGCCGAAGGCTTTGCACGCGGCCATATCGGCAACGAAGGCGGCCTTGTCGAACGCGACGCCATGGTCTTTCAGGCGACCAAACGCATTTCGGCCCTGAATGCCGCCCACGACGGACTCGTGTTCGGCCGGCTCAATCTGCTCGCCGGTGAATCGCGCTATATCGGCCGCATCGGCGTGCGCGACGAAAACCGCGATGTCATAGTCGTCGACTGGCGCGCACCGGCCGCCGCTCTTTTTTATCAGGCCACGGCCCAGGACCCGGCAGGCGTCATCCGCCGTCGGGTGCTTCGCTGCTCGGGCGACAAGGTGATCGGCGTCGAAGACGATTTGCTCGATGCCGACAACGCATCCGACGATCTCGTCATCATCGGTGAAGGCGCGTTGCTGGCAAGTTTGGGCCGCGCCCGCGACAGCACCATGCATTCGGTTGTCGCCACGATCCAGAAGGAACAGGACGAGGCAATCCGCGCACCGAGCCGCGGCGCCACGACAATCGGTGGCGGACCGGGCACGGGCAAGACCGTTGTCGCCCTGCACCGCGCGGCCTACCTCCTCTACAACGACCGTCGTCGTTTCGAGTCCGGCGGCGTCCTCGTCGTTGGCCCCTCCAACGTCTTCATGAACTACATCGAGCGCGTCTTGCCGAGCCTGGGCGAAACCAGCGTCACTCTGCGTTCGCTCGGCGAAGTCGTCGACGGGGTCAAGTCGGTCCGCCACGACGAGCCGATTGCTGCGGCCGCCAAGGGATCGGTCCGCATGGTCGATGTCCTCGGCCACGCGGTCACGGCGGCGCAGCCCGGCGAACCCAACGCCTTCCGCTTTTTCTACAAGGACGACGTCCTACGCCTCGACGAGCGCTCACTTTTTCGCATCCGCCGCAATCTCCTCGGCAATGGTATGAAGCGCAACCGCGCCTACTCCAAAGCCCCCGAACACCTCATTGATGCCTTGTGGAATCAGGTGTCGGGCGAACGTGCCCTCGAAAAAGGCAAGGAAGGGTTCGTCGACGAAATCGCCACCAATGACTCCTTCGTCGATTTCGTCGAGGCCTGGTGGCCTCCGCTCGACGCGATCGAGGTCTGGCGGACACTTGGCGATCGGATCAAGCAGTATGCCCGCGGCGCCTTCAACCACGACGAACTCCGTGCCCTGCGCGCATCGTGGCGATTCGACGCTGCCTCCGGCGACCCGGCAATCGAAGATGTCCCGCTTATCGACGAACTCCGTTATCTTCTCGGCGAAGTCCTGTCGGAGTCCGACGACGAGTATGACGCGCCGAAACAGCTCATGAGCTTCGAACGCCGCGAACGCGAAGACCGCGACGAAAAGTTGCAGGCAACCAAGAGCATCGACGACGACGGCTTCGCGCACGTGCTCGTCGACGAGGCCCAGGACTTGTCGCCGATGCAGTGGCGCATGCTCGGCCGACGCGGCCGATATGCGAGTTGGACGATCGTCGGCGACGAGGCTCAGTCCTCGTGGCCGCATCCGGCCGAGTCCGCTACGGCGCGAGCAAAAGCCCTTGACGGCAAGCCCGAACACGCCTTTCGCTTGTCGACCAATTACCGCAACTCGGCTGAGATCTACGATTTCGCCTCCGACGTCGCACGCATTGCGGTGCCCAACCCCGACCTTCCCGACGCCGTACGCCATACCGGGGAGATGCCGAACCACGTTCTGGTCACCGCCGCGGAAGCGTTGGCTTCGCTCATCGCCACGATCGAGGAGATGGCCGGTCGGGCCGAAGGAACGATCCCCGTCGTCGCCCCGGTCGCCGACCGAGCCCGGCTGGCCGGACCGATCGGCGAGACACTTGCGAGCTATGACGGTCGGGTCAAGTTGCTCGAAGGCCTCGACACCAAGGGACTCGAGTTCGACGGCGTCATCGTCGTCGACCCCGATGCCATCACCGACGAATCTCCGTCGGGTTGGCGCACCCTGTATGTCGTCCTGACCCGCGCAACCCAGCTTCTCACCACCGTCGGCACAACCGATCGCTGGCTGCAGCGACTTCGATGAATCCGTCGTTCAAATCAAACGGTGTGGAGGTCATCGCGCTGGTTCTTGTCGCGATCGTTGTGGGCGTTCCCACGGCCCTTTCGACGTTCGAGCACAGCTCGCGCAACGTGGTGATCGGTGCCCACAACGCGACGGTGCAGCCAACCTTCGACGGCTATGCGACGGTCGACTTCGGGCCGGTCCTGCCCCGTATGCGTGTTCCGGCCAACCAGCCTCTCGGTCTGGGTGTCGACATCGACCTCGGCGACAGCGACGTCAGTGACATCGACCAACTGCTCGCACGCGATGCCTTGATCGCGAGCCAGCCACGGGGTGAAATCGCCAAGATCACGGGGACGTTGGTCGATATGGCACGCGATGCCGTGTTGCGGGGACTTGGCACCGCCATCTTGTCTGTGCTCGCGATTGTGCTGGCATGGCGCGCCGTCGGCCCCGACCGCCGGGCAGCGATCCGGTCGCATGCGGTGAGCCCGACGCGCAACCAGGTCATCGGCGGGGTCGCTGCCGGTGCCACCGGTTTGGCTGCCCTCATCCTCATCGCCGTACCCGAACGACCGCGCACGTCAGCCGATGCGATCGGCGAGCAGTGGAGCAAGCTGACGGTGGTCATCCCCAACCTCCCGGCCGACAAGGTTCTCGACACGGTCCAGATCTCACAAGGCGCGGCCAGCAAAGGCGGCGCGGCCGTCATCGAGGGCGCCGTTACGACGTATCGGACATCGGTCGAGTTCTACGGGAAGCTGGCGAAAGAGGCCCGCACGGTCCCCATTCGTACGCCCGGCGAAGGTGAGACGACAGCGCTGGTCGTCACCGATCGCCACGACAACATCGGGATGGATGCGCCCGCCCGTGCCATTGCCGATCAGGCCAGGGCCTCGCTGCTGATCGATCTCGGCGACGACACCTCATCGGGCGGTAAGTGGGAGGCATTCAGCATCAACTCGCTGGCCCGAGCATTCAACGGTTTCGAAATCGTCGCGGTGGCCGGCAACCACGACACCGGCCCCTTCATCAGCAAGACTATGGCTTCGGAGGGATTCAACGTCCTTGACGGCAAACCGATCGATATTGACGGCATCAGGTTTCTTGGTTCCAGTGACCCGAGAAGTTCGGGTCTGACCGCGGGCTACACCGGAGACGAGTCCGATTCGATCGCTGCGATCCGCAAGCAGGATGAAGCGCTGACCAAGGCCGTCTGCGACGACGGATCGGTGAGCGTGCTCATTGCCCACAGCCCTTCGGCGGTGAAGCAGGCCGCTGCCTCGGGTTGTGTCGATCTCGTGCTGACCGGTCATTTGCACCGACAGGTCGGTCCCGACGTCGTGTTCGGCGCCAATGGCCGCAACACTGTCACGTTGTCGACCGGAAGCACCGGCGGCGCGGTCTATGCCTTCGCCCTTGGCAGCAAACTTCGCCGGCCCGCACAAGTCGCCGTTGTCACGTTCAAGGACGGCAGGCCAGTGGGTGTGCAGCCCGTCGACTTCTCGACCGGCGGTCAGGTCACGGCGCAGGCATACGTGCCGATCGTGCTGTCCGATCGGTAGTTGTCGTGCCTGACGTCTCGTGACGGTGCGGGTCGATTCCCGACGGGCGGATGAATCTGCACCGGATGCGGATCCGCCTGTTGGGGATGGAAGAATCTGCGTCAGTCGCGATTTTCGGCGTTTTGGGGCGAACGAATCGACACTAGCAGGGGATTTCAACTGCCAGTGCAGATTTTTTGGTCCCGCTGGCCCCGCGGGGGCCGGGTTCTGGTCGCCCAACTGAAATGACCGATCGTCGTTGGATCCAGCAGTTATAGGAACGCATGGCCAAAAAGCTCAGCACAGTTGCCCCAACACTCCACAGTGTCGAACTCGTCGACCTGACGGACGGCGAATGCGGCCTGCTCGAATCACACGAAAACTACGACGGCGAGCGATTCGTCTCTGCTGACCTCAGCCAACACGACCTCGCGGGAGCGACGTTCAGCGAATGCGAGTTCCTGGATCTCACCGCCCACGGAACCGACTTCCGCGGCGCCGCTTTTGTCGACACCAGATTCGTACGCGTGGACGCCCCGATCTTCAAAGCGGCTCGCTCCCGGTTCCGGAATGTCGACATGGACGGCTCACGGCTCGGCTCAGCAGAGTTCTATGAGGCGAACTGGAAGTCCGTGCACATCAGGAACTCCAAGCTCGGCTTCATGAATTTCCGCGGAGCGGAACTACAGGACGTCTTGTTCACCAACTGCACCATCGAGGAACTCGACTTCGGCGGCGCGAAGGCGAACCGTGTCTCTTTCGTGAACACGACGGTCAACAGTCTTGAGCTCACTCGGTCGACGCTGCAGCACGTCGATTTGCGTGACCTCGATCTGCGCGGTCTCTCCGGCTTCGAAGGGTTGAAAGGCGCGACGATGAACTCGTTCCAGATTGGTGAACTAGCGCCGCTGTTCGCCCGCCACCTCGGCATCAAGGTCGAGGACTGATCGCTGCTGAGACCCGATCCGATAACCAAATAGGCCCGGCTGAGTCGAAGACAGTCGCGGTCGGGATCAATACGCTGATGGCCGCCTCACGACCCGCAACGCGCGACGATGAGGTGGGCGTAGGCCTGGGCGCAGGCGATGACTTCATCGATCGGAACATGCTCATCGACCGAGTGGGCATGGCGCACGTCGCCCGGCCCGTATTGCACGGTAGGTATCCCGGCGGCTGCATATTGCCTCAGGTCGGAGCCATAGGGCGCGCCAACAGCCTGGGGGATGGGTGCGCCTGCCACGGCGGCCGCATCGGCCACTTCGCCCAACAACTCGTGCCCTTCGGGCAGCCGGCCCGGCGCAAAGTGGCCGCCCGGCCAGGTGAGCTCCGGTAGGTTTTCGCGGAGCCAATGGTCACTCATCGTGGCCCGGAAAAGCGCTTCGGCGAAGGCAGCCTTCGCGGCGACAAACGATTCGCCCGGCATGACGCCGAATCTGCCTTCGGCGACGAGGAGATCGGGGACGGTGCTGGCCCAGTCGCCGGCGCGAATGATCCCCACCGAGAGCGGCCACGGGGTGGGGCCAAAGGGCTCCGGGGGTTTCGCATTGCGCGAATCCTCGAGTTTTCGGAGCTCGTCGTGAAGAACCTGAAATTTCTCGATCGCGCTGACACCGGTGTTACGCATCGAACCGTGGGTCGCCGATCCACGGACCTGAAGCCGGAAGGTCAGCGCCCCGGCATTGGCCGACACGATGTCCCGGTTGGTGGGTTCGGCGATCACACACGCATCGCCGGTATGGCCGCGATGCAGGGTGGCAAACGTCCCCAGTCCGCCGTCTTCCTCGCCGATGACCGTATGAATCGCGAACGGCCGCATCAGTTCGAGTCCGCGGACGGCCCGTGCCGCGGCGATCATCGCGGCAACGCCGGCCTTCATGTCGCAGGCGCCGCGGCCGAACCATTTGCCGTCGCGTTCGCGGACCGCATACGGGTCGGCGTCGGCCCAGGAGGCGAGGTCGCCGGGCGGAACGACGTCGACGTGGCCGTTGAAGATGAGGGCCGGGGTGTCCGGGCCCGAGACGCCGACGACTCCCCAGGCTTCGAGCCTTTCGACCTCCTCGCCGGGGTAGTCGTCGGCGGTGCGCAGGGCATTCAGGTCGAGCTGCCAGTGGTCGACCTCGAGTCCGGCCTCGTCAAGCTTGTCGGCACACCATGACTGGACGTCGACCTCGGCGTCGCTGCCGCCCACACTGGGATAGGCGATGATTTCGCGCAGGTCGTTCTCGAGTGCCGCGACGTCGATTTTCATTCGCCGAGGCGCTTCATGGTGGAGCTGTAGCGGCGTTTGACTTCGTCGATGCTGCCGCCAATGGCCTCGGTCTGCATCTCATCCTCAAGAAATTGCCTGAGCGCGGTGAGGGCGACGACTTGCTCGGACACGCCGTCTTTTTCGGCTCGTTTGCGCAGGGTGGTCGCCTCAATGTCGCTGAGGGACAGTGTGAGATCCATACGTCGACGGTATCAACCGCAAGGGCACGCGACGACTGCAACGGATCAGGTGCCCCCGCGAAGCGCCTGGGCGATGTCGCCGACTTCGACGAGCTCGCCAGTGGCGACTGCAATGACCAGGTCGTAGGCCTCGCTCGCGTCATTGAGCTCCAAAGGATGGCCGTTGATGGTGAGGAAAACAGAGGTGCACGCGAGGGCAAGTCTCTTGTTGCCGTCCACGAGTCCATGGTTTCCGACAAGCGATTGCAGCAAGGCGGCAGCCTTGTGATCGAGAGTGGGGTAGGCGTCCTCGCCGAAAACCGTCGTGCGGGGTCGCGCCAAGGCGGACTCAATGAGGCCGAGATCGCGCACAAGAGGAGGCGCTCCGGTCGCCCTGGCGGCGATGGCGAGAGCCTCCTCGATGGTGAGGTAGATCGTCATTCGCCGAGGCGCTTGAGGGTCGACTCGTAGCGGATCATTGTGTCGTTCAGGGCATCAAATACAAGGTCCGCGCGCGTTCTGCCGTCTAGATAGTCGCGGATTGCCGTCAGTGCGACGTCATGCATGGAGGTGCCGTCGGCATCGGCGCGTTCGCGCAGCCTATTCGTCTCGTCGTCGCTGATCCGCAGGGTCATTGCCATAAATCCATGGTATCAATATTGATACCAACGGACAAGGGTGATTCGCACAGCACGCCCCCGATAGGATCGAGCCCTGATGCTCGACCACCTTTTGACCTTCCCCGCCTTCGCTCTCATCCGGGTCCGCGACGCCGAAACCGTCACGCTTGTCGGTGGCACCCGTACAGATCTGGACAAACTCACCGACGTGCCGTTGACCGCCGGCGTTAAGCGGGCCTGGGACCAACTCGTCCTCGTACCGTATGCGCAAGTGCGCGAACGTGGCTTCGAAGCCCATCAGGACGGCACGCCGTTGTCGGCGATCGCGATCGAACACGAAGAACACATACCGATCACGGACCTTCTGAAACTCCTGCCGGACGCGCCGATCGAATTCGCAGACAAGGGCGGCTTCGACACCTCGGACACCGACTATTCCGCCATGGTCAAACGCATCATCGAGGACGAAATCGGCCAGGGCGAGGGAGCCAATCTCGTCGTCGGCCGCAACTACCGCGCCCAGGTTGCCGACTGGGACCATGACCGCGCCCTCACCGTTTTCCGCCGCCTCCTCGAGCGCGAGCGCGGTGCTTTCTGGACGTTCTGCATCTTCACCGGCGACCGTTACCTCATCGGTGCGAGCCCCGAACGCCACGTGAGCGTCGAGGCCGGACAGGTGCGGATGAATCCCATCAGCGGCACCTTCCGCCTTCGCGGGCTCGAGAGCAATACCGATCGCAAAAGCGGACTCCTCAAGTTCCTCTCCGACGAAAAAGAGATCTACGAACTCTTCATGGTCGTCGACGAAGAACTCAAGATGATGTGCGACATCTGCCACGAGGGCGGGCTCGTCCTCGGCCCTTATCTCAAGCCGATGACGCATCTCGTTCATACCGAATATCTGTTGGCCGGCCGGACCAACCGCGACGTCCGCGAAGTGCTGCGCGACTCCATGTTCGCCGCGACTGTCACCGGAAGTCCGGTCGAGAATGCCTGCCGGCTGATCAAGCAGTATGAGCCCGAAGGACGCGGCTACTACGCGGCGATCGCTGCCCTCATCGGCCGCGACGACGACGGTGATCCGGTCGCCGAAGCGCCGATCCTGATCCGCACTGCCGACATCGACCTCGACGGTTTTCTCAAGATCACCGCCGGGGCCACACTCGTCCGCGATTCCGATGCCGACTACGAAACCAGCGAAACCTGGGCCAAGGCCTCGGGCATTCTGAGCGCCTTCGGCTTGGTTGATGCCGCACCGGTCCCTGTCGAGGGCTTCGATGCTTTCACCCGCGAGGACGAGGTCCTCATCGCCCTCGGTTCGCGAAATCAGCGGCTCAGCCAGTTCTGGCTCACCGACCAGTCGGGGGTCCCGCCGGTCCCCGAACTCGTCGGCAAGCGCGTCATCGTCGTCGACGGCGAAGACGACTTCGTCAACATGCTCAGTCACATCTTTGGCGTGCTCGGCATGCGGACCGACATCGTTCGGCACGATGCCCCGGAGCTTCCCAAAATTTTGGCGGACGGTGGCCTCGACGGCTACGACCTCGTCGTCGTCGGACCGGGTCCGGGCGATCCCCGTGAAATCGACGATCCCAAGATGGCAGTCCTCCACGGGATTGTGGCCGGCCTGCTTGAGTCGAAGCGTCCGTTCCTGTCCGTATGCCTGGGCCACCAGGTTTTGTCCCACCAGATCGGTCTCGATCTGGTGTTTAAGGACATAGTCTTCCAGGGCACGCAGAGCCGGTTGCCGCTTCTCGGCCGTCCCGAAACGGTTGGTTTTTACAACACCTTCGTCGCACGGGTGCCGCCATCGGGGCTTCCCGAAGGAGTCACGGTCGAAACCGATCCGGAGTCGGGCGACATTCACCTCGTCGCCGGTCCGCACTATCGCGGCGTGCAATTCCATGCCGAGTCGATCCTGACCCAAAACGGTTTTTCAATCATCCGCGAACTGGTCAAAGACCTCATCGGCTGATCGGCGCGATCGGCCTAACGTTGGAGATGGGCGTTCGGGCATACCCCAACGCGCTGAGCCTGACGTTTTGGCCCCGAATCGTTCGATTTTGGGGCCAAAACGTCGGGCTCACGGGGTTCGTATGGACCTAGCTGCCGAGGCTTCCGCCGTCGGAGGACAGGGTTACGTCGGTCGTCTGCTTTTTGCCGTCGCGCAGATACGTGAGAGTGACCTTCTCACCGGGCTGATAACCGCGGATCGAGGCCACGAGACCGTCGGCGCTGGCGACCGGGTTGCCGTTGAGGGCGGTGATGATGTCGCCTTTTTTGATACCGGCCTTGTCGCCGGCGCCGTCGGACGTAACGTCTTTGACTTCGGCGCCGGTTGTCGTGATGCCGTCTCCGGACACCGAATTGCCGACGGTGATGCCGATGCGGGCATGTTGGACCTTTTCGCCTTTGACGAGCTGCTTGGACACGCTCTTGGCGAGGTCGATCGGTATGGCGAAGCCGAGACCGATCGAACCCGAATCCGCTGACGAGGTGCCGTTCGTGCGGATCGCGGAGTTGATGGCCACGACCCGTCCTTCGAGGTCGACGAGCGGTCCACCGGAGTTGCCCGGGTTGATGGCCGCATCGGTCTGCACGGCCGGGAACACTGTCCCGGCGTTGTTGCCGCTTCCGTCCGAAGAGGAGACCGGACGGTTGAGGGCGCTCACGATGCCGCTGGTGACGGTGCTCTCGAGCCCGAACGGCGAGCCGATGGCGACGACGTCCTGGCCGACCTTGAGGTCGCCTGAGCTGCCGAGGGTGGCCGGGGTCAGCCCCGACTTGTCTTTCGCCTTGATGACGGCGAGGTCGGTCACCGGGTCGCGACCGAGGATCGTGGCCTGGCTGATACTGCCGTCGTTGAACGACACCGTGATGGTGCCGCTGTCGGCGGCGCTCTCGACTACGTGGTTGTTGGTCAGGATGTCGCCGTCGGAACTGATGATGATGCCGGTGCCCGAACCGGCTTCGGTCGCACCCTTGACGTTGATCTGTACGACGGAGGGGAGCACCTTCTGGGCGACCTTTTCGACGGCGCCGGCCTCTGGACTTGTGCCAGTGTTGTTGCTGTCGAGAGAGCTGACGACACCCGAATCGTTGCCGGTGGCCGCCTCATAACCGGCCGCACCGGCCGCACCGCCGGCGACACCGAGAAGGATGATCGCTCCGGCGACGAGGACAAGCCGTCCGCGCTTCTTCTTCTGCTTCGGCGGTTCGTTGCCACCGGTGGAGGTCGGGAACGGCGGAAGTTGCTGAGTGCTCGCCCCCGCCGCTGCGGTTGCTCCAAACGCTGCGGCAGAACCGCCGGCGGGATAGTGATGCACGAATTGCTCGGTCGGCTCGTTGGAGCTCGCCGTCGGAGTCACGGGGGGCACGGCGGCCGGTTCCTCGGCTGGCGGCGGCTGCGGTGCTGACTGCGCGACAGGCTGGGCAACAGTAGCGGCCTCGTCCGAATGATCGGGTTTCTCCGGTTTGTTGGCGGCGGGCGCCGGTGCGTCAGCCGTTTCAGGGCCGGTGGGAGCGTCGGAGGCCGGGGAATCGGAGGACTCGGCCGAGGCCGGGACCTTTACGGTGTCGTCATTGTCGGCGGGGCGCTCGCTCGGCGGGACGTATGGGGTCGCGGCGAAGGGATCATTCGTGTCACTCATAGTGAATACATTCTCGCCTATCGCTGAGAAGGAACTGAGAGCGACGTGTGAGCGATCAAAGAATCTTTTGCGCTTATCAAGCTTCGGGCCGCCCGGGTTTTCGATGCTAAGCGTCAACTATGCCGTTCCGGCGTGGACCCCGCAAGAGAACGACGATCAACGCGGCGAGGGCCAGCGGCTCTGCCGTGTGGAACATGAGCAAAGCGTTGGGCTCGGTGAAAGTTATCGACCCGCGCAGCCAGTAGCTTGTTGGATGGGTGGCGGGCGTCAGCTCAACTGACTTCACCCCCGTTCTGGACGGCGGCGCGATCTCCGACGGTGCGGTCGGCTGGGCGGCCGGCAACATCACCGCGGGGCAGGCACAGCAATCTTGACCCGGGGCAGCGACCTCAGCGTCGCGAGTCGTTAGTGCATCCCGCTAAGGCCCCTTTGAGCCAGTCAGGGCAGCGTTCAGGAGTCGCGGGAGCCCGGAATTCGCATCGTGAACAGCGTCCCGCCGGGCTTTCGCGATTGTGCCGTGACACTGCCGTTGTGACGATCGGCGGCGCGGCGAACAATTGACAGCCCAAGCCCCGATCCCGGCAGGGTCCTTGCCTCGCTGGATCGATAAAACCTATCGAAAATATGCGGCAAATCTTCGTCGGCGATTCCCGGGCCCTCATCTGCAACCGTGAGTACTCCGTTGTGGAGAGCAATCTGGACCGTGCCGCCGGGCGGACTCCATTTGGCCGCGTTGTCGAGCAGATTGGTCACGGCCCGTTCGAGGAGTTGGGGTTCGCCGAACACCATCCACGATTCAATGTCGACGTCGAAGGCGACCCCGGGGGCGCGGCGGCGTACGCGTTCCACCGCCTGGTTGACGACATCGGCGAGGTCACCGGGTTCGGGATCGCGCCGCAGCGGCTCTTCGCGGGCGAGCTCAACCAGATCGCCGACCAGGGTGCTGAGTTCCTGCAACTGGGCCTGGACGTCGCTCATGATTTCGACGCGGTGGGCTTCGGGCAGCGGACGGCCGGGATTGTTGGCGGCCTGGTTCAGAAGTTCGATGTTGGTGCGCAAACTGGTTAGCGGCGTACGGAGTTCGTGGCCGGCGTCCGCGACGAGTTGGCGCTGGCGTTGTTGGGAAGCATCGAGCGCGATCAGCATCGAGTTGAACGCATGTGTCAACCGGGCCAACTCGTCATGGCCCATGACGGCGATCGGCCGGAGTTCCTGCGTGCGGGCCACTCGCTCGGCGGCATCGGTGAGTCGCCTCACCGGTCGCAAGCCGTTGGTGGCCACGGCCCAGCCGATCAGTCCGGCAATGGCCACCCCCGCAATACTGGTCAGCCACAAGATGACGGTGAGTCGTTCGAGTGTTTTATAGGCAGATTCCATCGACTGGGCGAGGACGAGGGCCGCCCCCCTGCCCGCTTGTACGGCGACGATCCGATAACGCGTTCCGTCGATGCTGGCGGTGCGCACCGATTGAATGCGGGTGCCTTGTGACACTTCGATCTCGGGGATACGAACGTATGGCGCGACCTTGTTTTTGTTGAGGGGCGAGACGATAAAGCCGCCACTGATCACCGCGATCTTGACGTCGGCGAATTTCAGCGCTTCAGGAGAATACTGATTGGCGATTTCCTGATTGACTCCGTCGGCGACGGCACTGTTGGCGCGACGCAGCATGGACTCATCGAGCGAACTGCGGAGCTCGGAACGGACAGTGAAAAAGACCATCGCACTGACGATCGCGAGAGTCGCGGCAACCGCCGCCGTCGTCAACAGGGCGACTCGCAAAGCCAGGCCGAGCCGTGCCGTGAACGGCGAAATCAGTTGGTGGAGCCGATCGATCACGGCGGGGTCTCGCGCAGGACATAGCCCACACCACGAACTGTATGAAGCAATCGCGGTTCACCTGCGGCTTCGAGTTTGCGGCGCACATAACCGACATACACCTCGAGCGAATTGGCCGTCGTCGGGAAGTCGAAGCCCCACACCTCTTCGAGGATGAAGGAGCGTTCGAGCACGCGTTTGGGCCGGCGGAGGAACAACTCGAGCAGCGCGAATTCGGTGCGGGTCAGAGTCAGCGGACGGCCGCCGCGGGCCACGTCGCGGGTGGCGATGTCGAGAGTCAGGTCGGAGAATTCCAGCGGTGGCTCGAACGGTTGGTCGCCGGGAACCTGCACCGTGCGCCGCAACAGTGCCCGGACCCGGGCCAATAACTCCTCGAGGGCAAAAGGCTTGGCAAGATAGTCGTCGGCGCCGGCATCGAGACCGTCGACGCGATCGGAGACGGCATCACGGGCAGTGAGTACGAGGATTGGCACGTCGTTTCCGGCATTGCGCAAAGCGCGTGTAGCTTCAAGCCCGTCGAGCCTTGGCATCATGACGTCCATGACGATCGCGTCGGGGTTGACCTGCGGGACGCGGGCGAGGGCTTCGGCGCCGTCGGAGGCGACGTCAACGTTGTAGCCGTTGAACTCCAGCGAACGTCGCAACGAGTCGCGTACGGCACGGTCATCGTCGACGACAAGGATGCGCATGGGGAGAGTGTGCCTCGTCATCCTGAGCCTTTCCTTAATAAGCAGAGTCCTAATAAGCAGAGTCTTAATAAAGATGTCGATTCTAAAACGGGTGGCCCTAAGCGTCCCGGCCGGCGGTGCCGTCAAGGATGGATTGGGCCGCGGAGGCCGCGCGGGCGCCATACGTGCCGCCGAACAGCACCGTATGGACCAGAAGGGGATGCAGTTGGTGAAGCGGAACCCGGGCACGCCAACCGTCGGCGAGCGGGGCAGCCTCGTTGTAGGAGTCGATGACGCGTTGCAGGTGCGGCAGCCCGAACAGCGCCAGCATCGCCAGGTCGGTTTCGCGGTGCCCGCCGTGAGCGGCCGGATCGATGAGCCAGGCGTTGCCGTCGGATCCCCAGACGACGTTGCCCGACCACAAATCGCCATGAATGCGCGAGGGCTTCTCTTCGGGCCCGGCAAATTCGTGGATACGGCGCATGACCGTCTCGATGCCGATGGCCTGCTCGATCGAGAGCGCTTTGCGATCGACGGCGGCCCGCACATACGGCATGACCCGCCGGGACGCGAAAAATTCGGGCCAGGTTGGCAATGAACGGTTGGGCAGCGGCGCGAGGCCGATGAAGCCGTCGGCGGCGGCGCCAAACTGCTGGGCGCCAGCCTGGTGAGTGACGGTGAGGGCGCGGCCGAAGTTCTCGCCGGCGTCGCTGGTCGGTTTGCCCGGTTCAATCCATTCGAGGATGACGCAGTCTTCGGCCGAACCGAGAAGCTCGGGCACCTTGGCCCCGCCGGCGTCGCTCAGCCAAAGGAGTCCTTCGCTTTCGCAGCGGAAGAATCCTTCGGGGGCATGTGCCCGCGTTTTCATCAGTGCGCTGCGGCCGTCGGTGAGTCTCAGCCGGGTGGTCGTGCAGATGTCGCCGCCCGCGACCGGGGTGGTGGAGATGACGCCGCGGCCCAACAGGGCTTCAGCCCGCGCCGCAATTCCCGCCATCCGTGCCATGTGGAGACCGTACCTCCCGTATGAGGCTGGCGGAAACTAACGGGAAATTAGGTCTGGCAACTGCTTCATGAGATTGTCGGCTGTGCGTTCGACGATCGCGAGCACGAGGCGGTAGTCGTCGAGCTCGCCATACCAGGGATCGGGGACTTCGTTGTCTCTTTCAGCGGCCTCGGGATCGAAGTCGCGAAACATACGCAATTTGGCCAGCGAGGCGACACTCGGCGAGAGATCGGCCATGTCGGCGTAGTTGCTTTCATCCATCGCCAGCAGCAAGTCGTTCTCGGCATACCAATCGATGCTGAACGTGCGGGCGACGTGGTGCGAAGGGTCATAGTCGGACTCGCGGAGGACGGTCGCCGCGCGTTTGTCCATGGGTTGGCCGGTATGCCAGCCGCCGGTGCCGGCCGATACGACCTCGACCCGATCGGACAGGCCGGCC
>JACMOZ010000020.1 GCA_014377785.1 Aeromicrobium sp.
ATCGGTGCCACTCCTTATGGGCCTACCGGGCCATCCCGGCGGTTCAGGTCACTCTAGCAATGACGGGGAACTGCCGGGAGCGGGCTCGCAATCGCGATGCTACTTAGATGTCGCGGCGACCGTGGTGACCGCTTCCTTCGCCGCCGCCGTCGGAAGCGCATAAACGAAGCCGATGACGGTGGCGACGAAGGCATCCGGCTTCTCTGGCGATGAGCTCACTGCCACCGATTTCACCAGATAGAGCCGCTCTCCGGTCTGCACAGAACCGACGAAGGCCATAACCGCGTCGTACCCGCCACTCACACTGATCTGAACGGGAATCAGGGTCAACCGGGAGGAAGGACCAGCCGGCACCGCAGAGGCGACCGGTGCGGTCGCGCCAGCCGATGGGCTCGGTGATGGCGATGGGGTCACCGGCGTCGAAGCAGGGGCCGCCGCCGCTGCGTCGGAGGATTTATAGAGTTCGCCAGCGCTGACCGTGACGGTGCCAAGCACCACCCCGGCCTTGTCGATCAGCCCATTGATTTCCCGCAGAAATACCGGCATCTCGGCTCCCAGCGGAATCGACACGTTGAGCTTGCTGAGATCGGCGGTGAGACTCGCCATGTTGCTGAACTGCGACTTGAGCACCGTGTTACGGCTCTGGGTCGATTGATTGCTCGAGGTGACGCTCGAAAGCTGTTGTTCTGCGGCGGACGTTTGCGCGAGAATCGGCGAAACACCGAGGATGTAGCCGAATACCGCGACGATGACGATCGCGGCGGAAAGCCCCAGCGTCCAGAGTCTGTTCTTGCTCATGAGCTACTTCTTCTTTCCTACGACGAAGCGATTGGCCATCGCGTCGGCATTCACATGTAAGGCGACACTGACGGTGTACCGTGAGGACGCTGGCACGAGTACGACGCTTCCCGGCGTCGCGTCGACGAAACCGGGAAGCTTCGCGAGATTATCCAGCCAGTCCGAAATGGATGCCTTCGGACTGTCGGCCGTAATGGTGACCGTCGCGATGTGCGTTCCCTGAAGCGGACCAGAAACTGCTGTCGCAATCTTGGTGTCGTCGAGTTGGGCGGTGAAAGCCGTGATTTTCGTGTCTGCGGGCAGCGTGCCCTGGAGGGATGCCGCGTAGGGCTGCCAGAGTATCTCACCGGTCGCCGCGATGGGCTGCACACTCGCGAGGTCCGACACCTGGTTCTGCACCGTCACAACGGAGACGTACTTGCTCTGCTCCGCCATCAGACTCGCGGTGCGCGCCTGCTCGGCCGAGAGTTTTGCATTGGTGTTCACGAGCCCGAAGGTGGCGGTCCCGACCGCCAGGATGACCACCGCGATCATCCCGACCAGTCCGGTTATCAGCAGTCGACGACCGCCCTGTGCCTTTTGATAGGCCTTGACCTCGAGCGGCAGCAGGTGGGCGCGAGGGATGGCACCAAGGGCGAGCATGTCGCCCTTCTTCCCCAATACGATGCTCATGCTGCACTTCCCAGGGCGAGTCCGATTGCAACCGCGAGCGATGATCCCTGCTGGTCCAATCCGGCCTGGTCGATCTTGCGCGAGATATCCAGCGTCTCGAACGGATTCCCCCTTGAAACCGGGAGGCGTGTGAACTCGCCAAGCGCTTCGGCAAAGCCGGCGAGCTGCGCGCCACCGCCGGTGAGGATGATCCTCTCCACGACATCCCCCTGGCGAGAGCTGGCGAAATAGGAGAGGGTGTTTCGAAGGCTCGTAACGAGTTCGCTGGTGAGTTCGAACATGATGCGTAACACCTCGGCCTGTTCAGCCGAGTTCGCGGATGCGGCGAGGCCGGTTGATCGCTTCAATCCATCGGCGTTTTCCATCGGCATGCTGAGCCGGGTGGAGAGCGCTGTGGTGAGATCGTCGCCACCGGTAGGGATGATTCGTACGAACTGCGGCACACTCGCGGTGCAGACGATGACGATGGTCGTGCTTGCCCCGACGTCGATGACGGCGGTTGTCCCGGTCGAGTTCGCTCCCCGAAGAAGTACCCGGCTGAGTGCGAACGGCACCAGATCGACCTCGACAGGGTGTAGACCGGCAAGCTGCACCGCGTTCACGTTGCCGAGCACCGCCTCTTTAACCGCGGCGACCAGCAGTCCGTTGACGACCGGCCCGGTCTCGCTGTCGGATTCGCTGATCGGGTAGAAGTCAAGCAGCGCGTCTTCGGTAGGAAACGGCAGCATCTCCTGAACCTGGAACGGCAGGGACTCGCGGATGCGCTTGAGTGAGGCCTTGGGCACGCTGAGATCGCGGGCCAGAACGCGAGAGTTGCCGATGCCGATGATGACATCTTTGCCGGTGAACCCCCCGGTCGACCAGAGTTGTTTCATTGCGGTCGCTACCGTGCTCGGCTCGACCACCTCCCCTCGACTCACGGCCCCGGGCGGAAGCGCGACGCTGTGGTGTCGCAGCAGAGTCGGTCTGGCCTTCGTGGCATCCCCCAGCTCGACGGCCCGGAGACCGTTCGCGCTGATGTCGACGCCGACTATTGTTTTCCCCATCATTCCCCCTGTGCTTCTTGGTTTACGTGGCCCTCAGGCCAAAAATCGATAGATAGCCAGCGAAGGCCTCGTTGCCAATGCCGATGCCGAGCCAGGCTCCCACGAGCATCCACGGTCCGAACGGGATGCCGCTCTTGCGGTTCGCACGCTTGCCCAGGATCAGCACAAACGCATAGATACCGCCCAAAATGAACGCGCCAAGCGCCCCGACGATAACGGCTCCCCAGCCGACCCACCCGAGATAGAGACCGAGCACGCCAGCCAGCTTGACGTCGCCAAGCCCCATCCCGGCCGGGTAGAGAAAGGCCATGAGAAAGTAGGCAAGAAAAAGAGCTGCCATTGCGATTCCGGCCCGCAGAAGAACCGAATACTCGCCTGAGACGATGCTCGCTGAACTGAGGAGGACCGCTCCAACGGCGTAGGCCGGCAGCACAATCGCGTTGGGAAGCTTGTGTACGTCTATGTCGATCAGAGCGAGGGCCACCGAGACCGCCGCGAGAAAGAGGAATGCAACGAGCACCAGAAGCCCACTAACAATGCTCCGGGTGTCTGGAGCCGCGAGAATTGTGGGAGCGAAGAGTACGGCGACAGTTACGAAGAAAAGGCCTGTGCCGAGTTCGACGAGCGGATACCGCACGGAAATGGGCGCGGCACAGTCGCGGCACTTGCCCCGCAACACGAGCCAGGACAGTACGGGCACATTGTCGTAGGTGCGGATCGATGAACCGCAGGTCGGGCAGGCGCTGGCCGGCACGACGATCGACCGGCCAGCGGGCACGCGATAGATGACCACGTTGAGAAACGATCCGATGGCGAGACCGAGAATTCCGGCGAAGATGAAGAGCAGAATCATCCGCTGACCTCTTTATAGCCACCGACTGTCGAGTCGGTGTAGGCAGGTGGGGCGTTCCACTTCTGGGCGAGCGATCCATTGCAGCTCGCGACCGTGATTTTGGAATAGCTCAGGTTGAACGGATCGGTCGGGTCCGCCGTGAGACAGAGACTATTGGAATCAATGAGCAGGTAGCTCGCCAAATAGCTGTCGGCGACGCCGACACGCGTCCATTTTTGATTCACTCCGCTAGTGCACGGTTTGAAGGTGGGGTACTTACTTCCCGATCCGGTGGCGGGCGTTTCGAGGCAGTAACTACTTGCGGTGATGGTCGGGTCGTTCTGCACATTAACCAAGATGGTTGTACTCACCTGACTGGGTGGTGGAGTGGCGGGAATCGTCAGCGGTGCCGTCGGCTCCGAGTAATACCACTTGTGGTTCCATTTGAGGTTCGGCATATTTGCGAGGCCGCTGGGATCCTGCTTACACGGGTACGAGATCATGAAGGGGTAGCCGATTTGCTCGTTTGTGACGTCGGCGCATCGACCAAATTCCTGGTAGTTGACGAGCTGGTGGGTACTGTACCCCGCGGCACCGGCTCCGACCCGCGTCGATGGCGCGAATTGGCCATTACACCCGGTCGAAACTTGGAGGCGCTTGTTCGTGAGGTTGGAACCGTTCGGCTTTCCGGTGGCGAGACAATAATTGCTCGGGCCGCCGGTTATGCTCTTTGTTTGACCTACCCAGGAATAAGCGCCCGTCCAGCTCCACAATTGGTTCCAGCGCGCCGGATCAACTGCTGATCGGCATGGTTGCAGAGTCGCATCCTGGGTACTGTCGCCCTCGTTCACCGGTCCAGTAATGCACAGGGGAGCTCCGGCTTGGATCGAGCTCGCGAGCTTGATCTTGTAGTCGGTGTCGTAAACCCACAGCTGATTAGCGTCGTCGTTGCAGTTCGCGAGTGGCTTGAAGGTCATCGTCCCGGGGCTACCCGTGGTCGCAGATGCGTCGAGGCAATACTGGTTGTTATAGTCGTAGATGCGCCCGCCGGCGATATTGACGTTGGAGACCTTGAACCTGTAGATCGCCGAAAGCTTCCGGTCGCCGGGTGATGAATCGGCCACTCCGGAATACCTCGGAGCATGTCCCGTAGACATGAGCAGGGCATAGGCGGGGGGGATGCCAGCTGCCAGTTGCGCGCACGATGTCTGATTGAGCGGGTCGCTCTGCCATAGTGCCGTTTTGCCTGTCGGGTCGGCATTGAAATAAATGATCTGAACCGAGTAGGTGATTCCGTTGCTGCGAGCATCCACATTTCCGGTCAGCGGAGCCCCAAGCATGGCACAAGGAAGCTTACTTGGGCTGCCGTAGACCTTCCCCGAGCTGTCCGGCGCGGCGGCGGCGGAGCGCAGCAACCCGAGGGTGGTCTGCAGCCCGGCCTGGGCCGCATAGATCGTGCGAGTGCCCTTTTGCGCGTTATTGGCCGGAGCCATCTGGCCCAAGACAACGCTGAGAAGAACCACGGAGATTCCGGCCATGATGATCATGAAGATGATTGCGCTGAGCAAGGCAACTCCCCGCTCGTTTTCGCCTCGCTCCTTCAGCACAAGGCTGTTTCGTGCAGTCTTGTCGGTCCCACTAATTCGTTCGTTCATGTTCGGGCTCCTGCGGTGCACACGCGAGCGCCGCTAGCGCCGGCGTAAATCACGTTATCGTTGCTGACGGATGCGATCGAACTGTTGCGAGCGACGAAATTGCTGGCTATTGCCGCCCCTCGTTGAGTCGCGTTTCCGGCATCCAGGGTGAGGGTGAGCTGCTGCATTGCAGACCCGCTGCGCTGAGCGGGGCTGACGGCGAAGGGATAGTTCGACCCGCCATCATCAAAGACAACCGATAACCGGGTCACCCATGTGGGGTTGGAGAATGGCGTGACGTCAAACCATTGACGCGACTGCAAAAATCCAGTGTTAGGGTCAAATCGCCATTGTCTGCAAATGGCGTTGGCATCGGAACTCACGGCCGGGATCCGAAATTCCACGTAACGAGCTCCGCTCGCCCCCGCGCCCGGGTAGTTGATCGCATCTGCATAGCGGATCTCACGATCGAAATTTTGAAAAACGCTGAGAGTCCCACTCGCAGCTCGAGCAATAACCTGCGCCTGGGTTGCAGCCTTGGTGACGCCGAGGATCGAGGACAACAAAATTGCAATGAAGATGGAGAAGACCAGCATGCTGACCATCAGCTCCACCAGCGTCAGGCCAATTTCTCGACCCGAATCACTGCTCTGGCTCGCATCCAGCCGATTCTTAAGCACGGGTAACCCATTCCAGGTCTTTGTTCGGGTCGATGAGAGTGGTCGTTGAATAAACGCATCCGGCGGCGTTGCAGGTGCTTCCTGCCGTCCATCGGACAACTACGACCACTCGGATGAGTGATAGGTAGCCTGACACGACGTCCGTAAAGTCAGGATGCCCAGAAAGTGTCGTGCAGTTTCCACCAGCGATGGGTTGGTAGCAGGGTCCGATCAGCGTTGTCGTGGAGTAAAGCGTTCCACTTCGATTCGCAGCAGGTGATGTCACGGGCACTTGCGCAATAGACGACGATGAAGCGCCGGCATCCCAGCGCGCGTAGGTGGGGGAGGTCCCTCCAACCGCGGCAATTCCCGGAACAGTGGAATTTGCCGTTAAGGCTGCCTGCACATCAGATTGCATGCGCCCGTCGTAGAGGCTAGCGACAGTTTGAGCACTGACGTTTTCCATTGCACCACTAGCGATAGTGACGGCAATCTGGCGCCGCTCCTGAAGCGACGCGGCGGCGATTCCGTTGACTGTCAGGGTAACGGAAGAGATCGCCACCACGGAGATGATCGCGATGGCGATGATCACCTCCATCAGGCTGAAGCCATCATCATTGGTATCGCTTGCGAACGGTGGAACACGGAAACTTGTCACAACGCGCCTCCACTCGATTGATTGACTAGCTACGGACCCAGATTGCTGAAAATTGTGTGCTGGTGCGGGAGGGCTACGAAAGGCCGCCCCGCACCAGCTGACATATCCGACCGCCTAGGATTTGACGGTTAGCCCTGTCGTACTGTCGAAAGTGAAGATGTGGCCAGCCGCACCGGCAGCGGTTGTTCCGAAATTCGTATTCCACGTCTGGATTGTGTACGACTGGAAGTCCGCCGAAACAGTGATGATCGGGGTCGAAGTCTCAGTGGAGGGTTTGAAATTATACGGCGCTCCATTGAGCAGCGTGTACGTCATTGACTTGTAGGTACCGTTGGTTGCGACGGAGTACGAAGCGGCCGCGATTTCACCATTGGCGAGGTCGGACTTGGTGGTGGCATCCCAAGCATTCTGGCGCTGGTTGAGGAATGCCGGGATGGCGATCGCGGCCAGAATGCCGATGATGATGATGACCACCATGAGCTCGATCAGGGTGAATCCCTTTTCGTTCTCACCGGCCTCGAGTGCTGCGCGGCGCTTGGCCATCGCATTATTGATCGTCTTGATCATGTGATTGTCTTCCTGTCTGATTGTGTGTGATTTTGACAGGTGGTCCCCCAATTGTTCGACCCCCTGGGGTACAGCATGCCGGTTTGGTAAGCCCCTGAGAATCCCGTAAACGGGGGGGTTTAGCCTTCAAAACACCCCCAATTAGTGGGGGATGAGCATCTTCTCACTCAGGGGTTCGGGCCAGTGATGATCGTGCCGCGAGAG
This sequence comes from Aeromicrobium sp., assembly GCA_014377785.1. GTDB lineage: Bacteria > Actinomycetota > Actinomycetes > Propionibacteriales > Nocardioidaceae > JACMOZ01. The sequence goes on from JACMOZ010000020.1 coordinate 7,071, forward strand.
CCATCGCCTGTGAGTGTGAATGTGTGGGATGAAAAGCCGGCACTGTTTCTGCAGGTGATCGAATAGGAGGTCCCAGGGCCCGTGATGGACACCGGATCCAGCGCATTGTTCGGTGATACCTGCAATCCGTAAGTGCTCGTCCGTAACGTTGCGAGATCCATCCCGCTATAGGAGCCCTCGTGTGCGTTTGCGAAGAGCTCCGCAGCCGTAGCCGCATTCCTCAGATCTGATCGGGCAGTGGCCTCCCAGGCGCGCTCTTGCTGGCCAAGAAAACCAGGAATGGCGATTGCCGCGAGAATACCGACGATCATGATGACCATCATGAGTTCGATCAGCGTGAAGCCTCTGTGATCTGTACGGTCACACAATCTTCGACGCTCGACGACGAAATTGTTCACGCTTTCCACGGTGGGACTCGCGGGCTATTTAATGTGGCTGTAGATGTCGAAAATAGGCATGTACAGTGCGACAATCATGCCACCGACGAGCACGCCGATGACAGCGATCATGATCGGCTCGATCAGGGCTGTGAGCTGCTCCGTCATCGACTCCACCTCCTGATCGTAAAAGTCACTCACCTTGTGCAGCATGGTCTCGAGCGCACCCGAGTCTTCTCCCACCGAGATCATCTGGGTCACCATCGATGGGAACACAGATTCTTGGGCCAGCGGTTCCGCGATGGTCTTGCCTTGGCGCACAGAATCGCCGACCTTCACGAGTGCCTGCTCGATCA
>JACMOZ010000212.1 GCA_014377785.1 Aeromicrobium sp.
ACTGGCCGAGCGCCACGTGGAGATCCCCGAGCAAGTCGTCCAGATCGGCGACAGCGTCATGGTCAAGATCATCGACATCGATCTCGAACGTCGTCGCATCTCGCTCTCGCTGAAGCAAGCCAACATCACCGAAGCCGCAACTGGCAATGATTTTGATCCAACGCTGTACGGCATGACGTCGTCGTACGACGCCGATGGCAACTACATCTACCCCGACGGTTTCGATCCCGAAACCGGCGAATGGCAAGAAGGCTTCGACGAAGCCCGCTCGGTCTGGGAGAAGCAGTACGCCGAAGCCCACGAGCGCTGGGAAGCGCACAAGAAACAGATCGTGGATGCCGAAAAGGCAAACCTCGAAGCTGGCGACACCAGCAACTACTCTTCCGTGGGCGAAACAACTGCCGCTCCGGTGGAAGGCTCGCTCGCCTCTGACGAAGCGCTTCAGGCGCTCCGTGAGAAGCTCACCGGCGGCGAGTAATTCGCAGCTGAACGCTTAAACGAAGTGAGCCCCGGTCCAATGGACCGGGGCTCACTTCGTTGCGCGCATCTAAAGGAAGGGATTGTGCGTGGGGTAGGAATCGACGTGGCTGCGGGGAACGGGGCGGTGTCCATAACCGTCGTTGGGAAGAATGGCGGCGACGCCGAAGATGATGCCGACCAAGGCTGCGGCGATTATCAATAAAGTGATCATGGCAGTAAGTCTGGCTTCATTGAAATACTGCCACCAGTGGCGGAAAAGCCATAGTGCATTGAGTTACTGCCAATTCCGTGTCAGGCTGCTCAGATGAAAAAGGTTGCAGTCATCGTCCAGGACGGCGTGGAGTCATTCGGCCTCGGGGTTTTCGCCGAAGTATGGGACGAGCCCTACCACGAGGACGACGATAATCCGGTTTTCAATTTCGTCATTTGCACGCCGTTTCCGGGTCGGGTCAGGGGAGCGTCCATCGACCTTTTTGTCGATCACGGTCTAGAGGAAACGGAGGACGCCGACCTGATCGCCGTCGTCGCCAAGCGCAATTGGGACGAGCCGTCTCCCGAAGTCGCCGCGGCCCTCCGCAAGGCCGATGCCCGAGGCGCCCAGATTCTTGCGTCCTGCACGGCAACCTTCATCCTCGGTGAGGCCGGACTACTCGACGGTCGCACCTGCACGACACATTGGCGTTATGGCACGGCACTCCAGGAGGCGTTCCCTTTGGCCAACGTCAACGCCGATGTCCTCTACGTCGACGACGGCAACATCCTGACCGGCGCGGGCTCGGCCGGCAACATCGACGCCTGCCTGCACTTGATGCGCCGCGTGTTCGGCGCCAAGACCGCGGCTGCGGCGGCCCGGCGAATCGTCGTTCCGCCGCATCGCGATGGGGGCCAGTTGCAGTATGTCCGTACGCCGCTGGGCCAGACCGAAGCCGACACCTTGGCTCCGCTGCTCCAGTGGGCGAGCGGGCGCCTCGATGAACAACTCTCGGTCGAGCGCCTTGCCGCCGAAGCCCATATGTCGCCACGAACGTTTGCCCGCCGTTTCAGGGACGAGACAGGCACGACCCCGCTGCAATGGCTGACCAGTCAGCGTCTTGCCCTTGCCGAGGAACTTCTTGAACATTCGACGGTGCAGATCGAGCAAATCGCCACACGTGTCGGTTTTGGCAATGCGGCTGCATTCCGGCATCACTTCACCGCGACTCGTGGCACCTCGCCGCAGTCTTATCGCAAGACGTTTGCCTGCCCCTCCGGCGAGGCCGTCTAGCTCCCCATATGGCCGTTTACCACGAGAACGTGGTACCCGGCCATATCACGTGGGAAGTTTCCCCCGTGACATGGCAGTTTGCACCGTGGCAGTTTGCCGAGGCCTCGTGGTAAGCCGACTAACCGAGATCGGTTCGACGAACCTTGCCGGTGGCGGTTCGGGGGAGGGCTTCCAAACGGAGGTATTCTTTGGGCCTTTTGGGAGGAGCCAATCGTTCCTCTGCGAGGGCCCTCAATTCATCGAGGGCTACGTCGCCGACGTAGGCTGCACAAACTTTTTGGCCCCATTTTTCGTCCGGTCGTGCAAAAACGGCGACGTCGGTAAGCCCGGTGGCGTCAGCAAGGGCGGCCTCGACTTCGGCCGGGTAGACGTTGACTCCGCCGGAAATAATGAGGTCCTCGCGCCTTGAGTTCAGATAGACGTAGCCGTCTTCGACCCGGCCCAGATCGCCGACGGTGAAAGCAGAACCCTCCCAGGCTCCGGCCGTTTTAACTGGGTCGTTCCAGTATTCGAAACGGGCATGTGCGGGAACCTCGCACCACAGCAGTCCCTGCTCGTCGGCGGACACGACGCGGCCAGGACGGGCCTGGCCGAGCGTCCCGCGATGCGCTTGCCATTCGGGAGCCGGGCAGGCGGTGAATTGGCCCTCAGTCGATCCGTAGAACTCCCAGACGACGTCCACGCCGAACACCTTGTGGGCACGAAGCCGAATTGGGTCGGGACAGGGAGCGCCGGCATGGGTGACGAGGCGGAAGCAGGACGGGTCGAAGTCATGGCCGTTCTCGTCGAGCCACGCGAACAACCGCTGCAGGTGCGCCGGTACACAAAACATGGTGGTCGGCCGGAGGCCATCGACGGACGCGACGAACTCCTCGGCGTCGAAGTGATCCATGACGGCGACCGAGCCGCCGGCCAGAAGTGTCCCCATGGCAAAACGCAACGGTGCGGAGTGATAGATCGGCGACACCACGAGGTTGACGTCCGACTCGGTGAATCCCCACAGTTCGCGTTCCTCGGCGACCAGCGCGGCAGCGTGTAATGGCGACAGAATCCCCGACCACACGCCCTTGGGTCTGCCGGTTGTGCCCGACGTCATATGCATTGGCCGGGCGAGTGGGAAGGGTGCCAGTTCGACCGGTGGGCCGGCGGTAAGCGACTCCAACTCGGCCTGGTCCTCGATGAGGAGCGCAGGGACGATGTCAGCGAGGATGCGTTCGCGTTCATACGCGGTGAGTCGTGGATCGAGCGGGGCGGGCACGATCCCGGTGCGCAAGGCACCCAGAACAACGCTGAGATACGTGATCGAACCGGGCAGCGACAAGGCGAGGCGATCACCGGTATGAAGTCCGCGTCGTGCCAGTGCCCCCGCGATGCGGGACTGGTCCGCCTCGCTGGCGGTTGCGTCAAGAAGTGGTGGGGTCATAGGCGAATGGCGCGTCGGCGCGTGAGAAGTATGTCACTTTTTCCGCGTGGAAAGAGGTCGGATTGCCCACACGATGTGAAAAGTGACCGCTCATGTGCTTGACTCGGTGACTTGTGTACCCCTGTTGTCGAGCACTGTAGGTGATTTTCCGTGGCATCTCTACGCCACAAGCATTCCCTCCACGAACCGTGGCACCAAAGCATCGCCCGCGTTGCGTTGCCGTGCGGTGGAGTCCTTGCCCTCGTGGTCGCGTCCTGGGCGGTGGCTTTCAACGGCCCCGACCCGGTCAATGCGTCGAGTTCGGCGAACTCATCGATTAAGTACGCCGTGCCGGCCGACGCTTCGGATCTAGCGTCCACCACCAGCCGCAGTGATGTGCGTCCGCCGCTTCCCGACGAAGCCGAGCAGGATGTAACCGGAGCGAAGTATGCTATCGAAACTCTTGATCTTCATGCCGGTCCGTACCAATCGTCGCCGGTCCTTACCGAGATCAAGTCGGGCGAGAAGGTCGATGTCACCGGCAAGATTGACGGCAAGTGGGCCGAAATTGTTCACAAAGGCGCGCCGCGTTGGGTGACCGCAAAGTTTATTAAGACTAAGGCGCAGATTGCGGCGCAGGAGAAAGCGAAGAAGGCGCAGCAGGCAAAGGCAGAGGCTAACAAACCGCTCGGTGGCACTCCGTGTGCCTCTGGTTCTGGCATGGAGTCCGGTCTTCAGCCCGACACGATCCGGGTCCATCGCGCCGTATGCGCACAATTCCCGCAAATCCTGAGTTACGGCGGCGTCGGGGGTGGCGGCGATCACGCTACAGGTCAGGCCATCGACATCATGCTCGGCAGCAACACCGCCTCCGGCGATGCCATTGCGGCGTTCGCCATGAAAAACGCCCGCGAACTCGGCGTCAGCCAGGTCATCTACCGGCAGCGCATCTGGACAGTACAGCGTGCCGGAGACGGATGGCGACCGATGTCGGACCGCGGTTCGCCAACGGCCAACCACATGGACCACGTGCACGTGTCGACTTACGGCAACTCCGGCAGCAGCTGATCCTTCACAGTGCCGATAGAGTCCTGCCCATGTTGCGAGTGGGACTCACAGGCGGAATCGGTTCGGGCAAGAGCGCGGTCAGCGACATGCTCGCCGATCATGGCGCCGTCGTCATCGACTACGACCAATTGGCTCGCGAAGTCGTCGAGCCGGGCAGCCCGGCTCTCAGAGAGATTGCGCGTCGCTTCGGCGACGACATCCTCGAGCCTGACGGCTCCCTGGACCGTCCCGCCTTGGGCGCTATCGTCTTCAACGATCCTGAATCTCTGCGCACTCTTGAGTCGATCACGCATCCGGCGATCCGCACCCTTGCCGCGACCCGCGAAGCCTCAGCCGACCTGAACGCCATTGTCGTCCACGACAACGCCCTTCTCGTCGAGATGGGCCGCCACACCGATTGCGACGCTGTAATCGTCGTCGACGTCCCGCAGGACGTACAAATTGCGCGGTTGGTGGGGACGCGCGGGATGACCGCACTCGAAGCGCGGTCGCGCATCACCAATCAGACCAGCAGGGAAAGCAGAACCGGTGTCGCCGACTTTGTTGTCGACAACACCGGTTCCTTGGACGAGCTCGCCCTAGTCATCGGGGGGCTGTGGGCGAAACTCGTCGTTTTGCGCGGCTAGATCACTGACTAAAGATTTGACACATAGGGACTGGGGAGGCCCTATGCCGCCAAATCGATTTGGCGCATCGGGCTGAGAAACGCCCTATGCCGCCAAATCTGGATCAGCGACCTGCCGCAGCTTGGCGAGCGCCTCGCGCTCGAGTTGGCGCACTCGTTCGGCCGAGATTCCATGGCGCTTGCCGATGTCGGCAAGCTTGTGCTGACGGCCGTCGAGCAGTCCGTAACGGGCGCGAATGATATCGGCTTCGCGTTCGCCCAAGTGATCGATGAGACCGCCGAGTCGCTTGCGGGCCTCGACATCGAGCACCTCGAAATCGGGTCCCGGCTGAGTGTCCTTGGCTATGAGATCGCCCAGCGAGGTGTCGCCGTCCTCGTCGATGGGACTATCAAGGCTGACATGGTCGCGGCCCCATGCCAACAGATCGATGACACGGTCGACAGTCATACCGAGTTCGTGGGCGATTTCCTTGGGCTCAGGGTCATAACCGAGGACGCGTTCCATGTTGCGTCGCGCCCCTGTCACCTGATTGAGCTCTTCGACAACGTGCACGGGAAGTCGCACGACACGGGCCTGTTGTGCGATGCCACGTGTGATCGCCTGACGCACCCACCAGGTGGCGTAGGTCGAAAACTTGAAACCCTTGAGGTAGTCGAACTTCTCGACTGCACGGATCAGGCCGGTGTTGCCTTCCTGGATGAGGTCCAGCATCGGCATCGCGGCGCGCCCGTACTTGCGGGCGATTGAGACAACGAGCCGCAAATTGGCCTGAATGAACTCCTGCAAGGCGCGCTCGCCGTCGTCGGCGAGCCATTGGAGTTCGGCCTCAGAAGCGCTCTTCGGCGCACCGCCCTTGCGACGGCCGACGCGGCCTTCGGCGAGCAAGTGCGTGGCCAGCAGTCCGGCCTCGATGCTTTTGCTCAGCTCGACTTCGCGCTCGGCGTCAAGCAGCGGCGTTCGGGCAATTTCGGCGAGGTACATGCCGACACTGTCTTTGCCCTCTGTTTGCTTCATCGTGGTTGCCATTAGTCACCCATCCGGAGTAGTTCCTTGATTGGTTCAACGCATTGGCAACCTCTGAGATTCCACTCTCAGCAATTTCTTAAAATAGCAGAGCCTCCAAAATGTGGAGCCGCAAAATTACGCAGCCCTGAGTGGCGCACGTGGAGAAAGTCACGAGGCACCCGCTGTGTCGATGATCCAGGCGAGTTCCCAGGCACGCTCGTGCCACGACGCGTAACGGCCGCTGACGCCGCCGTGACCGGCATTCATCTCGGTCTTGAGCAGGACAGGCGAATCGCCCGTCTTCGTGTCCCGCAACTTGGCAACCCATTTGGCCGGTTCGACATACAAAACCCGGGTGTCGTTGAGACTCGTGATCGCCAAAATCGCGGGATAGTCGTGGGCGGCGACGTTTTCATAGGGCGAATAGGACTTCATGTAGGCGTAGACGTCGGCGTCGGCGAGTGGATTGCCCCACTCATCCCATTCGATGACAGTGAGAGGCAACGAAGGATCGAGTATGGAGGTGAGGGCGTCGACGAACGGCACATTGGCGACAATCCCCTTGAAGGCCGCCGGTGCGAGGTTGGCGATTGCACCCATGAGCAGCCCGCCAGCGCTGCCGCCTTCAGCGATGAGCCGTTCGTCCGACGTCCAGCCTTCGTCGACGAGATGCTCGGCGCAGGCGATGAAGTCCGTGAACGTATTGCGTTTGTTGAGCATTTTGCCGTCGTCATACCAATGGCGGCCCATTTCGCCGCCGCCGCGCACGTGGGCAACCGCGTAGACGAAGCCACGGTCCAGGAGCGACAAGCGTGCGATGCTGAAACCGGGGTCCATGCTCGCTTCGTAGGAGCCGTAGCCGTAGATGAGCCCGGGTGCACTTCCGTCGCGGGGGGTTCCCTTCTTGCACACGATGGACATCGGGACGCGCGTACCGTCGGGCGCTGTCGCCCAGGAGCGGTGTTGTTCGTAATCGTCGGCGTCGAAGTCGCCTACGACTTTTGCTTGCTTGCGGACGAGGAGTTCGCCGGTCTCGACGACGTAGTCGAAAACCGTGCCGGGTGTGACGAAAGAGCCGTAGCCCAGACGCACGAGAGGCTGGTCCCATTCGGAATTGCCACCGACGCCGCTGGTGAAGAGTTTCTCGCCGAAATCGATTTCGGTCAGCGGACCGAGTCCGTCGTCGGTAAGTCCGATGATGCCGATCCGGGCGAGGGCATCGCGGCGAAAGGACACCAGGAGTTGGCGGGCGAAGACGTCGATGTCCTCGAGGCGGGTATCGGCGCTGCCGGGGATGACGATGGTGCGCTTGGTCGGATCGTCGACGGGGACCGAGATAAGTTCGAAGTTCGGGGCGCCGTCGTTGTGCATGATCAGGAAAACGTCCGTGCCGGCGATGACGGCGTGCTCGAGTGAGTACTCGACGCCGTCGGTGCGGGGGAGCACAATCCGGAACTCGCCTTCGGGATCGGTCGCGTCGAGGACGCGAACCTCCGAGGTGATCTTGGATGAGACGCCGATGACGAGGTATTTGTCCGAGTGGGTCGAACCGACGCCGGCAAAAAATCGTTCGTCGGTTTCCTCATAGACAAGGACATCGTCCTCGGTGGAGCCGATCTTGTGGCGCCAGATTTGATTGGGACGCCATGCTTCGTCGACGGTCGAATAGAAAACGTGTGATCCGGTCAGCGACAGTGTGGCGCCGTGACTCGCGCCGGTGATCTCGTCGGTGAGGAGTTCGCCTGTGCGCAGGTCCTTGATGCGGATCGTGAAGCGCTCGTCGCCGCGGGTGTCGGTCGAATAGGCGAGCCAATTGTCATCGACGCTGAGCCCGAACGCGCCGAGTGAGAAGAATTCGTGTCCCTCGGCTTCGACATTTGAGTCGAGCAGGATTTGTTCGCCGGGGATGTCTGTATGCGGGTCGAGGACGGGGGGAGTCCAGTCGTCCCTGTTGTCGATCGGGCAGCGGCAGCGCAATCCATACTGCTTGCCTTCGACGGTTCGGGCGTAATACCACCAGTCGCCGTGGCGCGAAGGCACCGACAAATCGGTTTCCTCAGTGCGATTCTTGATCTCGTCGAAAATCTGTTGACGTAGCCCTGCCTGGCCTGCGGTGTGCTCTTCGGCGTAGACGTTTTCGGCTTCCAAATAGGCGAGGGTTTCGGCTGATTTCTTGTCGCGAAGCCACTCGTAGTCGTCGATGAAATCATCACCGTGGTGAGTGCGGACAAAAGGTTCTTTCTTGGCGACGGGGGGCAAACTCATGGCTTGACCGTACCTGCGTGCCTGACATCGAGTGCAGGGTCGTCCGCGCGGAACGTGTGAACGGGCCCGGGCGGCGTGTGCCGGGTTTCGAAACGCACAGTGACTTGGCCGAGTCCGGAGCCCCAGACCCAGCCGTCACCGTGATCGGCGTGCGTGACGTCCATTCCCGGATACCAGCGCACGGGACCGCGTTGAGTCGCTGATTCGGGCTCGATCTCGGGTTCCTCGGCGGCGTCGTGGTCCGTGAACAGATCGTCCTGGACCCAGTCCGCTAGCCCCGAGACACCGACCCCGAGCAGCCGCAATCCGTTCGAGACGTCGGCCTGGGCAAGCAGACTCTTGGCGGTCGCCGACAGCGTCGCCGCGCTGTCGGTAGGCCCGATCAACGTTGCAGATCGGGTATGGGTCTCGAAGTCGTGATGGCGGATCTTGATCGTCACGGTGCGGCCGGAGATGCCATTTTTCTTGAGACGTTCGGCGACCTTACGCGCCATTCGATCAATGATGATTTCGAGGTACGAACGGTCGGAGATGTCATTTTCGAAAGTATCCTCGACGCTGACCGACTTGGTTTCGCGAAACGGCACGACCGAACGGTCGTCGAGCGCACGCGACAATCTCCAGAGCGAACGGCCCGAAGAGTTGCCGAGGATACGGATGAGTTCGGCTTCGCTGGGTACCCGCAGCTCTTCGACGGTCTGGATGCCGAGGCGGCGAAGTCGCTCGGCCGTCGCCGGCCCGACGCCGGGAATGGCCGTGGCCTGCATCGGACCGAGGATGTCGGCTTCTGCGCCCGGTGGAACCACGAAGAGCCCGTTGGGTTTATTGATCTCGCTGCCGATCTTGGCCATGAGTTTGGACGACGCGACGCCAACCGATGCGGTCAAGCCCTCGGTGCGCTCGGTGATGTCGGCGAGGATCGATCCGACGAATTCGACGACCCCTTCGGGATCAAAATCAGGATTGTCGGCGAGGTCGACGAACGCTTCGTCGAGGGAGAGTGGTTCGACGAGCTCGGTGACTTCGCGCAGTCGCCCCATGACAATGCGGCTCGCTTCACGGTAGGCGTCGAAGCGCCCGCCGAGGAAGGCCGCGTGGGGGCAGCGGGCGCGAGCTTCGGCGGTGCGCATCGCCGAGCGCACCCCGCGCAGGCGGGCTTCGTAGGATGCCGTCGCGACGACACCGCGAGGACCGATACCACCGACGATGACCGGTTTGCCGCGCAACGAAGGCTTGTCGCGTTGCTCGACCGAAGCGAAGAAGGCATCGAGATCCAGGTGCATGATCGACGCCGTGGATCGCATGGCTCCATCTTCTCGTGTCTGTCCGACAGCGTGCGCGTCGGTGGTTGTGCACACGATTGGCACTTCTGTTCGTTTGTGCACAAGGCAACACAACTTTTCACCCCGCGAGGCCCCAGATGGCGATTGTGGTGAGATGACCGACACCCGATCCACCTATACCGCCCAGTGCCTACCTGACCTTCTGGACCTGCTGCCCGTGTTGTTCGGCTTCAGCCCGCAGGAATCTTTCATCGCCATCGCCACCCACGGCGAGAGCCGTCGTTTCGGGTTTCGGCTGCGGATGGACCTGCCGCCCCTGGAGCATGTGGGGCCGGCCGCCGCACAAGTCGCCGCCCATCTGCGCCGCCAAGAGCCGGACGGCGCCGTGCTCATCGCCGTCACCGAACGTGGATCCGACGCTGATGCACTCGTGGCCGCGGTCAAAGCCGAACTCACCGATATCCCGGTCCAGGATGCGGTCCGCACCGATGGCGAACAATATTGGGCCTACGGCCCTGCTGGGCCCGGTATCGGCAAGCCGTATGTCAGCCGCTGCAGTCCGGCCATCGTCGATGCCGTCCTGGGCGGTATGCAGATCTTGCCCGACCGCGAAGCATTGGTGGCGCGTTTTGCCGCCGTTTCCGGAGCCCGCAAGGTCACCATGGCCGCTGCCACCGACAGGGTGCTCGGAGTCGCCTTGAGCGAACTGTCGGGGACCCCGCGGGCCGATCTCGGCGTCTTGGGCATGGCCCGAATCCGGCCGATCATCGAGAGTCACGAAACGGGCAAGTCACTGACGGACGCCGAGCTTGCGACAGTGGCGACCTGGGTGTCCTCGGTGCAGGTTCGAGACCATGTGTGGGCCCGGATGAGTCGCGAGACCGCCGAGGCCACCCTCGAACTGTGGACGGCGGTCGCGCAGACGGTCGTCGAGCCTTTCGAGGCACCGGTCTTGTGTCTGGCCGCGTTCGCAGCTTGGCTTGTCGGTGACGGCGCTCAGGCTCTCATTGCGATCGAAAGGGCGCTCAAAGCCGAACCGGGTTATTCGATGGCGCGATTGATTTTGCAGACCCTCGAAAGTGGCATGTCTCCCGAGCACTGGGATGGCTTCGACCCGGAGACGTCGGCTATCTCGTAGTCTGTCGGCATGGGACAGGACGTCGACGCACGAACGTTCACGCGAGAAGACCGCACGACCTACCGGGCAAAGGTGCGGCGATGTCTCGACGTGTTCGCACGGATGCTGAGCGAATATGACTTTTCGGTGGGCCAGCCTCAAGTCGGCATCGAAATTGAGTTCAACCTGCTCGACAGCGAAGGCAATCCGGCGCTCAAAAATGCCGAAGCCCTCGAGGTGATCGCTGATCCGGCCTTCCAGACTGAACTCGGTCAATTCAACATTGAGATAAACGTGCCTCCCAGCCGGCTCGACGGCGACGGTCTCGCCGTCCTCGAGCAGACAATCCGCGACGACCTCAACGGCGCGCGGGACAAGGCCAGCCAGGTCGGAGCCAGCCTGGTCATGATCGGCATCTTGCCGACGCTCAATGAGAGCCATATGACGGGGGAGTCGATCTCGGCCAATCCTCGCTACAGACTGTTGTCCGAACAGATCCTGAATGCCCGCGGCGAAGACATCGAAATCATCATCGACGGTGCCGAGCGTCTCGACACGACGGCCGACACAATCGTTCCCGAAGCCGCCTGCACGAGCACGCAATTGCACCTGCAGGTCGAGCCCGATGACTTCGCCCCCTCCTGGAACGCTTCGCAGGCGATTGCGGGCGTCCAGCTCGCCATCGGCGCCAACTCGCCTTTCCTGCTTGGCAAGCAGTTGTGGCACGAAACGCGCATCGCCTTGTTCGAGCAGGCTACGGACACCCGCAGCGACGAACTGAAGAGCCAAGGAGTGCGACCACGCGTGTGGTTCGGCGAACGCTGGATCACCTCGGTCTTCGATTTGTTCGAGGAGAATGTCCGCTATTTCCCTTCACTGCTGCCGATTGTCGACGAGGAGGATCCGCTGGTCGAGTTTGAAGCCGGCCGGGTGCCGGCCCTGAACGAGTTGCGGCTCCACAACGGCACGGTCTATCGCTGGAATCGACCGATTTATGACGTCGCCAACAGCCGCCCGCACTTGCGTGTCGAGAACCGGGTGTTGCCGGCTGGCCCCAGCGTCGTCGACACCATGGCCAATGCGGCGTTCTACTTCGGCGTCGTCAAGACTTTGGCACAGAGCGACCGTCCGGTCTGGTCACAATTGTCGTTCAAGGCCGCTGAAGAAAATTTCCACCTCGCCGCCCGCAACGGCATCGAATCCGACCTTTATTGGCCGTCGATCGGCACGGTTCCGGCCCGCGAACTGGTTCTGCGCAACCTGTTGCCGCTGGCTCATGAAGGCCTCGACCAATGCGGGGTTGCTTCTGGAATCCGAGACTCATTGCTCGGGATAATCGAGCAGAGATGCATCACCGGACGCAACGGATCCACTTGGCTCATCGGCGAATTCGAACGGCAGCTGGCAACCAATCCCGACCGCGAAGGAGCCTTGCGCGCCACGACGGTTCGCTACGAAGAACTCATGCACAGCAACACGCCGGTCCATACCTGGCCCGAAGGTTGAGCCGAGTCTCCCGCAATGTGGGTCCCCGCGACCGCAAAAACTCCGACCTGCGGCACACAGGCTTGGGGGAGCGTGGCACACTTGAGGAAACTGCGGTTGACCACAGGCCTGGTTTGCCGCGCCCTAACTCTGGTTTTGCGAGGTTTTCCGTGTCGGTTGTACCTTCCGCAGGCTCACGTTTGAGGGCCGTTGTAACGAAGAAAATCACTGGTTCATTGACCGGAGGCGCAACGGTAACGGCAACAAAAGCGCCGACAACGAGCGAGCCCGCAAAGGCTCCCAAGACGAATTCCGGGGTGACGGACAAAATCGTGGCAAAAACAGACTCGAAAAAAGCACCGGTCAGGACGACGGCTTCGAACACAAAGATTGCCGCGGCCACCGTGCCGGCTAAAAAAGCCGCCGCCGCCAAGGTTGCTCCCGCAGCCAAGGATTCTGCCCCTACGAAGAAGACAGTGACAAAAAAGACCGCCGTGACCAAAACTGCTGCAACTGCCGCCCCCAAGACCATCGCCAAAAAGGCGCCCGCGAAGACCGCCGCTGCCAAATCTGCCGCCGCCAAAAAGATCGCGGCCAACAGGGCCGCTGCTTCCAACGTCAACGAGCCCGAGACGTCGGCCGCCATTGCGTTGGTTGATGCAATGGGCAAGAAAATTCTTCCCGACATCTCCGACGAGGAGTTTGAGGTCGCAGTCAAGACTGACCCGACGCTCAAGGAAGACGAGAAGTCCGGCTTCACATTGTCGGCCGCAGATGAGAGTGACGAGCCGGTCCAGCAGGTCATGGTCGCCGGTGCCACTGCCGACCCGGTGAAGGATTACCTCAAGCAGATCGGCAAGGTGTCGTTGCTGACTGCCGGCCAGGAAGTCGAACTCGCCAAACGCATCGAGGCCGGACTTTTCGCCGAAGAGAAGGTGGTCAAGGGCGGACGTGTTTCGCCAAAACTCGCCGAAGAACTCGATTGGATTCGTGAAGACGGCCGGCGCGCCAAGAACCATCTGCTCGAAGCCAACCTGCGCCTTGTGGTCTCGCTGGCCAAGCGCTACACCGGTCGCGGCATGCTATTCCTCGACCTCATCCAGGAAGGCAATCTCGGGCTTATCCGCGCGGTCGAGAAGTTCGATTACACCAAAGGCTTCAAGTTCTCCACGTATGCGACCTGGTGGATTCGTCAGGCCATCACCCGAGCTATGGCCGACCAGGCCCGCACCATCCGCATCCCGGTCCACATGGTCGAAGTCATCAACAAACTTGCTCGTGTTCAGCGCCAGATGCTCCAGGACCTCGGCCGCGAACCCACTCCCGAAGAGTTGGCAATCGAACTCGATATGACCCCCGAGAAGGTCGTCGAAGTCCAGAAGTACGGTCGCGAGCCGATCAGCCTGCATACGCCCCTCGGTGAAGACGGCGATTCCGAATTCGGTGACCTCATCGAGGATTCCGAAGCAATTGTTCCCGCCGATGCCGTGTCGTTCACCTTGCTGCAGGAACAACTGCACGCCGTGCTCGACACGTTGTCCGAGCGCGAAGCCGGGGTCGTGTCGATGCGCTTCGGACTCACCGACGGCCAGCCGAAAACGTTGGATGAAATCGGCAAAGTCTATGGCGTGACGCGTGAGCGGATTCGTCAGATTGAGTCCAAGACAATGAGCAAATTGCGCCACCCCTCCCGTTCACAGGTGTTGCGCGACTACCTCGACTGAGCGAGCGTCACGAGCGAGGTACGGGCTCTAGACCCGCGCGAGGGAGAAGGTTGCACGACGAAGTCGACGGCCATGCCTCGAAGTATGTTCTCGCGAACGCCGCGTCGTATGGCTACACGAAGGGTTACGTCAGTAGCGGCATGTTCTATTCGAATCTCGCTGATGTGACGATTTATCCGACGCCGGTCTAAGTGACGCCGAGCAACGGCAAAGATCCTGTCCTGATGTGCTCAACCGCATCATCCCCGATGACACGTGCCGAATCCGGGTCCAGCACAACCGCTTCAAATATCGTCGAATCGCTGTGGCGCAGAAGCTCGTCGCGTTGTCCGACAAGGGTTGCAAGGTCGAGGCGATCGCCTTCGAAAATAACCTCAAGGTCAACCGCGTCGCGAACTGTCAGCTCTACATCCGTATCTGCAAGCCGATCCTCGACGTCCGCCGCACGAGCACCACGACTACCCGTACTGACACCGCTTATAAAGAACGCTTCTCCCAGCACAGAACGATGCGCAGAATCGCCCGGGCAATCACAATGGCCCGGGCGTTCTGTGGCCGACTCACGTCAAAAGGAGGGGGTTTGGCCTCATTTGCCCGGGCCCCCGGGGCTACCCGGGGAAGCCCGAAATGGCGGGGGGGGCCGTTGCCCCCGCGCCGGGGCCGGGGGGGGTGGGGGCGGAGTGGG